>DASURA010000061.1:0-35646 GCA_036280295.1 Hyphomicrobiaceae bacterium
GGAACGTCATCAGCGCCATGCGCGAGATGCTCTCGATACCGAGCCGGCCGCGCTCCAGCACGCGCGTGAGCCCGCCGGTCTTGCGCTCCAGGTGGAAGCGCAGCGAGAGCAGATGCATGTGCTCGAAGGTGTCGAGCGCCAGCTTGCGCACGGCGTGCATGGCCACCTTGGCGAACATGCCCTCGCGCACCTGCATCAGCAGGGACATGGCGATACGGATGGCGCCGTAGAGCACGATCGCCGCAACCGGGGCGCCGATCAGCCAGGGCAACACCGCCTCGCGGGGCACGCTGCCGCCGGACGCCGCCACCAGCGCATCGGTCGCCCACTTGAACGTGAAGGGCATCGCGACCGTGACCAGCTTGGCCGCCAGCATCAGCACCAGGGACAGCGCCACCGTCGCCTTCAGGTCCGGCCGGTCGGAGGGCCAGATGTAGGGCCGCAAGCCCTTGAGGATGCGCAGCTGCTCGGATCTGGGCGTGAGCCGTGCCGCCACCGCGGCCAGAGCGCCGCGCCGGGGGGCTCGAAGATGACGTTGCATGAACTCGCCTTTAATGCCGCCCGGCGCGGTTGTCGATGCTGGCAGGCGGCAGCGGGTAGCCTAGTCCCAGAATTCCCATTCGCCGGCGCTGGCATTGCGACCCCCGTGGGCGGCACCGTAGGAGCCGCGGCGCGGGCTCTCCTCGGCCCCCTGCCAGGACTTTGACCGCCGGGGCAGCGGCGTGTAGCGGGGCTTCTCGGGCCGCAGGCTGCGATGGTAGCGGCGCTGCGTGATATAGAGCTGCTGGCATGGGTAGATCAGGTTCGGATCGACGATGCGCTCCGGATTCGCGCGCCATATGCGCCGATACGCCCGGCCGTAGCCATAGTGGGCCTCTGCGATATCCCACAGCGTGTCGCCGCGCTGCACGACGTACCAGCCCGTGTCCGGAACCTCGAAGCCGGCATAGCGGCACCACGCCGCGCGCTGGCGCCACTTCCTGACACGCGCAGTGATGCTGCGGTCGCGACCCGCCTTCGCCTCGCCACCCCGCTCGGGACGCCAGGTGTGCTCTGGCTTCGGAGGCGGCGGGGGCAAATAGGGCTCGGTCACATCCGGCTCGGGTGCCGCGGGCTCGGGCGCAGGCGCCGGTGGCAATGGCCGCCTCGCAGCGCCGCCGACATCGGCCGCCCGCTGGGCCAACATCCGCATGAGGCTCTGGAAGCTCCGGCTTGACGATCTGAGCCACTCCAGCGGCGCGCGCGGGCCAGGTGCCGCGCTTGACCCGCTCTCCCCATATACCTCCCGATCGGTCTCCTCGTAGCCCCCGGCGGGCCCGCGGGCGGCCACCGGCTTCGGCGTCGCCGCCAGAGTCATGAGCGCGCCCGCGACAGCGATCGAGATACCGACGCGGCACGAGACTGAACCTGGGTATAGCAACACGCCCACCAAATTCTGGTCTATGGTCGTCCAAGCAACAAGTCGGTTAACGATGTCCGCATCCCTTAGACCAAAAAGCGCGTCACCGGCAAACAATCGCCGCCCCACCCAACGAAAATTGTGGTGTGCCGGTTGCGGCAAACGCATAGGCAGAGCCGAGCAGCAAGGAGCCCCGGAGCGCTAATGGGAGAACGTCGTCGCCGCGCCAATGGCCAGCCCAAGGCCATTCACGATAGCGTGCCTGTGCAGCACATGAACAAGACGAAGCCTGCGGAGCCGGGCCCTGTCCGCAACGTCTGCGTCTATTGCGGCTCCAGCCCAGGCCGCGATCCGGCCTATGTCGAGGGCGCACGGACGCTCGGTCGCCTGATGGCCGAGAGCGACATCGGCCTCGTCTATGGCGGCGGCGGGCTCGGCCTGATGGGCGAGATTGCCCAGTCGGTGCTCAAACATGGCGGCCGCGTCACCGGCATCATCCCCGAGTTCCTGTCGGTCAAGGAGCGCATGCTGCGCGACGCCACCGAGCTGATCGTCGTTGCCGACATGCACCAGCGCAAGAAGCTGATGTTCGACCGCTCCGACGCCTTCGTCGCCATGCCCGGCGGCATCGGCACGCTGGAGGAGCTGGTGGAGCAGCTGACGTGGGCGCAGCTGGGCCAGCACGCCAAGCCGATCGTGCTGCTCGACATCGAGGACTTCTGGACACCGTTCCTGGGCCTTCTGGACCACATGCGACGGGAAGGCTTCATCCGCCCCGAGATGGGCGTCACCGTGCTCACGGCGAGCACACCCGAGGCGGTGATCCCCACCATTCTCGCCAACGCCCTGGCCCCTACCGAGGCGGTCACGCCGGCATTGAGCGAGAAGTTCTAGGAGCGCCAGCGCGCTCTCTTGGCCACACCTGCCGGAAAACCAGACTGTCCCGGCGCGCGCCTGCTGCGCCGGGACAAAGGATTGCGTAGCCAGTCGCGTGCAAAAGCAACTGACTCTGAGCAAACCGCCGCCGGTTGTTGTCGCCGGACTGAAAAATTGCCGCCTGTGCCGCGTCTCAATGCCCTTGCCGCAGTGCCTCCCACCAGCCTAAATGTCGCCCATGATGCCGTTCCTCGACGCTGCCACCCTCCGCGCGCATCGGACGCGTAACACGCTGCACACGTTCCTGCTGGTCGGTGGGCTGGGGCTGCTGACCGGGTTCAGCGCGTGGCTGATCTGGGGGCCCATGGGCATCGCGGCGACGCTGGTGGCGCTCGGGCTCATCTATGCCCTCGCTCCGCGGCTGCCGCCCGAGACGATCATGCGCTTCTACCGCGCCCGCCGGGTCACCGAGCAGAACGGCAGCGCGCTGCTGCAGATGGTCGACGCGCTGGCTGACCGCGCCGAGCTGACGGAGCCGCCGCGCGTCTATGTCATCCCCAGCATGACCCTCAACGCCTTCGCCGCCGGTACGCCTGAGAATGCAGTGATCGGCATCACCGACGGACTATTGCGCAAGCTCGACAGCAAGGAGGAGCTGGCGGCCGTTCTCGCGCACGAGATGAGTCACATCCGCAATAATGATCTCGCCTTGATGGGGCTCGCCGATATCCTGACGCGCTGCATGCAGTGGCTCGCCTATCTGGCGGTGTTCATGGCTGTCATCAGCTTGCCGGAATTCCTGATCGACGGTCTGGACGGCTCCTACCTGATGGGCCTGCTGCTGCTCTACTTTGCGCCCACGATCGGCAGCCTCATCCAGCTCGGGCTCGCCCGCGCGCGCGAGTACGATGCCGATCTGGAGGCGGTCACCCTCACCGGCAACGCCGGCTGGCTGATCTCGGCGCTGCGGAAAGTGGAGCGCCACGCCGGCCGCTTCTGGGAGGATATGCGCCTGCCGGTGCCCGGACGGCGCATTCCGCAACCTTCGCTGCTGCGCTCGCACCCACGGACGGAGGATCGCATCGCCCGCCTCGAGGAGCTCGGCGGCGATCTGCCGCTGCTCCCGGAGCTCCAGCTTGCCGCCGGTCCGCTGGCCTCGCGCACCGGCCCCGACCCGATGCGCCCGCGCTACCGCTGGACGGGCGTGTGGTTCTAGAGACTCCCTCTCGCCGCCGCCCTGCCATCCACACATGGCAGCCGATGATCAAGAAGCCGGGGCGAGGGGCAGCCACAGCCTCCTCCCACACAACGCGGCGCATCAAGCCAGGACGTCACGTACGATCTTGCGGCCGCGTGTGGATGGTTCACTTGCAGCTGCGCCTTATCCTGGCCCTCTCCCCGAAAGCGTTGAGACGATCTGAATCGTCGGCGTCAGCCCCTCGCGACTGCAGCGCCCCTCCATCCCGCTGGGGGCTTGAGCCCCCTGGTACTTGGTGCCTGGATGGTTGAAGCTGCCAAAGCCGCTGCTGCGGCAGCTCCATAGTCGCGTACCAAGACAATTGTTCATCGAGGGGAGGGACCATGAACATCTCGCTCACACTTCAAACCGTGGCGAAGGTCTATCCCGCGCGGCCGGCCCTCTCCTGGGCTGGCGGCTCGCTGAGCTATGCCGCCCTCGAAGCCCAGGTGCAGCGCATCGCCGGCGCCCTGCGCCAGCGGCATGGCCTGAAGCCCGGCGACCGGGTGGCGCTGGCGATGGAGAACTGCCCGGAGTTTCTGCCGCTGCTCTATGGCATCTGGCGCGCCGGGCTCTCGGCGGTGCCCATGAACAGCAAGCTGCACGCCAAGGAGATGGCGTGGATCCTGGCCGATTGTGACGCCAAACTTTGCCTCGCCACGCCGAAGCTTGCCGATGGCCTGTCCGAGCCCGAGCTGACCGGGCTGCCCCCGGTCGTCGTCACCGGCACCGCGGACGGCGATGCCCTGCGCCAGGGAGAGCCGATCTGTGGCGAGCCGGGCACACCGGAGGCCGAGGCGTGGCTGTTCTATACCAGCGGCACCACCGGCCGGCCGAAGGGCGCGATCCTCACGCATCGCAACCTGCTGTTCGCCTGCCACTGCTACTATGCCGATATCGACATGATCGGGCCGCAGGACACGATCCTGCACGCGGCCCCGCTCAGCCATGGGTCCGGGCTCTACGGCCTTGCCCACCTGGCACGCGGAGCGAACAACGTCATCCTGTCCGGCTCGTTCGACCCCGAGGACGTGCTCGCAGCGCTCACCACCTACGGCAATGTCAGCATGTTCGCGGCGCCGACCATGGTCACGCGGCTGATTGACCACCCCAGGGCGGGCTCGGCGGACACCGGCGGCCTCAAGACCATCATCTACGGCGGCGCGCCGATGTACGTCGCCGATCTCAAGCGCGCGTTCGATCTGCTTGGCCCCAAACTCTACCAGCTCTACGGCCAGGGCGAGAGCCCGATGACCATCACCGGCCTCGACAAGGCGCTGCACGCCGATCGAAGCCATCCGCACTGGGAGCAGCGGCTCGCCAGCACCGGCATTGCCCGCACCGGCGTCGCCGTGAAGGTGGTGGGCGAGGACGGCGCCGAGCTGCCGCTGGGCGAGGTGGGCGAGATCGTCACCCGAAGCGACTGCGTCATGGCCGGCTACCGCGGCAACCCGGAAGCCACGGCACGGGCGCTGCGCGACGGCTGGCTGTGGACCGGCGACCTCGGCGCCATCGACGCCGCCGGCTTCCTCACCCTCAAGGACCGCTCCAAGGATATGATCATCTCAGGCGGCGCCAACATCTACCCGCGCGAGATCGAGGAGGTGCTGCTCACACATCCTGCGGTGGCCGAGGCCGCCGTCGTCAGTCGCCCGCACGCGGACTGGGGCGAGGAGACGATCGCCTTCGTCGTGCGGCGTGGCGAGAGCCCCGTCTCCGAGACCGATCTTGACCGGCTTTGCCTTGACAATATCGCCCGCTTCAAGCGCCCCAAAGGCTATCGCTTCGTTGCTGCGCTGCCAAAAAATAACTATGGCAAGATCCTTAAGACCGAATTGCGCGAGCTGCTTAAATCCGAGATGAGCCTTTGACGGATAGCATATAGCAAGCTCCCGTCCGCAAGGCTGCCGGCGCAGGACGAATACAGAGCTTGGGCTGGAGTGCAACGGATGCGCTGCAAAATGCGCATGCTGCGATGCGTTTCTTGTGGAACGCATTGGCCGCTCTCGTTAGCCTGATCCCTTCGCCGATCTAAAAGTGGATCTCGCGTTACAGCGTGGCCTTAATAATAGGGCGCATTTGGGATGACTATTTTCACAACACGTCGCATCGTCGTTGTGCTCCCGGAGCGTGCGACCGCCGAGGCCCAGTGCGCGCCATCGGCGGCACGGCCCTTCAATGCGGGTAAATACGGCGCATTGACCATTTGGCCCGAAAGTTGCGCGGCTGCCGGACGTAATCGCGTAATGAAGGCGGCAGGAGATCAGGCGAACCGGCAACACAGCGTCCGTTGGCAAATGCAGCGCGAGGCTGATCGGCCGTCGCGGCGCGGAATTGGAATTATCCGCACGCAAAAGGCATCATCGCCAGCTTGCCGGCGACCGTGCCTCATACGCGCAGCATACGCCTGATACGCGCACGATCGCTCCGACAATGGCAGCGGCCGAAATGGTCAATGAGAAAGCCTTTTCGAAGAGAGGAGATGCAAGACATGAGGGTCAATGACCTGCCGCTCGATACCTGGGTGGTAATTGAGAGCCTCCCGGGCGGCGAGCTCAATCTGATGTCGACACATGCCTCGCAATACCAGGCAGAGGCCGAGCGCGACAGCCGCAACAAGGGCCTTCCAGCGCCACGCTACAGCGCCGTCCGGGCACTATCGCCGGCAGCCGGTGCCCAGGGATGCGGCGCGGTGTTGATGCACAGGTAGGCGCAGCCTTCGCCGGCCGGAGCCTGCATGATGCGCGGCCGTCCTTGAAGGCCGCGCCCATCCCTAACGGCAGCAGGCGTGTCAGCGCGGCTTTCTCCACGCGCCGCCACAACCGGGCCTGCGCAAGCAGCCGCAGGCCACGGGCAGCTTCCTGAGAATCGCGTTATTTCAGCGCGCCGGAGCATTGCTCCGCTTTCCCTGATCAGCAGCACGCGCTCCCCCTGGAGCCAGGCTCGCAGAACACGCGGGGCGCGAGCTTGGCGGCGTCGCGCGGCTCGCCTTGGGAATCGTCGCATCCGATCCGCCTGCGAGTCGTCATTCCCGATTAACGTGCTGCTGGGCTGCACGGCTGCTGCATGACACTTATGAGGCGGGCAAGGCGGATCCTTGATCAGCGTCAAGGTCAAGCTGCCCGGTGGGCAGAGATACTCCTCCAAACACAAGCTTTCTGGGAGGATCGAAGGAATGTCCACCGAAGCCATCAGCGAACAGATACCGGGGACGATCCTCTTCGACGGCCGACAGGCCATGAAGGGCTATGCCCTGAACAAAATGTGCTACGAGTTCAACAGCGCTGCCAACCGCGAGGCCTTCAAGGGTGATCCGGAGGCACACATGGCGCGCTACGGCCTCAACGAGCAGCAGAAGGCCGCCATCCGCTCCGGCAACGTGCTCGACCTGATCGCGGCCGGCGGCAACATCTACTACCTCGCCAAGTTCGCCGGCATCTTCGGCCTCACCGTGCAGGACGTCGGCGCCCAGCAGACCGGCATGACGGTCGAAGCCTTCAAAGAGAAGCTCCGCAAGCAGGGAGAGTGAGATGGCCCGCATTGTTGGGGGACTGACGACGTCCCATATCCCTGCGATCGGCAGCGCGATCGCCAAGGAGGCCTTCAACGATCCCTACTGGAAGCCGTTCTTCGACGCCTACCCTCAGGCGCGAACGTGGCTCGCCGAGGTGAAACCGGACGTGGCGATCGTGATATACAACGACCACGGATTGCACTTCTTCCTCGACAAGATGCCGACGTTTGCCGTGGGAGCTGCGGCCGAGTACCAGAACGACGACGAGGGCTGGGGCATCCCGGTGCTCCCACCGTTCAAGGGCGACGCAAAGCTCAGTTGGCATATCATCGAGCAGCTGGTGCGCGACGAGTTCGACATCACCACCTGCCAGGAGATGAAGGTCGACCACGGCTTCTGCGTGCCGATCCAGCTCTTGTGGCCGAATTATCCGACGACTGGCATCCGCACCATCCCGATCTGCATGAACACGGTGCAGCATCCGATCCCCTCGCCCGCCCGCTGCTACAAGTTCGGCCAGGCGCTGGGGCGGGCGATCGAGAGCTACCCGGAGGACATCAACGTGGTGATCCTCGGTACCGGCGGGCTTTCGCACCAGCTCGACGGCACCCGCGCCGGCTTCATCAACAAGCCGTTCGACCTCATGTGCATGGACAAGATCGTGGGCGAGCCGGAAACCCTGGCGAAGCTTACCACGCACGAGCTGGTGCGCGAGGCCGGTGCCCAGGGCGCGGAGTTCATCCAGTGGATCGCCATGCGCGGGGCTCTCACCGGCAAGGTGCGGAAGCTGCATGCCAACTACCACATCCCGATCTCCAACACCGCCGCGGGGCTGCTGGTGCTGGAGAACGCGGCATGAGGTGATGAGGGATGAGCACTAGTCGGTAAACGCGCGGTCCAGGTTCTTGGCGCGCGTGAGGTTGAGCGCGGCGTCGCGGCCGCGCAGGTGCAACAGGCGCGTGGAGGCGACATCGGCGTTTGCAAAGTCGGCGCCGGCGACATTCGCGCCCTGAAGGTCTGCGCCGGCCATCTCGCTGCCGGCAAGGTTGGTGCCGTTGAGCTCGGCGTCGCGCAGGGAGGCGAACTCCAGAACCGCCCGGGAGAGGTTTGCGCCCACCAGGCTCGCCCCGTCGAGCCGGGCCGAACGCAGCACCCCGCGCATGAGGCCCATCGACTGGTTGCGCATATCGGCGGAGAGGTCGGCGCCGTCGAGCTTGGCACCTTTCAGGCTGGCGCGCGACAGGTCTGCAGTGATGCGCGCACCGGTGAGATCGGCGCCGTCGAGCCTGGCGCCTATGAGCTGGGAGGCGAACAGGCTGGCGCCGCGCAGGCTGGCGCCCGTCAGGTTGGCGTCAATCGCCCAGACCTGGTCGAGATTGACGCCGTCGAGCCGCGCGCCGGCGAGGTTGGCGCGGTTGAGCCGCGCCGATTGCAGCCTCGTGCGGCGCAGATCAAGGCCGGACAGATCCACGCCGTTGAGGCGTCTGGCCGACAGGTCGGCCGTGCCGTGAGGGCCTGCCGCGGAGACCGCCGCCTCGACCTCGGCGCGCGTCAAGTCGGCCTTGGTGAAGTCGTCGGACTTCAAATCGAGATAGCGAAGCAGGTCCTGCGGAAAGGCCAGCCGGGGCAAGGCCGCAAGCCCGAGGGCGACCGCAAGTGCAACGCGGATAGCCCCAATCCAGCGGACGTGGCGCATGCAATGGCTCTCCGGTACCGACCGGACTAGCCCGGTCAGATTTCACGCTCGTTGGTGGACCGGCAGCGCCAGCGCACCACACGCCAAAGCGGATGCTCCTCGCTCCACTGCGCGACATGCGGCGGCGCCCACATCACGCAGCGGAGGGGCGAGACCTCGGAGGCCAGGGGAATGCTCTGGTCGCGGCAGATGCCGGGGTCGCTGATCAGACACGTGGACAGAATAATGGCGATCATGGCGGTCCTTTCAGGCTCTCGCAGAGCGCTGCGGGGAACGTCGCAGGCGCTCCTGCCGTCCCATGAGCGATCGCGGCGACGGATACCGCAGCGAGGTGCCGCAATGCTCCAACCGCCACGCTCGGCGCTGCCCAGCCCATACGTCCACTGAGAATGGATCGGATCAACCAGACTGTCGAGGCGAATGTGGCATCGCGCAATCGTGCCGTGTTGTCATACGCAATACACATAGCTGCGCCCGTTGGCGAAAACGCCGAGACTTCTATGGCGCCGCCTTGGCTCCTAAGGTCGTGCGAGGCTATAGTCGTGAAAAAATATCGATATTTTCCAAAGGCTTAATTTGTCGCAAACCTGTAACGGAGTCCTGCTAGGAAGGCCGCCATCGATGATGGGCCTGGCATCGAAAAGGCGGCCGCTCTTTGCCGCCGGTTCCAATGAAGGGAGACCCAGCGTGAACATTAGGTTCATTGCGCGCTCAATGGCTGCGGCAGCGGTCATTGCGGGAAGCGCGACTATTGCCCTGGCGGCCGATATTTCGGGCGCCGGTGCGACCTTCCCTTATCCGGTCTACGCAAAGTGGGCGGACGCCTACAAGAAGGAGACCGGCATCGGCCTCAACTACCAGTCGATCGGCTCGGGCGGCGGCATCAAGCAGATCCTGAACAAGACCGTGACGTTCGGTGCGAGCGATGCGCCGATGAAGGGCACCGATCTCGACAAGCACGGCCTCAGCCAGTTCCCGATGGTGATGGGCGGCATCGTGCCGGTCGTGAACCTGGACGGCATCAAGCCGGGCGAGCTGGTGCTCGACGGTCCGACCCTCGCCAGGATCTTCCTCGGCGAGGTCAAGAGCTGGGACGACCCGGCAATCAAGAAGCTGAACCCCAGCGCCAAGCTGCCGAAGCAGGCGATTGCCGTCGTGCATCGCTCGGACGGATCGGGCACCACCTTCAACTTCGCCACCTACCTGGCCGAGGTCAGCCCGGAGTGGAAGTCCAAGGTCGGCGTGGCCACCGCGCTTGAGTGGCCGGTTGGCATCGGCGCCAAGGGCAACGAGGGCGTCGCCAACAACGTCGGTCAGACCAAGGGCTCGGTCGGCTACGTCGAGTACGCCTATGCGCTGCAGAACAAGCTGACGCACACCAGCATGATCAACAAGGCTGGCAAGACGGTTGCGCCGACCTCGGAGACGTTCCAGGCCGCGGCCGCCAATGCGGACTGGAAGTCGAAGCCGGGCTATGGCGTCATCCTCGCCAACCAGCCGGGTGAGAAGTCCTGGCCGATGACCGCTGCCACCTGGATCCTGATGTACAAGGAGCCCCAGGACAAGGCGGCCTCCGCCGGGGCGCTCAAGTTCTTCGCCTGGTCCTACAAGAACGGCGGCAAGATTGCCGACGAGTTGCACTACGTGTCGATGCCGCCGAACGTGGTCGCCGACATCGAGAAGACCTGGGCCGCCGATATCAAGTCGAAGTAGGGCTCCTTCGTCACATCGCCATGGCGAAAGGCGCTCGCGAGCGCCTTTCGCCTGCTCCAAGGCCCAGTCCAGACTTCCGGCCCCGTTGAGACCAATGGCGAGGCCGGTAGCCACCGCCAACGCCGCATGAGCGGCTGCATTTTGAAGGACGACATGCCCGAAATCGCAGTGCCTGAAGGCTTGGCTGCCGCGCAGGTTCGGGCACGCGCCGGCGTCCTGCGCCGCTTGAGGCTCAGCGATACTGTTTTCCACGCATTGACGCGGGCAGCAGCCTATGCCGTGCTCGCCCTCCTGGGCGGTGTGATCGTAGCGCTGGTCTCGGGCGCCTTGCCGGCCCTCCAGAAATTCGGGCTTGGCTTCCTCACGACCCAGCGGTGGAACCCGGTTACCGAGGTGTTCGGCGGCCTTGCTCCCATCTATGGCACCGTCGTCACGTCGCTCATCGCGATGCTGATTGCCGTGCCGGTCGGCTTGATGATTGCGCTGTTCCTGACCGAGTTGTGCCCGCCGCTGCTGCGTCGCCCGATCGGCATCACGGTGGAGCTGCTGGCCGGCATCCCGAGCATCATCTACGGCATCTGGGGCCTGTTCGTCTTCGCGCCGTTCCTGCAGCAGTACGTGCAGCCCTACCTGATCGCCGCCTTCGACAACGTGCCGATCCTTTCGACCCTGTTCGCAGGCCCGGCCTACGGCATCGGCATGCTGACCGCCGGGCTGATCCTTGCCATCATGGTGCTGCCGTTCATCACGTCGATCTCGCGCGATGTATTCGAGGCAGTGCCGCCTGTCCTCAAAGAGGCCGCGTACGGCGTCGGCTGCACCACATGGGAGGTGTTCCGCAGCGTCGTGCTGCCCTATACGCGCGTCGGCGTCATCGGCGGCGTCATGCTGGCCCTTGGCCGAGCGCTGGGCGAGACCATGGCTGTCACCTTCGTGATCGGCAACGCACACCGCATCTCGGCCTCGATCCTGGCGCCTGGCACGACCATCTCGGCCACGATCGCCAACGAGTTCACCGAGGCCGTGGGCGACATCTACACATCGTCCCTGATTGCGCTGGGTCTCATCCTGTTCGTGATCACCTTTATCGTCCTGGCGGCCGCCCGCTACATGTTGATCCGCATCGAGCGCCGGATCGGGTGACAGACATGGACCAAGCCATCCAACGCCGCACCGCCGCCAGCAACGGCCTCTATGGCCGCCGCCGCCGCCGCAACGCGACCATGGTCGCGCTGGCGTGGGCCGCAGCACTGTTCGGAATCGCCTGGCTCGCGCTGATCCTCGGCGCCCTGCTCTGGCAAGGGCTCAGCGGCCTCAATCTCAGGGTCTTCACCGAGATGACGCCGCCGCCGGGTGCGTCCGGCGGCCTGCTCAACCCGATCGTTGGCAGCCTGATCATGACCGGCCTCGGCGTGCTGATCGGCACCCCCATCGGCATCCTCGCCGGCACCTACATGGCCGAGTACGGGCGCTACAGCATGCTCTCGAGCGTCGTGCGCTTCATCAACGACATCCTGTTGAGCGCGCCGTCGATCGTGATCGGCCTGTTCGTCTACGAGGTCATGGTCATAACGATGGGCCACTTCTCCGGCATCGCCGGTGCGGTGGCGTTGGCGATCATCGTCATTCCGGTGGTGGTGCGAACCACCGAGGACATGCTGCTGCTGGTGCCGAACGCATTGCGCGAGGCAGCGGCGGCGCTGGGCCTGCCGCGCGCCTTTATCGTGCGGCGCATCGCCTACCGTGCCGCACGGGCCGGCATCATCACCGGCATCCTGCTCGCCGTCGCCCGCATCAGCGGCGAGACTGCGCCGCTGCTCTTCACCGCGCTCAACAACCAGTTCTGGAGCACCAACCTCAACGCACCGATGGCCAGCCTGCCCGTCGTCATCTTCCAGTTTGCACTCTCGCCGTATAACGACTGGCAGCGGCTTGCCTGGACGGGCGCGCTGCTCATAACCATCGCTGTGCTCGCGCTCAGCATCATCGCACGCGCCCTGTCATCATCATCGGACAAGACCTGATGAACGTTATCGCAGCATCCCCGGCGCAGACGGCGGTTCCTGCCGTCAATCACACCGCGCTCGACACGGCGCAGCTGACGCCGAAAATCGCGATCAAGAAGCTGAATTTCTTCTACGGCACAACGCACGCGCTGAAGGACATCAATCTCACCCTCTACCGCAACACCGTTGTCGCCTTCATCGGGCCGTCGGGGTGCGGCAAGTCCACCCTGCTGCGCGTGCTGAACCGGATGTACGATCTCTATCCCAATCAGCGAGCTGACGGCGAGATCGAGTTCGACGGCGAGAACATCCTCGATGCGAAGCAGGACCTCAACCTGCTGCGCTCGCGGATCGGCATGGTGTTCCAGAAGCCGACGCCGTTCCCGATGACGATCTATGACAACATCGCCTTCGGCATCAAACTCTACGAGAAGCTGTCGAAGTCGGAGCTGGACTACCGGGTCGAGCACGCATTGCGCCGTGCCGCCCTGTGGGAGGAGGTCAAGGACAAGCTCAACGTCAACGGCTTGAGCCTGTCCGGCGGCCAGCAACAGCGGCTCTGCATCGCCCGCACGGTTGCCGTGAAGCCCGAGGTGATCCTGTTCGACGAGCCGTGCTCGGCACTCGATCCGATCTCGACCGCCAAGATCGAGGAGCTGATCGACGAGCTGAAGGCCGACTACACGATCGTCATCGTCACCCACAACATGCAGCAGGCGGCCCGCGTCTCCGACTTCACCGCCTTCATGTACCTAGGGCAGCTGATCGAGACGGGCTCGACGCAGAAGATCTTCACGGCGCCGGCAAATCAGCGTACGCAAGACTACATCACGGGGCGCTTCGGGTGAGCATTCTATCGCGCATCCTGGCCCGCAAGCCGGCCAAGCCGGCCGCCGACGCGCCCGTCGCGGGGGCGAGCTCCATCGCCATGAGCCAGGAAGCCGTCGCGGCGGCCCAGCCGCATACCGTCGCCTCGTTCGATACCGACCTCGTGGTCCTCGCCAATATGGTGGAGCACATGGCGTTGCGCGCCGGTCGCGCGCTCAGCGATGCCACGCGCGCCCTGGTAGAGCGCAACGCGCAGCTGGCGCAGCAGGTCATCGTCTCCGACTGCGGCCTCGACCTGCTGCAGCACGAGATCGAGGAGAAGGCCGTCAACTCGCCGCCGACCGCGTTTTCGGGGGCGTGCACTACCTCAACTGCGGCGACGGGGTGGAAAGTTGCACCGCCATCATTGAATCGCATGCCGGCGAGTTGCAGATCATCCGCTGGCTCGAGCAGCAAGCCGATGGCGTAATGCAGGGCGGCGTCGCTGACACGCTGGCAAGCTCGCAGCCCAGGACCTGATTTCCGCTGGCGGCTTCCCTTGGCGTTGTGCATGACAAGGGCGCTGGCGCGCGCGCCAACAGCAGACTTTTCTCACAGCCCGGCAGGCGGGAACCTCAGTATACATTTCCCGCGCAGCCAGCCCTTGCGGCGTCGGGGTGACGAGGGGAGCTTTCTCTTGATGCCGTGGGGAGGTCTGGTCCCCTCACGTAGCCTGCCCTGCCCCACTGCCGCATGCTACGCTCAAGCTTGGGATTGCTTGGCGCATACCGCCTATGCAATGGTGGGCGACGGATGCGGCTCATCCGTTCGCGCGGCGCCACGCGCTGTGTCACGACCTGATTTTTCTGCATTTGCGGGGCCATGGGGGAGGCTATGTACAGTTTCCTTGTCTTGCTGCCATTGACTCTGATCACCGGAACGCTCGGTGGACTGCTTATTTTCAGCCCGCAGGTGGTGGACTACGTCGACTTCATCTCCTCGCTGGAGGGCCAGCCGGACACGACGCGTCTGCCGATCCAGATCGCGGCCCACATCATTGCCTACGCCATCACCTGCTTCGTGCTGGTTGCCACCACACGGACGATCGCGGCGCCGGTCTCACGCGAGCGCCCCGATGCCCTGTGCCGGATCCAGATGATCCTCGAGGCGATCTTCGTCGCCGTGCCGTCGCTCATCATCGTCGCCCTGGCGACCTACGCCAATGTGCGCCGCGCCGAGATGGCCGCCATCGGCCCGTACGTCACAGCCAGTCAACTTCAGCTCACGCAGGCTGCGGTGCAGACGTGGATGGCGATGGGCCTGGCAGCCATCGGCCTCACGTCGCTGGTGGTGTCGGGCCAATTCCTCGGAGATCGCCGGTTTGGCGTCACGCTGGTCTCGATCGTCGCCGGCGTTCCGGCTGTCCTGGTGGTTGTGCTCCTGGCGAAGCCGCTGCTAAGCGGAAGCGCCAGCTGGCTGCTTGCGCTCGTGTCAGGCGTAGGCGCCGTCGGTCTGGCTGCGAGCGTGGCAGCCGTGGTGCTGATCGAGCGCCCGCTGGACCTGTTCCGCTCCACCGTGTGGCCGACTGTCTCGATCACGCTGACGGATGCCCTCGCTGCCCTTGCCTTCATCACCTGCGTCGGGCTGGTCGTCGCCCTGCTGGTGGCGCCGGTCGGCGCGCCGTCCTACATCGGCATGTTCCCGGCGCTCTTCCTGGTGTCGACCACAGCGCTGATCGTCATCGCGGCGGTGTTCGCCAAGGGCTCATCGCCGATCGCCATCATGTCGGTGGCGATCTCATCGATCGTCGGCGTGCATGTTTTAGTGCTGCTGCACGTGCTCGACTGGATAATCCCGACGCGGGAGTTCCGTCACCAATCCGAGATCCCGGCCGCGCTGCAATCCGGCAAGGCCGGGGCGCCGCTGCTCGGCATCCGTGCGATCGAGGAGGCGCGCGGCATCCCGGATCTCCGCCAGGCGTTCTTCAAATGGCTCGAGGTCCGTCGCCCGGCCATCGAGAAGTACCGCGCGGCAGGCAAGGCGTATCCGGTGGTGGTGGTGGCCGCCCAGGGCGGCGGCATCTATGCCGCCTATCACTCGGCGCTGTCGCTGGCACGCCTTTACGACGCCTGTCCCGAGTTCGCCGACCACGTGTTCATCTTGAGCGGCGTGTCGGGCGGGGCCCTCGGCTCGGCGGTGTTCGCCGAGCTCCTCAACGGCGTGCCGGAGGCCCGGCGCAGCAAGCCCGCCGAGCCAACGCTGACCTGCACGGCCCGCACGGGTGCAGAGAGCCTCGAGCGCAAGGTGCAGAAGTTCTTCGCCAACGATTTCCTCTCGCCCCTTGTCGACAGTGCGCTGGTGCTGGACGTGCCCAGGCTGGTGGTGCCGGTGCTTCCGTTCCATGTAGACAGGGCGCTCGCCCTGGAGCTGGGGTTCGAGAAGGCGTGGCGCAGCGTCTTCAAGGACCAGGCGGCCGGCCCTCCCGGCAAGGCACCCGCCTTCGGCCTGCGGGCGAACTTCTACGGCCGCTGGTCGCCCAGCGGGCCGGCGCCGGCCCTGTTCCTGGGCGCAACCGGCGTCAACTCGGGCGTCCCGGTGCTTCTCTCGCAGATCAAGTGGGCGCAGGGCCAGGGGTTGGGGCTCGGGCGCATTATGGCGCGGGGCAGCGACAAGGACGTCGACGAACTGCTGCGGCGAGCCCAGTCGCAGAGCGAGCGGACCCGCAACTCGGTC
This sequence comes from Hyphomicrobiaceae bacterium, assembly GCA_036280295.1. Taxonomy (GTDB): domain Bacteria; phylum Pseudomonadota; class Alphaproteobacteria; order Rhizobiales; family Hyphomicrobiaceae; genus AWTP1-13. The sequence continues at coordinate 15,982 of DASURA010000061.1, forward strand.
ATCGCCAACATCCTCGACTTCAGGCCGGACCTGCAGCTCGCGACCAGCACTGCCGTCGCGCTCAGCGCCCGCTTTCCCTACGTGACGCCGCCTGGAAACCTGAAGCGCAGCCTACAGATCGAGGCCCCGGCCGGCCTGCACTACCAGAGCGTCGACGTGCTGGAGCTGCTGGACGGCGCCTATTTCGACAATAGCGGCGGCTCGGTTGCCATCGACATCCTGGAGAACCTGGAGCGGTATCTGTGGCCGCGCCGGGCGGGCCGCTACCCGGAGTTCAAGGGGCTTGGCGACGATATCCGGTTCCACCTGGTGCGGTTCACCGATCGGCCCACGCAGCGCACCGGCACGGCCACCCAGGATGAGCATTTCGAGCTGCTGACGCCGCTGATCGCGTTCAATACGGTGCGCGCCGCCCGCGGCGCCCAGCTGCGCGGGGTGCGCGACCTCGACAACACGAAGGAGACCTACATCTACCTTTCCGATCCGTGGTTCACACCCTCGCTCACCTGGCTGCTCTCGCGCGAGACGAAGACCCAGATCGACCTGCGCAGCTGGGGCAGCGGGCCGGCGGAGGCCGAGGTCTGCTGCCGAATGCGGCCGGTCTTCCCGCCCAACACCGACGAAAGTACCATCCCCAAGTGGCGGCGCCGCGAGATCCTGCTGTATGCAAAATGGTCCGAGGCGGAGAAATTGAACGCCGAGCTTGCCGGGCGTTCGGTCGATCCCTCGCAGCTTGCGTGGCAGGTCGAGAAGTTCCTGCCCAACAACAAGGAAGCCTTTGACGGGCTCCTGAAACTCGTGAAGGAGGGAGAGGATCGCAACAACGCGGGAAAGTAGGCCGCCGCCAACGGCACACGGCACGGGCGTGCCAGGGTGCATCGGCGCTTATGGTGTCATGCGGGCTGTCGCCGCTGCCCATCCCATGTTGCCGTTCGAGAGCGGTGGAGCGCTTGGAGCGATGATCGAGAGGTCCGGCCCACGCACTGCGCGTGGCTGGGTGGTGAAACGGACTTCTCGATCTCGATCGATCGCACAAGCAATCATCGTGCTGGCTGGTGTCCTTCAGATCGCGAAATTCGCGCCAACCCACGGTACGCTGAGACGAATTTCGCGATCAGGACACTAGCCGCCGCGTGCCATGCGGTTGCGGGCGCGCGTGCGGGCGCCCTTGCGGGCGGCGGCGGAGCGGGCGGCAAATCCCTTTGTGCGGGCCGCCTTCAGGGCCGCCTCCGAACGATCGCGGGCGGTCCGCCGGGAGGCCGTGCGCGTCCGCGCCGATGCGCCCGTGGAAGAGCGCGAGGTCGAGCGGCCGGCCGGCCGGCGCGTCGTCGTCCTCCTGGTCTCGTGCTCCGCCGCGTGCGCCGTTGTGCGGGTGGTGCGTCGTGCCGGCCGACCACTGGTTGTCGTGCGCTGCGCGCCACGACGCGCCGACGTCTTGGCCTTCTTCGCCTTGGTGCGCTTTGACGCTGCGTGCGAGGCCGCGACGGTGCGCGCGCCCCGCCCCTGACTCGCAGCCACGGCGCGACGCGACGCCGGCCGTGCCGCGCCGCGGGCGCGCACACCCTGGTCTCCGGCGCGGGCGATGGCCCGTCCCGCGCGCTTGGTCTTGCTTCGCTTCACAGACATGCGGATTGCTCCCGAAACTCAGGCGTCCCCCGCAAGCACCTCGATACGCTACTCGTGCCACCATGGCACCAATCCGGCGTGATGATCGCTCCTTAGCGCTCTGCCGGCACTTCTCGGCGACGGCCATCTCGCTCGCGTCGCAACGCCGATGCGAATGCAACCGTCTCCTTGGCTGCGCAACGCCGTCGTGGCCCAAGCGTTCCGTTGGCGGCGAACGGATGCCTCCGGCCGTCGTACGTCTGGCGTCGTGCGCCATGAAGATCGCAAGACTTTCTTTGCCGTCGTGCGTTGCCGGGACATCGACGTCCACGAAGCCCGACGCACGACGCACGACTGTCGAAAGCGGCGGTAAACCATAAGTGCAATCTCTGCCCTCACCGCATTCGGCGGCGTCGAGCGCTGATCGTCGTTGCTAACGCGGCTCGGGGCCGCGCTGCTGCCGGGCCGCTCGCTTCTTGGGCGTCTGCGAGGGGCGGCTGATCGTCCTCGGCGAAGCCGGGCCGGTATGATGCACTGACTGCACGGCGAAACAGCTCGCCACCTCCTGGGCGCGCGCAGCCGTCTCCGGAGCGGCGGCGATCACGCGCAGGTAGCTGAGGACCGTCCGATCCGGCGACCGGCGGCCCTGCTCCCAGTTCTGCAGCGCATCGAGATCGAGATTGAACCGACGTGCGAACTGCTCCTGCGACAGACCGAGCACGAGGCGATAGCCTACTCCGCCGCCACCGCCTCGGCCAGGAAGCCGCCGGACTGCCGGGCCCACAGGTCGGCGTAGACGCCACCGCGTTGCAGGAGCGACGCGTGCGTGCCTTCCTCGACGATGCGGCCCTTGTCGAGGATGACCAGGCGGTCCATGGCGGCGATGGTCGACAGGCGGTGGGCAATGGCGATCACCGTCTTGCCGGCCATCAGGTTGTTGAGCTGCTCCTGGATCGCCGCCTCGGCCTCGGAGTCCAGCGCGCTGGTGGCCTCGTCCAGCACCAGGATCGGCGCGTTCTTCAACAGCACGCGTGCGATGGCGATGCGCTGCCGCTGGCCGCCGGAGAGCTTGACGCCGCGCTCGCCCACGTGCGCATCGTAGCCCTTGCGATCGCGCAGATCGGACAACCCCACGATGAAGTCGTGCGCCTGCGCCCGCCGGGCCGCGGCCATCGCCGCCGCCTCGCCGGCGTCGGGACGGCCGTAGAGGATGTTGTCGCGCACCGATCGATGCAGCAATGAGGTATCCTGCGTGACCATGCCGATCTGGGCGCGCAAGCTATCCTGGGTGACGTGGGCGATGTCCTGCCCGTCGATCAGGATGCGCCCGCCCTCCAGGTCGTAGAAGCGCAGCAGCAGGTTGACGAGCGTGGACTTGCCGGCGCCAGAGCGGCCGACCAGGCCCACCTTCTCGCCCGCCCTGATGTGCAGCGACAGGTCGTGGATGACGCCGCCGCGGCGCACGCTGACTCCGCCCTCGGACGCGGTGACTGGCGCCTGGCCGTAGTGGAAGTCGACGTGGTCGAAGCGGATATCGCCCCTGGAGACCGCCAGCGCCTTGGCCTCGGGCCTGTCGACCACCTGGTTCTCGCGCGAGATGGTCTGCATGCCCTCCTGCACCACGCCGATGTTCTCGAAGATGCCGGCAACCAGGAACAGGATCCACCCGGACATGCCGATGATGCGCAGCACAAGGGTGGTCACCGCGGCAATGGCACCGACGCTCACTGCATCGTGCGCCCACAGCCAGATCGCCACGCCAGACGCCGACACCATCAGCACGCCGTTGAGCGAGTACAGCACCAGGTCCATGGCGGTGACGAGTCGCAGCGAGGCTTGCCACGCCGCCACCTGCTCCTCCAGCGCGCCCTTGGCGTAGGCATCCTCGCGCTCGGCGTGGGCGAACAGCTTGACGGTGAGGATGTTGGTGTAGCTGTCGACGATGCGCCCGACCAGCATGGAGCGCGCCTCCGACGCCGCCGTCGAGCGCTCCTTGATGCGCGGCACGAAGACGACGAGCGCGCACATATATGCCGCCAGCCAGACCAGCAGCGGGATCGTCAGCCGCCAGTCGGCGGCGGCGAAGATGACGGCCGCACCTACCCACTGCACGATCGCATACCAGACGCCGTCGATCACCTGAACCACGGAATCGCGCAGCGCCGGCCCGGTCTGCACGATCTTGTTGGCGACGCGGCCGGCGAAATCGTTCTGGAAGAAGCCGAGGCTCTGGCGCAGCACGTAGCGGTGCGTCAGCCAGCGGATGCGCGTCGACACCGGGGCGGCGATGATCTGGTTCTTGATCAGCTCGTGCGCGGTCGACACCGCCGGGCGGGCGATGAGGGCGATGAACGTCATCCACAGCAGGATGGCGGTATGGTCGGCGAAGAACTGTGCCGGCGTCGGCGCGTTCTTCATCATGTCGACCAGGCTGCCGACGAAGGCCAGGAGCGTCACCTCGATCAGCGAGCCCAGCAGGCCGGCGATCAGGAGAAACACAAACACCGGCCAGATCGGCCGGATGAAGAAGCTGTAGAATCCGGCCAGCGTCTCAGGCGGACGCTGGGGCGGAGCGTCCGGGAAGGTGGCAATGCGGGTCTCGAACCAGCGGAACATGGCGTAATCCTCGGGGCGAGCGATGCGATGGCGGGGGGCAGCCCCCTCGCGCAATGGCTGCGTTTTCGGCAAAAGCTGCGGCGAGGGGTCTGACCCCCTCTCGGGCAGCGACAGCAAGGAACGACCGGAAGACGCGCGCCGCAGGTCCCGTAGGGACTCGGTTTAAGAACCGATCAGCGGCCTGGCGCGTAGAAGAGCGCGGGGACCGTCAGTGGTTCCTTGAGGTGGTGAATACGAGCATGGTGGCTCCCCCGCGGACATTTCAGTTTGCGCGGCGCGCCATACCACAGGTAGGTGTGAGGCGCCAGCCTCAGTTCTGGCGTGCAGAGCAAGGTAACGGCGATTTGTCCACGGCCGAGGGTGCGATGAGTTCAGAGACCTCACTGCAGGAGCACAAGGAGCAGGCGCGGCGCTGGTTCGAGACGCTGCGCGACAAGCTGTGTGCGGCACTGGAGGAGATCGAGGCAGAGCTGCCGCCGCATTCGCCGCGCGGCTCGCGGGCGCCGGCCCGGTTCGTGCGCACGACCTGGACGCGCGGGACATTGCTGGCCGACGGCGGCGGCGGAGTTGCGAGCCTGATGCGCGACGGCCGGGTGTTCGAGAAGGCCGGCATCCACACCTCCACCGTGTTCGGCGAGTTCGCGCCGGAGTTCCGCAAGCAGATCCCGGGCGCCGAGCAGGACCCGCGCTTCTGGGCCTCGGGCGTGTCGGTGATCATCCACCCGGCCAGCCCGCATGTGCCGACGGCCCACATGAACACACGCTTCGTCGTCACCAGCAAGTGGTGGTTCGGCGGCGGCGGCGACCTTACCCCCATGCTGGACAGCCGCCGCACCCAGCAGGACCGTGATACCGTCGCCTTCCACGCCGCCATGGAGAGCGCATGCACGCCGCATGCGGTGGCGGACTATGCGCGCTACAAGAAGTGGTGCGACGAGTATTTCTACCTGCCGCACCGCAAGGAGATGCGCGGCATTGGCGGCATCTTCTACGACTACCTGACGCCGGCTGCGGCCGAGGGTGGCTGGGACGCCGGCTTTGCCTTCACCCAGGACGTAGGCCGCGCGTTTGTGCAGGTCTACCCGGAGATCGTCCGCCGCAACGTCCTGAAGCCCTGGGGCGACAGTGAGCGGGAGGAGCAGCTCATCCGCCGCGGCCGCTATGTGGAGTTCAACCTCCTCTACGACCGGGGCACCACATTCGGGCTGAAGACGGGAGGCAACGTGGACTCGATCCTCTCCTCCATGCCGCCGGTGGTGAAGTGGCCTTAGTCCGCAGCTGCAGTAGCCGAGGGCGCTGCGCAGGAGCAGGCCTCACGCGGCGGCAGTGATGCGGCGTCATCCCTGAGCAGCCGGGCACCCAGCACACGGATCGGCAACGGGCTCGCCGGGAGTTGGGGCGGTCCCCTTCCGCGACCTTCGTGCCGCAAAGCGATCCCTTGTTCAGAGGTGACCTGGGTCCCCGCCTTGCACCGGGATGACGTCGCTCGGCTTTCGCAAAGCGAGAAACGCCGCTCTCAACGTTGCGAGCTACGTTGTTTACTTGCCCAGCCCCTTATTGCACCTGCGGCAAGCCCTCAAAACTTCCGTATCAGTCCGACCAGCCGACCCTGGATGTCGACCTGATCAGGGCCGAAGATTCTTGTCTCGTAGCTTGGGTTGGCGGCCTCCAGGGCGATCGAGGCGCCCTTCTTCCGCAGGCGCTTCAGTGTCGCCTCCTCCTTGTCGACCAGCGCCACGACGATGTCGCCGTTGTCGGCAGTCTGGCAGCGGCGGACGACGACGATATCACCGTCATTGATGCCCGCATCGATCATTGAGTCGCCCTTCACCTGCAGAGCGAAATGCTCGCCGTTGCCCATGAGATGGGGCGGCACCGGAATATCCTCGGTATGATTCTGGATGGCGCTGATGGGGACGCCCGCAGCGATGGTGCCCATCAGGGGCACGCCCGTCGACGGGCTGACAACGTCCGACGAGACCTCTGTCAGCTTCAGGGGGCGCCGGCCGCTGCCCTCGATCACGCTCGGGTTGAAGCCAGGGCGGGCCTGACCGCCGTCCGCCATCGCCTCAGGCAGCTTGATCACTTCGATTGCCCGCGCCCGGTGCGGCAGGCGGCGGATGAAGCCGCGCTCCTCCAGCGCCATGATCAGGCGGTGCACACCCGACTTGGACTGCAAGTCGAGTGCCTCCTTCATCTCCTCGAAGGACGGTGGAACGCCCGTCTCCTGCAGACGCGCATGGATGAAAACCAGCAGATCTTTCTGCTTGGTCGTGAGCATGGAAACCTCCTGCGGCGCACGCACCAGCGCGACTCGAACGCCAAATCCGTACAAATCAGGAACATAGATGTTCGACGGATGTTCCGCAAGGGTATTCCGCAGGGCATCGGACGGATTTGGCCTCGAAGCTTATGATCGGCCAATCGGCTGGCTTCAGCTGGAGCCGGCGCCCTCGCAGCGATAAGTCTTTTCGTGCTTGGGGTATGGAGAGAGTTCTCCCCCCATCAGCCGCTCAACACAGGTCGAGCCGCAGGATCTGCACCAGGCTGTCCGCGGCGACGGGCGGGGCGTGCGGGGCGCGGATCAGCAGGCAATCGGCCCTGGCCAGCGGCGCGGTGAGCGAGCTGTGCTGAGCTGGAAGCGGCATGACCCGCAGCACGCCGTCATCGCCGGGCGTGGAGATGGCGTGCAAGTAGTGCTGGCGCGAGCCGTTGCAGGCAAGCGCGGTGCCGGCGCGCGCGGCGATCGGGCGGACGGCCTCTTCCACCGGGCGGCCGAGCAAACGCCAGATCAACGGCACCAGGAACAGGCGCGCGCCGACCAGGCTCGCCCCCGGGTTGCCGGGCAGCCCGAGCGCGCGCCCGGCGCCCTCGCCGCGCCCCATGCGACCGAACATCAGCGGCTTGCCGGGGCGGACGTTGACCTTCCAGAACACCGGTGTCACGCCGCGCTCGGCCAGGGCCGGCGCCACCAGGTCATGGTCTCCGACCGAGACGCCGCCGATGCTGACCAGGATGTCGGCGTCGGCCGCCATGGCAAAGTGGCGGACCAGATCCTCGCGGCTGTCGCGGGCGATGCCGAGCTGGCGCACCTCGGCACCAGCCGCCGCAGCGAGGCCGGCGACGCTCAAGTGATTGGAGGCAACGATCTGGCCAGGCCCGGGCGTCGAGCCGGGCGGCACCAGTTCGTCCCCCGTCGAGAGCACGGCGACTCGCGGGACGCGGCGCACCATGAGCGTGCCGTGCCCCATCGCGGCGGCCAGCGCCAGCTCGCGCGGGCCAAGCCGCCGCCCGGCGGAAAGCAGCGGCTCCCCGACGCGGAAATCCATGCCCTCGCGACGCAGATGCTCGGCCTCGATCGTTCCTTCACGCACGATCACGCTCGCGCCTTCGCGCGCCGTGTTCTCCTGGATGACGATGGCATCTGCCCCATCGGGCACCGCGGCGCCGGTGAAAATGCGTACCGCCTCGCCCGCCTTGACAGATCCGGCGAACGGGTGGCCGGCGGCGGCCCGGCCGATGACCGCAAGCGTCGCCGGCAGGGTGCGCACATCTGCCGCCCGCACGGCATAGCCATCCATTGCGGAGGCAGGGAACGGCGGCTGCGTCAGCCGCGCCGGCAGCGGCTCGGCGAGTACGCGGCCCAACGCCGCCTCAAGGGCGACACGCTGCGGCGCGCCGGGCTCTACGCCGTCCAAGACGCGCGCCAACGCCTCCTCGACCGGGAGCAGTGACATGTCACCCCGACCCGGTGCTGCTCTTGGTTGCGGCCTTGTCGCCTGCCCGGTAGGTGCCGGAGCGTCCGCCGGTCTTCTCAATGAGGCGCACGCCCTCGATATGCATGGCTTTGTCGGCCGCCTTCAGCATGTCGTAGATGGTGAGGCAGGCGACCGAGACCGCCGTCAGCGCCTCCATCTCGACGCCCGTGGGGCCGGCGACCTTGACCTCGGCGCTAACCCTGATTCCGGCTGGGTCGGCGCACGGCTCCAGCTCCATCGCCACCTTGGTGAGGCTGAGCGGATGACACAGCGGGATCAGCTCGTGCGTGCGCTTGGCGGCCATGATGCCGGCGATGCGTGCGGTGGCGATAACGTCGCCCTTCTTGGCCTCGCCCTTCTCGACCAGCGCCAGCGTTTCGGCCGTCATGGCAATGAAGCCCTCGGCGCGGGCGGTGCGCTGGGTCATGGCCTTGTCGGTCACGTCCACCATGCGTGCCGCGCCCTTGTCGTCGAGGTGCGAAAGGCGAACGTTCATGGGCAGCTCTCCCTCTCCCCGCGCAACACCCACGCTCTCCAAAAGCCGGGGTCAAACAAGGGAAAGGCGCGAAGAGGAGAGTTTGCGCCAGCATTGCGTCTCCTGGACGGCCAGCTCGAGCCTACTCGCTTGTCCAGTCCTTTGGTTCGGCCCCCTACGGAGCGTCCTTCCGTCCCGGCCGCTGAGCATTGGGGCTGCCGCGCGCAGCGGCTGTCAAGAATGGCCAGCTTGCGGGCCACCCCGAAGGGACTCGTCCTTGACAGGTGCGAGCACGGCGGCACGCTGCTCGCGACCGGGCGCAGCGACGGCGTGTGCTCTGGTGAGGTGAGGCGCCTATTCCTGCCCCTCAGAAGTCTTCTCCTGCCCCTCTCCCCGCAAGCGGCGAGAGGGGATCCGGGCGGCGCTTGTGTCATCGGTGGCGCGTGCATCTAAGCCGCCCCCTCCAGCAGCGCGCGGGTAGCGGCGGTGACGTCAGCCTGGCGCATCAGGCTTTCGCCGACCAGGAATGCGCGCACGCCGGCCGCGGCCAGACGCTCAAGGTCGGCGTGGGTGGCGATGCCGCTCTCGCCGATGATGAGGCGGCCACGCGGTACGCGATGGGCGAGCCTCTCGGTGGTCTCCAGCGTGGTGTCGAAGGTTCTGAGGTCACGGTTGTTGACGCCGATCAGGCGGCAGTCGAGCTTCAGCGCGCGGTCGAGCTCGTCCTTGTCGTGCACCTCGGCGATAGCGTCCATGCCCCAGACGCGGGCGTAGGCGCAGAGCGTGCCGGCGACCACATCGTCCACCATGGCCATGATGACGAGGATGCAGTCCGCCCCCATCGCCCGCGCCTCGGCCACCTGGTAGCGGTCGAGCATGAAGTCCTTGCGCAGCACCGGCAGGCCGGAGGCGGCGCGGGCGGCGATGAGATACTCGGGCGCGCCCTGGAACGAGGGGCCGTCGGTCAGCACCGACAGGCAGGCGGCGCCGCCCTCGGCATAGGCCTCGGCGAGCCGCGGCGGATCGAAATCCGCGCGGATCAGACCCTTGGAGGGGCTTGCCTTCTTGATCTCCGCGATCAGCGCGAAGGCACCGGCGCTCAGCTTTGCCTCCAGCGCGGCCGCAAAGGGACGCACCGGCGGTGCACTGCGGGCCGCCGCCTCGACGGCTTCCAGCGGCCGCGCCGCCTTGGCGGCTGCGACCTCCTCAAGCTTGTACGCCGCTATGGTCTTCAGGATATCGCCCATGGCCGGATGTTAGGCAGAAAAGTGCCGCCGTCAGCAAGCAGATTCGTGCGCCTCCAGGCGAGATCGGAGCCGCAGGGAAGACAGGTGCCTGACTGCAGCGCAGGCGCAACGATCGCCAGCCAACGCCCTTGGCTCCTTGTTGCGCCGTATCAGAGGGATGACCCGCCGGTCTGCCGGCAGGAGCCGTGGCGGCAGGCGCCGCGGCTTGAAGCCGGACCTGCAATCCGCTCATCCCGCCAGCCGCCTGCACATCAAAACGAAGCTGGTGCCGGGGTGCTGCCAGGCTTCCTTGACCATGCGCCGCTCGGCGACGATGCGGAAGCCGCAGCGCTCGTAGAGGCGGCGAGCACCGACATTGGTATCGGCGACGATGATGCTGAGGCCGCGCCGGTGCGTGGCCCGCGCCAGCAGCTCGGCAACGCCGAGCAGCGCCGTGCCGTAGCCCTTGCCGCGGTGCTCGGGATAGGCGGCGAGGACATTGACGGACCAGGTGCCCGGCACCTGGTCTTCCAGCTCCTGCAGCGGCACCACCATGGCAGGAAGACGCGGCGGCCAGGCCTCGGGGGTGTCGGCGAGCGGATGGCCGATCATGCCGGCCACCACCCGGCCGGCCCGCTCGACGACGACAGCGTTGCGGTAGGAGATGCCGCCCGGCTCGCGCGTCGCACGGGCGCGGCCGATCACCCAGGGATCGCAGCCGGGCGGCGCCACCTTGCTCCAGAGATAAGACGCCAGCCCATCGCTCGCCATATCCACCAGGTCGGCCAAGGCATCTGCGTCGGCAGGCACCGCAGGACGGAACTGGCTGGCGGGATCGGCCAATCACTCTACCTCTTGGCGAGCAGTGACTCGCGAGTAGATAGGGCGCTTGCGCCCAATGCGCTACTCACGCTTCTGCTGAACGCACTGCTATCGTCGGCCCGCGCTGCGCCAGCGGTTGCCGCCACGGCTGTTGGCGGCAAGTGCCACGAAGTGGCGACCGATGTCGACATGGATGTGGTTCATGTCCCGGTAGGTCATGACGCCGCCGCGGCGATGGTTGGCGATCAGCCAGCGCACCACCTCACCCTTGCGGCCGGCAGGGGCGTTGAAGTCGATGGCATTGCCGCTCGCATGCCTGGACGGACGGCCGCTGCCGGCAATGACAGCACCGGGGCGGCAAGTGGACACGAGGCGGACATGACCGAACTGCGCCTCGATGCGATTGAGCAGGCCGCGCGCCGCCGGCGTCAGGCAGCGGCGCGAGACGCCGCCGCGGACGAGGGTGCCGAGTCCGCGCGCTCTCAGGGAGGCGCGCCTGGCCGTGCGGCCGCGCCGCCAGCCGCGCGCAGCCCGGCGGCGCTGCGACCGCACCGATGCCGCATGGCGCCGTTTTCCGCTGCGCGCGGAGCGCCGCCTCGGCTGCGGACGCACCTCGTCCCAGTCGCCATCGGAATACGACCGATGACCGTCGTATGATCCCAGATGCATGCGGCTGGAACGCGCGTCCGCGCTGGTTGCAAAGGCGCAGAGAGCAACTCCGATTGCAACCACAGGAAGCCGTCTCATCGTCTCTCCCTCATTCCCCGAATCGCGCGCACGACTGCACCCGCTGGGCGCTATTCCGCCACCCGGGCTGCACGCACGACCCTGTACCCAACTATCCCCCCACGCGATCGCCCGCGGGGCTTGCACCCCGGCGAATCACATAGCTCGAGCTTGTCTGGGCGAGACCTGTGGCGAGATTTTGTCTTATTTTTTCTCGATATGACAATTAGATCGATCGTTCTGCGGATATATCAAATGAACGCATTCGGACAGGCAGCACGGAAAGTCCGTCATCAATCTCTAATCGCAATATCAGCTAACATATTAAAATCAGCACCTCATGCCTGAAGGGCGCCTGGACGATCGCCGTGCGGCACGCTTAGCTTCGGCTCGTGCATGATCGAGAGGTCCGCGCCGTCGCCCGCGCCCGGGGTGGACTTCTCGACCTGCCTCGTACGAGCAACCATAATGGCTGGCACGTGTCCCTCAGCTCGCGAAATTCGTTCCGACTTCCGGCTTGCCGTGACGAATTTCGCGATCAGGACACTCAGACAGCAAGATGAGGAGCGAGCTCGGCCCATGCAGCTGGCGCCCATGCGCTTTACGAAGATCGACGGCACCGCCGTCGCCGTGTCGGTGCGCTCGGCCGCGGAGGCCAAGGCGGCGGTCAAGGAGCTGCGACACAAGAAGCGCGAGCTCAAATTCCTGCGTGCGGCGCTGGTGCGACGGCTGCGGTCCGTGCGCCCAAAGCGGAGCCGCCGACGGGTGGAGCAGTCGGCGCTGCGGCAGACGCTATCGGGGATCGGCTGGCTGGTGGGTACGCTGGTGGACGTTGCGACGGTCTCCGGCGAGGAGCGGCGCGCGCGCAATCCCGACGAGATGGAACGCGAGATCCACAACATCGACGAGACGCTGCACAATATTGAGGGCTGCATCCTGCAACTTCAGGGTAAGCTGCTGACGCTGGGCTGAGATGGAGAGGTGGAGACGGGGTCAGCCCCTCGCCTGAGCGCTGTGGTTCATGGCGAGGTTGCGACGAGGGGTCTGAGCCCGTTTCGACGTCACCGTTCCGCCACCATGCTGTGGTGACGCAAGGACGTCCTGGATTGGCTGAGTTTCCTCGCGGGGGACGCGAGGGAGATCCGGGCGCTGGGGACGCCGGGGACCAAGACCAAGGATGAACCTGTTCGGCCGAACTCTCAGCCGCTACGTGTTCTGGCAGGTGGCCGGAGCCACCATCGGCATTCTGCTGTCGCTGACCAGCGTGGTCTGGATCGGCGTGGCGCTGCGCCAGCTCGAGCTGATGACGAGCCAAGGCCAGAACGTTCTGCGCTTCCTGACCATGACGACGCTGGCGATCCCCAGCATGCTCGCGCTGATCGCCCCCATCGCCCTGCTGATCGCCTGCATCCACGTACTCAACCGCCTGAGCAGCGACAGCGAGCTGATCGTGATGACGGCCGCCGGCGCCCCGACCTGGGCGCTGCTGAAGCCGCTGGGGTTGATGGCGCTGCTGGTCGCCCTTGCCGTCTCTGCGGTCAACCACTGGGCCGGCCCCTGGAGCCAGCGCGTGCTGCGCGAGTACACCACGCTCGTCCGCAGCGACCTGATCGGGCAGGTGATCCAGCCATGGCGCTTCACCGAGCCTGAGCCGAAGCTGACGATCCACATCCGCGACCGTGCGCCCAACGGCACTCTGCTCGGCCTGATGCTGCATGACGCCCGCGACCCCAAGCAGGTCGCTTCCTACCTCGCCGAGCGGGCGCAGATCATCAAGCAGGGCGGCGACGAGTTCCTGCGCATGGAGAAGGGCCACATCGTACGCAGCTCCGACAAGGACAAGGCGCCGCAGATCATCTCGTTCACCGAGTACGCGATCGACCTCAACCAGCTGGAGCAGCGCCCGACCTCTCCCGGCAGCGTGGTCGGCGCGCGCCCGCGCGAGCGTTACACGAACGAGTTGCTGCACCCGCCGCCGAAAGATGTCGCCAACAAGCGCGGTCGCGGGCGTATCGCATCTGAGCTGCATGAGCGGTTTGCCAGCGCGCTCTATCCGTTCGCCTTCGTGCTCATCGTCCTGGCCTACGCCGGCAGCGCGCAATCAACGCGGCAAAGCCGCTTCCAGGGGCTGGTGGCGGCCTTCGCCGGCGGCCTCGTCTGCCGGCTGCTCGGCATTGCCGCCAACAACATGGTGGCCGTGCAGCCGCAAATGGCCTACCTGATGTACGTTATCCCGGTGGGCGCCGCGGCGATTGCTGCCATCGCCGCCCAGCGCAGCATCGTGGCACGCCCGACACCGCGGCTGATCGCCGTTGCCGGCGCGGCTTTCGGCCTGCTGCTTCGGGCCATTGCCTGGCCCGTCCTGGCGCTGAGTGCACGGCGCCGACAGCGCACCCGCGGCGGCTTCTCGCTCCACCTGCCGGGCACGCGCATGTTGCGCCGGTACGTGGCACGGCGATTCCTGGTGAGCATCATCGGCGCCTTCGTCATCTGCTCCTGCCTGATCTTCATGATCGACATGATCGAGCTGATGCGGCTGTCGCGGCGGGCCACGGAGCTCTCCGTCGCCACCTTGCTGTGGATCGGATTCCTGCGCCTGCCGGCCTTCACCGAGCTGCTGCTCGGATTTGCGGTGCTGGTGGGGGCGATCGGCGCCCTGCTCAGCCTCAACCGCCGGTCCGAGCTGACGGTGATGCGCGCGGCCGGGATGTCGGCCTGGCAGTTCCTGCGTCCGGGCATCTTCGTGACATTCATCCTCGGCCTGCTCGCCGTCACGGTGTTCAATCCCCTGGCTGCAACCGCGCGCTCGGAATCGGAGCGGCTGGTGGCCGAGGTGTTCGGCATGGAGGCGGGGCTGTTCGCAGGCAAAGGCGACGGCGCGTGGCTCCGCCAGAAAGAGGAGAGCGGCGACGGCCAGTCTGTCATGAACGCCCGCGCCACCTCCGACCAGGGAATGTCGCTGACGGGTGTCGTCGCCTTCCGGTTCGACCCAAAGGGCCGCTTCATCGAACATCTCAACGCCGAGCGCGCAAGTCTCCGAAACGGCTACTGGGAGTTGCAGAAAGCCGTGGTCGCACGGCCGAAGCAGGAGCCCGAGACTTACCCTTCATACCGTGTCAGCACCTACCTCACGCGCGAGCGTGTCAGCGACGCCTTCGGCTCGGAGATCGCAGTGTCGTTCTGGGAGCTGCCAGAACTGATCGAAATGTCTGAAAAAGCTGGTCTTTCAGCCTCGAAATATCGCATGCAGCATGCCATCCTGCTGGGACGTCCGGCGCTGCTGATTGCGATGGTGATTTTGGCCGCCACTGTGTCATTGCGGTCATTCCGCTCCGGTGGGATACAGACTATGGTTTTGATGGGTTTGATAGGGGGCATCGGACTCTTCTTGCTAGCTGAGGTCTCACGTCAGATCGGGGCATCCGGCTTGATCTCCCCGACGCTAGCGGTTTGGGTTCCGATTGGGGTTTCGATACTCGTCTCCTTAACGGTGCTACTGCATCAGGAGGACGGCTGAAGTGATGCGTGCAGCGCCGACAGCGCACAACGTGTCCGAGGGAACGCCGAGCCTGCGCCGCGTTGCGGCTCGGCGGCGGATGGCCCAGGTGTGGCTTGCCTTGCTCGGCGTGATCGTTGCCGGCTGCCTGCTGTCGCAGGCGGCCCTGGCCCAGAGCGATCCGTCATTGCGCCTGCCAAACCTGCCGGGCAGCAAGAGCGCCTTTCCGAAGAAGGCGGGCGGCATCCTCGGGCCGCGACCGAAGATCGACCGCGCCCAGCCGATCTATATCCAGACCGACAAGCTGACCTACGATGACAAGAACAACCGCGTCATCGCCCAGGGCAACGTCGAGATCTACTACAACAACTACATCCTCACCGCCGACCGGGTCATCTACGACCAGAGCCTCAACAAGCTGCTGGCGGAGGGCAATGCCCAGCTCAAGGAGCCCAACGGCTCGGTGGTGCGTGCCGACCGGTTCGAAGCGACGGACGATTTCCGCGACGCCTTCATCCAGGGACTGAGCAGCGTCACCAACGACGACACCCGCATCGCCGCCGAAAGCGCCGTCCGCAAGGAAGGCAACGTCACCGAGTTCGAGAAGGGCAAGTTCACGCCCTGCCGGAACGATCCCGGCATGCCTCCGCTGTGGTGCATCGGTGCGGCCCGGATCATCCACGATCAGGCGGCAAAGACGATCACGTACCAGGATGCGCAGTTCCAGCTGTTCGGCGTACCTGTGTTCTACCTGCCCTACTTCCAGCATCCGGATCCGACAGTGAAGCGCCAGTCCGGCTTCCTGATGCCAAGCTATGATTCATCGAGCACACTCGGCTTCTCGGTGCAGGTGCCGTACTACTTCGCATTGGCGCCGAACTACGATTTCACCTTCAACCCGCACTACTACAGCGACCGCGGCGTGCTGTGGCAGGGTAATTGGCGCCATCGCCTCGCGGACGGCAAGTACAGCATCGATATTGCTGCCATCGAGGACCGCACGGTTTCGACCCTCGACTCGGATCTCGGCAACTGGCGTGGATCAATCCAGACCAAGGGCCAGTTCAATCTGGCGTCCTGGTGGAAGTACGGCTGGGACGTGACGCTGGAAAGCGACGAGTCGTTCCGCCGGACTTACAAGCTGGACTCCATCTTCCAGACTGACCGCATCAACGTCGGGTACCTGCAGGGCATCAGCGACCGCAACTATTTCGCTGCCAATCTTTATCACTTCGGCGGCCTGTTCCTGGAAGACAACAACGTCGCTACCTCCTACGTGCATCCGGTCATCGACTGGAACTACATCGTCGGGACGCCGGTGGCCGGCGGCCAGCTCGGCTTCAGCGCGCACGCCCGTGCCCTGACCCGGCCGAATGACGGCTCGGACAGTAACCACCTCGTCGTGCAGACCGACTGGAAGCGCAAGATGGTGGATCCCATGGGACAGGTGTGGACCCCATTTGCCAACCTGCGCGGCGATATCTACAGCTGGGAGAACGCTCGTAACCCGGACAACCCCGCCGCATTCATACCGGATGACACGGTGGTGCGCGGCCAGGCCGTGGCCGGCATGCTTTATTCCTATCCGTTCGTCGCCCACACGGCGTCCGCCACCCACGTGATCGAGCCGACAGCACAGATCATCGCCCGCCCCAACAACATCGACCAGCGGCGTCTGCCCGACGAGGATGCCCGCAGCCTGATCTGGGACGACACGCTGCTGTTCGATATCGACCGCTTCTCGGGATATGACCGTTACGAGACAGGCACCCGTGCCAACCTGGGCATGCAGTATACGTTGCAGACCGCCAGTGGCATGTACGCCCGCTTCGTTGCCGGCCAAAGCCTGCATCTGGCCGGTGACAACCCCTTCGACGCCAATCCCGGCAAGGACGCAGCAGACGTTTACTACTACGATCCAGCCAGTGGCTTGCAGACGGATCGCTCCGATTACGTTACCGGCGTCTATCTGTCGCCGTTCGCCGGCACCAGCGTTGTGGCGCAGGCCCGCTTCGACGAACACGATTGGTCGCTGCGTCGGCAGGATACGGCCATCAACGCCAGCTATGGTCCGCTGCTCGCTCAGGTCGGCTATACCTATACCCAGTTCGATACCAAGCTCGGGCTGCTTGACGATCAGGAGGAGGCCATTGGGCTCCTCGGCCTGCGGCTGACCGATCGCTGGAGCGTGATGGGCCAGATGCGCTACGACATCGATGACGGCACGCGCATCCAGGACGTGTACCAGGTCAAGTATCAGGATGAGTGCTTTGTCCTGAGCGCCAGCTACATCGAGACGTTCATCGAGAACCAAGCCCTTGAGATCAAGCCGGATCGCACCTTGATGCTGCGTTTCGAGCTCAAGCACCTCGGCGGCTATAATTACAAGACCGACGCCCTCAATCACGTCTTCGGCGATACCAACGAGGGCTCGATCCCGCGTTAGCCGGGACGGGCTCAGCCCCCGGCAGCGCGCACCGTTCAGATCGCGCTGCGCGGTGGGAGCGACCCCACCTCCAGCCGCTTCAACGGGGCAAGCGAAGAGAGGCTGCAGCCCTCTCCAGCTCGGCCCCGTCGCGGCTTGGCTTTGCTCCCGGATTGCGCTGAAGTTTGCGCTTGAGGGAGCCGGCGCGGTGCCGCAATGGGCTTGCAACTGCCCGGATTCAGCGTGCGCGCCATAGCCGCGCCTTTGTTGTCCTGTGCTTGTCCTTGTGGACAACCTGGGCCGGCAATGCTCTTACAGCGTAAGCTGGTGGGATAAGGTTGCTGAAACGAATCGACCGGCAACGCCTGCGGTCGATCACTGACCAGGGGGAAGGAAGCTCGACACCATGATCCGCTGCCGTGCCGCCATGTTGTTGGGTGCATGTCTGGGGCTATTCCTCGGCCTTTGCGGCTGGCCAGCTTCGGACTGGACGCTGGCAGCACAGCCGCGCAACGCCAACAAGTCGGCAGCCGCAACCAAGCAGCCGTCCACCCCGAGGCGCAGCAGCCACGGCATCGTTGTGGTCGTCAATGACGAGGCCATCACCGCCTACGAGATCGAGCAGCGCGCCAACCTGTTGGCACTCAGCGGCATGGGCTCCAAGGTCAAGGAAAACTTCGGCCGCCTGGTCAAGGACCAGGCCCGCATGCAGGCGCTGCAACGAGAGGTGGTCAATTCCAATCCTGGAAAATCACGCGACGAGTTGATCGCCATCATCCGGGACAGGGTGAGCAAGCAGGCGGTCGCCAGCGCCCGCGCCGCCATTCTGCCGAAGCTCAAGAAGGACGCGGAGAAGGAGCTGATCGAGGATCGTGTCAAGCTGCAGGCGGCCCGCAAGATCGGCATCGAGGTGACCGACGCAAACGTCAAGGCCATGCTGTCGCAGCTGGCGGCTCAGAACAAGATGTCTATCGAGCAGTTCACCCAGCATCTGCGCGGCACCGGGGTCGACATCAACACGATGGGCGAGAAATTCCGCGCCAAGAAAGCCTGGCACGACTTCGTCATTCGCCGGCTCGGCATGCAGGTGAACGTCACCCAGCGCGATGTCGATCGGGCACTATCGTCAGCGGCGGCGGAATCGGGATCGGATCCGATCGAGCTGCACGTGCAGAAGATCTTGTTCCCCCTGCCGCGCCGGGCCGACCAGGCGACCCAGACCAAGCGCTTTGCCGAGGCAGAAGCGCTGCGGCGACGGCTTCACGGTTGCAAAAACATGGCCGCGATGGCGAAGACGGTACCGGATGCGCGATTCGAGGACCTGAAATATATAAAGCCGGGCAGCATCGGCGAGCCGAAGCGATCGCTGCTGTTGCGCGCCAAGGATGACGACGTGCTGCCGCCGCTCACGACGCCGGGCGGGGTGGAGCTGTACGCCGTCTGCGGCCGCAAGGCTGCCAGCGGCAACGAGCAGCAGCGCAACGAGGCCAAGGCTCAGCTGCAGACCAAGGAGCTGCAAAGCCTGGCCAACCGCCACCTGCGCAACCTTATGCAGGAGGCTAACATAGAGTATAAGTAGGCGATGGGTTTGCGTTCCACTGCCACCGCCCGCCGAGACGAGGCGCCCTTGCCACCAGTCGCCGTGACGATGGGCGACCCCGCCGGCATCGGGCCTGATATCGCGCTGCAAAGCTGGAGCCTCCGCGATCTGCACGCTCTGCATCCATTCGCCGTCTATGGCGATGCCGATGTATTGCGCGAGCGGGCACGCGGCCTCAACCTCGATGTTCCGGTGATCGGCATCGACCAGGTTGCCGACGCCACGCGCGTGTTCGCCGCCGCCCTCCCGGTCGTGCCGCTCGACAGCGCGGCGGGCCGGCACGCCGCTGCGCGCCGTCCACCAGCCGCCGACGCCCTCATCGCGGCCGCGATCGTCGCGGCGACGGCCGACGTGTTGGGAGGCAAGGTGCTGGCGATGGTCACCAATCCGATCGCCAAGCGGTCGCTGCAGGCGGTCGATCTCCCATACCCCGGCCACACGGCATTCCTCGGCCAACTGGCCGAGCAGCACACCGGAAGGGCGCCGATCCGGCCGGTGATGATGCTGGCGGCGCCCGCGTTGCGGGTCGTACCAGCGACGGTGCACATCCCCCTGTTGGCGGTGCCGCGCGCGCTCACGCGCACGCTGATCCTGGAGACGACGCGCATCACCGCCCATGCCCTGGTGCGGGATTTTGCCATCCCGAGGCCGCGCATCGCCATCGCCGGGCTCAATCCGCACGCCGGCGAAGAGGGCCTGATCGGCCGCGAGGAGATGGACGTCATCGAACCCGCCATTGCCGAGCTCCAGGCGGAGCTTGCGGCCGAGGGCATTTCCGTCACCGGGCCGTACTCGGCGGATTCGCTGTTCCATGCCGAGGCGCGCCGCGATTATGACGCGGCGATCGCCATGTATCATGATCAGGCATTGATTCCCCTCAAGACGCTGGCCTTCGACGCCGGCGTCAACGTCACCC
>DASURA010000062.1:0-23189 GCA_036280295.1 Hyphomicrobiaceae bacterium
TTGGGCACCTCCAGGGCATTGTTCGGCAGCTTCGGGCCGCAGTAGACGACAGCATCGGGGCCGTGCATGACATGATGGGAGATGCGAACGCCCGTGCCGTCGCCCACCACATGGCGGGGCAAAGCTGCTTTCCGGACGGCCTGGCGTAGAGCGAAGTAGGCGGCGTACTTCGCGTCGATATGGCCCGTCTGCTCGGAAGGCATGGCGTAGGGCACCCCGTTGTAGAGCTCCCAGCGGCCTTCGCGCCCCTCGGCCCAAGCGAGGAACTCATCGACGGTCATTTTCCGGTGCGCCAGCGTGCTCATGGGTCCCGCTTAGCACGTGCACGTCGTTACAAGCAAGCGGAAAGCGCATAAAATGCACAGGCTGACAGGAAAAACCGTAGGGCGGATTAGCGCGCAGCGCGTAATCCGCCGAACCGCTACGCAGCGGCGGATTACGCTTCGCTAGCCGCCCTATTTCAAATTCCCGCAGAACCGCTGGATGCGTCCGCAGGCGTCCTCCAGCTCGGCGTTGGAGGTGGCGTAGGAGATGCGGAAGAAGGGGCTCATGGCGAAGGCGGCGCCATGCACCACTGCCACGCCTTCCTCGTCGAGCAGCGCCAGGGCGAAATCTTCATCCGTGTTGAGCCTGACGCCCTTCGACGTGGTCTTGCCGATCACGCCTTCGCACGAGGGATAGACGTAGAAAGCGCCCTCGGGCTTCGGGCAGCGGATGCCGGTGGCCTGGTTGAGCATCGACACCACCAGGTCGCGCCGCTCCCTGAACGCCTTGGCGTTGCGGGCGATGAAGTCCTGCGGGCCGCTCAGGGCCTCCACGCCCGCCCACTGAATGACGGAGGTGGGATTGGAGGTGGACTGCGACTGCAGCTTGCACATGGTCTTGATGAGCGGCTCCGGCCCCCCGGCGTAGCCCAGCCGCAGGCCGGTCATGCAATAGGCCTTGGAGAGGCCGTTCAAGGTGAGCGTGCGCTCGTAGAGGCCCGGCTCCACCTGCGCCGGCGTGTAGAAGATGCGATCGTCGTACAGCAGGTGCTCGTACATGTCGTCGCTCAACACCCACACGTGCCGGTTCTTCGGCTGCATCAGCACGTCGGTGAGGGCCTTCAGCTCCTCCTTGGTGTAGGCGGCGCCGGTCGGGTTGCTCGGCGCGTTGAAGATGAACCACTTCGTCTGCGGCGTGATGGCCGCATCCAGCACCTCAGGCTTCAGGCGGTAGCCGTCCTCGATCCGGCACGGCACCGGAACCGGCTTGCCGCCGCCCACCAGCACGATGTCGGCGTAGGACACCCAATACGGCGCCGGGATCACCACCTCGTCGCCGGGGTTAAGCGTGCACAGGAGCGCGTTGAACAGCACCTGCTTGCCACCGGTGCCGACCGAGATCTGCGATGTCTTATAGTCGAGCTCGTTCTCGCGCTTGAACTTGGCGACGATGGCGGCTTTCAGCTCCGGGATGCCGTCCACGTCGGTGTACTTCGTCTTCCCCTCCCTGAGGGCGCGGACTGCCGCCTCCTTGATGTTGTCGGGCGTATCGAAATCCGGCTCGCCGGCCGAGAGCGAGATCACGTCGCGACCCGTAGCCTTCAGCTCGCGCGCCTTCGTCGACATCCCGATGGTCTGGGACGGCGAGATGCGGTTGACGCTGTCGGAGAAGAAACGGGCGGGGATCGCAGCCATGACGGCCTCTCTGTGCCTCGGCTAGGGGTTGACAATGCACCGCAACAACAAGACGGGCGCCGCGGACCCTACGCCGGGGCTTCTCTGAGTCAAGCAGATAGCCGCCCAGGAGCGCTCAGTCGGCCTCCAGTCTGGCGGGCTCCGCGGTGCGAGCGATGAAGCGATAGCTCAGTGACAGGAAACTGAGCGCAGCAACGGCGGCCAGACAGTTGATGAGGAACATCAGCACCATCGCCGACAGGATGCCGCTCTTGGGCCAAAAGACCGGAGGCCAAAAGGCGAGCTGGAACGCCTGACCGATCGCATAGGCAGGCATATAGACCAGCAGGGTCCCGCCGAATAGCCGGCCGGTATTGCCGGCAGTGAATTCCCACGACTCCGTCAGCGTCATTGGGCGTCCGATGGCGATGGCCGGCAGCCCGACGGACAGGCGGGCAATGACCAGCAGCGCTGGCACCATGGCGACAAACCCGACGATCGAGATGGCCAGGACCTGCGCCGCGGACGGCGCAACGAATGGCTTGACGGGCTGCGGGATGAGCATGTCGGCCAAAGGCGCAAACAACAGCAGCCCACCCAAAAGCATGACGGGCATTGCGGAGAGACCGATGAGCAGCAAGCGGCCCAGATAGCGCAGCGCCGGCCTGCCGATGCCTGGCAAAATCCGAGGCGGCTGCTCGCCGAGAAGGATCAGGCGGTGCCAGGCCACGGCGGTGGATCCGAGGGCGAGCATGCTCACCACAATCAACAACGGCCACAGCAACATGATGCCGGGTGACGGGAGTGTTGGCTTCGTCGGCAGCTCACCCTCCGCCGGGAATGGGGCGACTGGGAATGTGGCGACCTCCAGCCAGAACATGCCGGCCAGGATCAACAGCCATAGCCAGGAGATGCGCAGCCCTCCCTGCCAGTTCTCTGGCACCGAATGAAACGCCTCGCTCACTGTCCGCAGGACAGGTAACCCGGGCCGCGCCGTCGCCGTCATCTCCCCCACCCTCAAGAGCGCGGTCCGCCGCGCACTGCACCGTATGATGATCGATCGGTTTGTTGAGCCAGTATAGCTGGGCCAGCACTGGGAATGCGATCCTCTTCTTCGCCATGCAGACGTTCTCAGATGGGATGTCGCTCCGGAGCGTCATCCAGCATTGTGTCGGAGGAGGGCGGTGCGGGCCGCTCTCGCGTCTCACAGCGCCGCCTCGACCGAATCGAGCGTGCCGCGCGACTTGGCGATCACCATGCAGGCCTCGCTATTGACCTGGATCAAACCGGACCAGCCGGGACGTTCGCCATGGTCAGCACCGGCAGCGTGCGCACCACGTCCGCGACCTCCTCGCGCACCTGCCGCACCACGCTGAGGAGCCGCCGCGTCCGCCGGCGCTCTATATGGAGTGGCGCACCGCCCGCATCGCCACGCGGTACGCCACGCGCAATGCGCCCTCGCAGCGCTCGGCTGTCACCCTGTCGAGCACGGCACGGTAGGCCGCCATGAACGCCTCGCCGCCGCTGGTGCGCCACAGCGACGGGTCGGCGATGCCACCACTGTCATCGCGGGCGCGAGCGGCTTCGGTGACAGACAGCAGCACGATCCCGGCGAACAGGTCGCCCGCCTCGCGCCGCAGCCGCTCGGCCACCTTCGCGCAGTCGTTAGGGTCGTGCAGGACATCGGCGTGCGTCACCACTAGCAGGCTGCGACTGCGCAGGCGCTTGGGCAGCATTGCCCAGGCCTCGAGCTCGCTGCCCTTCCAGGCCTGCGGCGCCGGCGTGCACCACAGCGCCATGTGTGAATGGCTCGCCGCCCATTCGATCGGCACGCCGGACTGATTGGGGTCGTTGAGCCCCGGCATATCGATGAAGGTGCACTCGCTCAACGTCTCCAGCGGCAGGCCGATGTCAAGCCGTTCCGTGCTCTCGATGGAGCACGTGTCGAGCTCATGGGGCTGCACCGTTGTGCGTTGTCCGTCGGAACCCACGGCGGCGATGAGCGGACGAGGCGCATAGGCGAGCCGCATTGGCAGGTGCGTGTTGGTCAGCAGGTCAGCCGGCATGAGCGCGCTGCCCAGCATCAGGTTGACGAGGGAGGACTTGCCAGCGTTGAACTCGCCCAGCATGGCGGCGCGTGGCGGCTCCAGCACGCGCCCCTCCAGACCCGAGAGCACCCGCATGACGCGCGAAACGGCGCGCTCGCTGACGCCAGAGGCCTCCAGCCGCTGGCGTGCCGCCTGCAGCCGGGCAATCGTGGCGGTGACCGCAACCGGAGCCGCCGTCGGCGCATCGGGGAGCCTGGTCCGGCCGAGCCAGCGCGAGACGAGCCTGAGCGGCGCGGGCGTGCTGGGACAAGAGGGCACCACATCGCGCTTCGCCTCGTCCGTGCGGGTCATGGCCTAGCCTAGACGCTCCCTGGACCAGCGCCACCTCCATCCTGGCTGCGGCCGCCGGTGGCGGATCGGCCGCGCTTGCCTGCCGTGGGTCGCCTGGACCACGCACGGCCTCTTGTCAGCGCCGTTGTTGTGCGATTGCCCTCAAGCTTCCTTGCCGGTCGACCGATACATAGCCCAGCATGGCCGGCGCCGACCTGCGAACGAATGCCACGCGCGCTCGATCGGCGGTCTGGACGCCATGCAGGATTCACACAACATGCGGCAACAGTTTGCCGGCCCTGTGGTGCAGGCGCCGTTCTTGCCGCTCTTGTCTCATGACCGGCCGGCCGAGTACCTTGTGCGCATGACCAGCGCGCACATGCCCGACCAGCCGGCGACCGGCGAGACCGTCTCCTTCGGCTTCAAGACCGTACCCGAAGCGGCGCGGCAGGGGCTGGTGAACGAGGTGTTCTCCTCGGTCGCCTCCCGCTACGACCTGATGAACGACCTGATGTCCGGCGGGCTGCACCGACTGTGGAAGAGCGACTTCGTCGGGGTGCTGGCACCGCCCAGGTCGGCACGGCCGTTCCTTCTGCTCGACGTGGCCGGCGGCACCGGCGACATCACCCTCAAGGCGCTGCGGACGGGCGGGCCGGGCACGCAAGTGACGCTGCTCGACATCAGCCCGGAGATGGTGGAGGTCGGCCGCAAGCGCGTCGCCGATGCGGCCTTGAGTGACCGCGTCACCTTCACCATCGGCAACGCCGAGGCGCTGCCGTTCGCCGACAAGAGCTTCGACGCCTACACGATCGCCTTCGGCATCCGCAATGTCACCCACATCGACCGGGCGCTGGCCGAGGCCTACCGCGTGCTCAAGACCGGCGGGCGCTTCCTGTGCCTGGAATTCTCTGCCTGCGAGGTGCCGCTGCTCGACCGCCTCTATGACCTGCACTCGTTTCAGGTGATCCCCCGGCTCGGGCAGCTCACTGCCGGGGATGGGGACTCCTATCGCTATCTCGTCGAGAGCATCCGCAAGTTTCCGCGGCAGGAGCGTTTCGCCGAGATGATACGGGCGGCGGGGTTCTCGCGCGTCTCCTACCGCAACCTCACCGGGGGGATTGCCGCGATCCATTCGGGCTGGCGCACCTAGGTCGCAGGGGAGGGCCACCCATCGTCCATCACAGCCGCCGCCAACCGGACGGGACGGTCCTCAGGTCAGAGGTCCACGACGGCACATTGACATTGTCGCCGCCAGGGATCGAGGTCGGCATGGCAGAGCTGCTGACGGTGCGGGCGTGGCGTGCGCCCTGACTACTACCCCTACATACTCGTCACCCCGCAAATAGGGCATCCCGACAGGTCCGACCGCCGGCATGGCGCGCTTAAGTGGACCTGCCAGCCGCACAGGCGCCCGCGGCACCGCTCCCATCCCGCGATCCGGCTTCCCGCGGCTCGCCCGGCGCCCGACAGCACCGCTGGCACGACCCACCGGAGCCTCGGGAAGGGGAAACATGCTGTTCAACAGGAAACGGGCCAGCCGCCACAAGCCAGCGCCGACGACCTCCGACCGGGCGCAGGAGGCGCTGGCGAGAGCGGTGCCGCCGCATTCACCGCATTCTGCCACGGGTGCCGCGACGCACCTTTTACCGGCGCCCGTGCCCGTGGTTCCTCGTCTGGAATCGCGCGACATCCCCCGGCCCGATGCGGCGCGCACGCAGTCGGTCATCGATATCTCCCTTACCATCGTCGGCGATCTCGATACCGAGGGCGATGTCCGCCTCGACGGGCGTGTCTGCGGCAATGTGCGCTGTGCTCAGCTGATCGTCGACAAGGATGCGTCGATCACTGGCGGGATTGTTGCCACCGAGGCGATCATCCGCGGCAGGATCATGGGGACGATCCGGGCGAACACGGTCGTCATCCAGGGCTCCGCGCAGGTCGAGAGCGAGATCACCTACGGCTCGCTGGCCATCGATGACGGCGCCAGCTTCGAGGGCGCCGTCCGTCACAGCGACAATCCACTGGCTGAGCCGCCGCCAGTCGCATCGACGGCAGACCTGCACCGGGTGGCGCAGACGGCCGAGAGCCCCGCTCCGCCGCCAGCCAGCGTGGGACTGCACAGATATGCCGACGGCGCGCCCGGGACGGCCGCCGGCGATGCCAGCGACGAGCGGGCCGCCGCGGGGACGGTGGCTTTGCCGGCGCCCGCGGCCAGCGGGTGCGACCGCCTCGCCGCCAACGGGCACGACCGCACCGTTAAAAGCCCCTGACGTACAGACACAGACGACGCGGGCTGCATCGCACAACCGGCCGCTCGTTAGCATTCCGCTATCCATACCGGCCTTTTTGGCACGGCCGTTGCGCCGAGCGCCGCGCCTTTTAGCCACTCGTGAATGTGGTCGCGGATAGCTTGCCCCGAAAGTTCAGCGGGGCGGCGCCAGGCACGCCGCCGCCCCTCGCCAAACCCGGCCTGCCTTGTCGCCCCAGCGCTCGGCCACGTGCCCAGCCCTTTCGCCTCAACAACGAGAGAGACCCGACATGCTGTTCAACAAGAAGCCCGACGACAGCTCCGCGGAGAGCCGTCGCCCGTCAGCAGGCCAGCCCGTCCCGGACGCGGCACCTGCGCCCTCGCGTGTGCAGCTCGGATCTCAGACGCAGTCCGTGATCGACGCCTGGCTCACCATCTCCGGCAACCTGGAGAGCCAGGGAGATATCCGCGTGGAAGGGCAGGTCGCCGGCGACATCCGCTGCGCCAACCTGGTGGTCGGCCGCGATGCCACTGTGAGCGGCGACATCGTCGCCGAGGAGGCGGTGGTGCGTGGCAAGGTCAAGGGCACCATCCGCGCCAACCGTGTCATTCTGCAGGATACAGCCTGCGTCGAGAGCGCCATCTACCACAAGACGCTGACTGTCGACGAAGGCGCCACCTTCGACGGCACCTCCTGCCACCGTCAGCAGCCGCACCAGGAGGAGGAGGCCTCAACGCGTATCGTCCGGCCTGGCCGGGATGCGATGCAGCCGCTTGATCCATATGATCGCGGCAACGGGCCGGGTTCCGGGCTGCACGCCGTAGAGGCGTAGACAGTGTCAGACCCTCCCGGGTATGGCAGCGTTCATATCGGGTCGATCCTGAACCCTTCCCCCCAGCGGGCAATCCGTCCCATCGATGGCCCAGGAAAGTGGATCGTACACAGCAGCGTGGGGCTGTCGCAGAAGCGGCTGAGCACCTCGCGCCGGCTGCGGGCGGCCTCCGCCTGGTCGTAGTCGGCGCGCATGCTGATGTCCGGGTAGCGGGCCTGGATCGGCGAGTGGATCATGTCGCCGGCGATCAGTGCATCGTATCCCGGCTTGCCGACGTGGACCGAGAAATGGTCGATGGTGTGGCCCGGCGTCGGAACGAGCCGCACCAGGTCATTCAGCGCATGATCGCTCTTGACCACCTCGCTGCGGTTGGCGGCAACGATCGGCAGCACCGAGTCGGTGATCCACGGCGCCGCGGCAGGATCGGCCTTCTCCTTCTCCGTCCAGAACGCCAGCTCGCGATCCGAGAACAGGTACTTGGCCTTGGGGAAGGTGGGCACCCAGCGGCCATTGTCGAGGCGCGTGTTCCAGCCGACATGGTCGGCGTGCAGATGCGTGCACATGACGTAGTCGATGTCGCCGACGCCCAGACCGGTGGCGGCGAGGTTGCGCTCGTACTGGTCGCTGGTGCGCAGGTGCCACGCCGGCCGGGCCGGCCGCGGCTTGTGGTTGCCGACGCAGGCGTCGATCAGGATATTGTGGTGGGGCGTGCGCACGATGTAGCTCTGCACGCACAGCACCACCTTGTCCGCCTCGTCGAGGAAGGCGGGCTTGAGCCAGTCGGCATTGGCCGCGATCAGCTCCGGCGTGAGCGTGGGGAAGAAGTCGAGCGCCGGGAAGAACGCCCCCTGCTGCTCCACCACGCGATGAATGGTGATATCGCCGAGCGAAACTTGCGTCGTCATGGCTCTCCCCGAAGGTTGCCGTGTCAGACCCGCAGGTCTGACACCATTGCTGTAACCGCGTCGGAATGATGGTGTCAGGACCCGCAGGTCTGATACCTCTAACCGCTAACCACCCGACGCTCCCTGCGTGTTCACGTACAGCGCATACACCGACTGCGCCGCCGCCATGAACAGGCGGTTGCGCTTCAGCCCGCCGAAGCAGACGTTGGCACAGCGCTCGGGCAGGGCAATGCGGCCGATCGGCTTGCCGTCCGGATTGAACACCAGCACGCCATCCAGCTCCGGTGTGCCCATGCCCCAGCCGCACCACAGGTTGCCATCCACGTCGCAGCGCATGCCGTCAGGCGTACCGCCGGGACCGGCGTCGATGAGCACGCGCTTGTTGGCAAGGCGTGCTCCACCTTGGGTCACGTCGTAGGCGAGGATCTTGCGGTTGGGCATGCCCCGGCTCTCGACCACGTAGAGGATTTTCTCATCCGGCGAGAAGCACAGGCCGTTGGGGCCCAGCACGTCCTGCGCCACCACATCGAGGCGGCCGCTGCCTGGATCGATGCGGTAGACGTTGGCATCCACCTCGGGCTCGGCCTTGTGGCCCTCGTAGTCGCCGAGAATGCCGAACACCGGATCGGTGAACCAGACAGAGCCGTCGGATTTCACCACCACGTCGTTGGGCGAGTTGAGCGGCTTGCCGCCCAGGTTATCCGCCAGCACCGTGATCGAGCCGTCGTACTCGGTGCGGATGACGCGCCGGCCGCCGTGCTCGCAGGTGATGAGCCGGCCCTGGCGGTCGCGGGTGTTGCCGTTGGCGAAGTTCGAGGGTTTGCGGAAGGCGCTGACCGCACCGGTCTCCTCCTCCCACTTCCACATGCAGTTGCCGGGCACGTCGCTCCAGAGCAGATAGCGCCCGTCGCCGATCCACACCGGCCCCTCGGCCCAGCGCAAGCCGGTGGCGAGGCGCTCCACGCGCGAAAGCTTGAGCCAGTATTTCTCGAACGCCGGATCAAGCGCGACGATGGCCGGGTCCGGATAGCGCGTCGCCGGCTGCCAGCCGTTGGGAAAGGTAGGGGTGGGTGAGGTGGACATGGGGGCTCCGTGACGGCGGTAGCTAAGCGCTATTCGCGTCGCTCCGTCCAGTGTTCGGATCGCCCCTTTACCTCCTCAATCGGCGGCTGCTGGCTCCCGATCATCTGACTTCAGGTTCCCAATCGCCGGAATTTTGATTCTTTGATTGCCGGCCACTTGACTCCCAATCGCCGGAACACCGTTCTCGTAGCGACGCTCCAGCCCGTCGATCTCCTGCCTTTGGCATTAATCACCAAGACCGACGGACTCACATCCGGCATCATTCGTTCCGCTCCCCCCGCCGCAACGCCGCCAGCACGCCCGACTTGGGCACCGACGCGCGCGGCCTGATCTCCGCGAAGCAGGCCCAGTGGCGGCACTGATCGGCGAAGCGGCGGCGCTCGGCCGGCGGCATGGCGTCCACCTCCTCGCGCGTCAGCACATGGAACAAGGCGGAGATCTTGTCGGCAACGGACATGGCAACAGCTCCCTCACAATCGCATGTTCTTTACAATCGTATTGCGAGCGGTTACACCGCGTACAGCAGGTTACGCGTTCATCGTAGGCGCGTCAATGCACAGCGGCTACAGATAGTGTCCTACGGACACTCGCCGGTTACAGTGTGCACATGACGACGACGACGCGCCGCAAGAAGAAGCTGTTGGAGCCAATGTCGATCCGCCTGGACCCCGACGTGAAGGCATCCCTCGAAGGTTTCGCCGAGGAGGAGGACCGCAGCCTGTCCTCCTACGTCAACCGCGTCCTGCGCGACCACGTCGCCCGGATCGAGGCCAAGAGGCAGAGTGAGGCACAAAAGGCAGACGCCAAGCCGGAGGCGAGGAAACGGCCGTAACCATTGCGCTCTTTCACGGCAGCTGGGGCCTGCGGCGGTTCACGCCTTAACCGATGGCGTGAGCTGTGAGATATAGCCTTGGCGCTCAGAGCTGGAGCGCGATCTCGCTCGACGTCCTCGGAGTCTATGGCCACCACCGTCGGCAACATCCTGCGTTTGTCCCGTGCCGGCCTGGTGCTGGCGCAGCACGGCGTCGACCTGGTGCCGGAGGGCACCGAGGCACCGTTCGCGTTGCATCTCGCACGTGCGCTGACGCTGCCGGTGCGGGCGCTGAGCTGGCCACTGCATGCCAAACAATCCGAGGGCAAGCGGCTGGCCGCAGCCCTCACCAACCTGGGGCCCAGCTACATCAAGCTCGGACAGTTCCTGGCCAGCCGGGCCGACCTGATCGGCCCGAAGCTCGCTGATGACCTCCGCGCCCTGCAGGACCGTGTGCCACCGTTTTCTCTCGATGAGGCGCGGCGCACCATCGAGGCCGAGCTGGGCGGGCGCCTGGAGGATCACTTCGCCGAGTTCGGCCCGCCGCTCGCCGCCGCCTCCATCGCCCAAGTCCACAAAGCGGTGGTGGTCGAGAACGGCGAGCGCCGCGAGGTGGCGGTCAAGATCCTGCGCCCCGGCATCGAGCGCCGCTTCCAGCAGGACCTCGACAGCTACTTCTTCGCCGCCCGCCAGATTGAGCGCTTCCACCCGCCTATCCGGCGGCTCCGCCCGGTGGCGGTGGTGGAGACGCTGGCGCGCTCGGTGGAGATCGAGATGGACATGCGGCTGGAGGCCGCCGCCATCTCCGAGATGGCCGACAACATCGCCGCCGACCCGGCGCCCGAACTGGGCACCTTCCGCGTCCCGGTGGTGGACTGGCGCCGCACCACCCGGCGCGTGCTCACGCTGGAATGGATCGACGGCATCCAGATCGGCGATCGCGCGGCGCTGAAGGAGGCCGGGCACGACCTCAAGGCGCTCGGCCTCACTGTCCTGCGCGCCTTCCTGCGCCACGCCATGCGCGACGGCTTCTTCCATGCCGACATGCACCAGGGCAACCTGCTGGTCGACCGCGAAGGCCGCGTGGTGGCCATCGACTTCGGCATCATGGGGCGGCTCGGGCTCAAGGAGCGGCGGTTCCTGGCCGAGATCCTCTACGGGTTGATCACCCGCAACTACCGTCGCACGGCCGAGGTGCACTTCGAGGCCGGCTACGTGCCGGCGCATCACCCTGTGGAGGTCTTCGCCCAGGCGATGCGGGCCATCGGCGAGCCGATCCACGGCCGCACCGCGGACGAGATCTCGATGGCGGACCTGCTCGGCCAGCTGTTCGCCTACACCGAGGTGTTCGACATGGCGACGCGGCCGGAGCTGATCCTGCTGCAGAAGACCATGGTGGTGGTAGAGGGCGTGGCGCGCTCGCTCGACCCGGAGCTCAACCTGTGGACCGCCGCCGAGCCGATCGCCAAGGAGTGGATCGAGACCAACCTGGGCGTCGCCGGCCGCCTGCGCGAAGCCGGCGCGGGCGCCGAGACGCTCGGCCGGGTGCTGGGCGAGGTGCCGCGCCTGCTGGAGCAGGCCGAGCATACCGCCCTCACGTTGGCCGCCGCCGCTCGCGAGGGGTTCCGGCTGGATGATGACACGGTGGAACGCCTGGCCGCCGCGCAGGCCAGGCAAGGGCGCTGGGGCCGATGGGCGCTGTGGGTCGGTGCACTGGCGCTGGCGGGGATAGCGGCGAAGCTGGTCTTCGGGTGACGGCTTTGCCCAATCAATGTCACCCCGGCACTTGTTGCCGGGGTCCAGCGGCTTTGCAGGCTCCGGAATCGTCAGTTGGCTGGGTGCCGAAAACAAGTCCCGGCATGACAGTGTGCTATACCTTGAACTCCTCGATATTCGCGAAGGCCTGCCGCAGCGCCTCCGACCAGGCGGCGGAGAGCTTGCGGAAATATTCGTCGTCGACCTCGATGCGGCGCTGGCGCCGCACGTCGAGGCTGTCGCACTCGTAGATCAAAAGGTCGATCGGGAGGCCCACGGACAGATTCGAGCGCAGGGTGGAGTCGAACGACAACAGCGCCAATTTGGCGGCTTCGCCCAGCCCCATATGCGGCTCCACCACGCGATCGATGATCGGCTTGCCGTACTTGTGCTCGCCGATCTGGAAAAACGGCGTGTCGTCTGTGGCCTCGATGAAATTTCCCTCGGGGTAGATGTGAAACAGCCGCGGCAACTCGTCGCCGATCTGGCCGCCGAACAGGAAGTTGGCGTTGAATGCCGCACCGCCGGCCTCCAGCTCGGCGCCGTCGGTACGGCGCACCTGGCGCAAGGTGTCGCCGATCACGCGGGCGGCGCGATAGAGCGAGGGCACGGTGAACAAGGTCTCGGCGACGGGGGCCGGGTCGGACATCAGCTGCTCGTTGAGAAGGCTGATTACCGACTGGGTGATGGCGAGATTGCCGGCCGAGCACAGCACCAGCACGCGCTGGCCCGGCTTGCGCCAGAAGTAGAGCTTGCGGAACGAGGCCACGTTGTCGCTGCCGGCGCTGGTGCGGGTGTCGGCTGCGAACACCAGCCCGCGGTTCAGTCGCATGGCGACGCAATAGGTCATCGGGCTCCTCGTGAGGCAGGTTCCCTCTCCCCGCGCTGACGGAGCGCGAGGCGAGGTTGGTGCGGCGCGGGGAGAGGGAGGGTCACTGTTGCGATGCCTCCTGCTGCGCGGCGACACTCACCTTGAGAGACTCGCCGGCTCCGCCGCGCCGCGAGCCGACGATCGGCGCCGTGCAGCCGGCGTCGAGCCCGCAGGCGAGGCGCACGTAGCTGTCGGTCGGGCAGAGTCGATTGGCCACGTCAAACCCCACCCAGCCCAGCGGGTCGACGTAGGCCTCGGCCCAGGCATGCTGCGCCGGCGCCGACTCCCGATTGCGGGTATCGAGCACCAGGTAGCCGGTGACATACCGCGCCGGAATCCCCAGCACGCGGGCCGCCGAGATGAAAATGTGCGCGTGGTCCTGGCAGACGCCTTTGCCGTCGTCCAGAGCCTCTGCAGCACCGGTATGCGCATCGGTGAGGCCCTGCACGTACTCCACCCTGTCGTGGACCATCGCGGCGAGCCCATGCAGCCGCTCGATGGTGCCAGCCCCGGCCACCGACTGCGCCAGCGCGCGGCGGCTCAACGCACATCATCTCGGGCAGGAACGCCGCATTCTGAATGATCTGCTCCTCGTGAATGCGGCCGGCGCGGATGATCTCCTGGCGATGGTAGACATCGTAGATGGAAGCCATGCATCCCGTCGAAAGCAGTCAAAGTGCCGTTCCCCAACAGGTGCAGCATCCCCCATCGGGTGTGAGTTGCAAATTTTGGGCAACCCTGAGGTAGCGGCAAGAAATTAAGCGTTTCCTGTCTCCGGGCGCCGCGGCGCACTTTGTGCCGGGGCATCATGCCTTTCTCTTAAGCAAACCTTGCTGTGCAAATCCGGTCTATGATTATCGCTCCATCCCGCCGTCCTCGCCCTTGGCCCGGAGTCCATGCCACCAACCCAGTTCATCAAGGCGAACACCAGGCTGCTCGTCATCCCGCTGGTGCCGGAGATCAGCCTGCACCTCGCGGAGGAGTCGCTGGCGATCTGGCGCCAGACCGAGGAGGAGCTCGGGCGCATGAACGTGCCGCCGCCCTGGTGGGCGTTCGCCTGGGCCGGGGGCCAGGCGCTGGCGCGCTACGTGCTGGACAATCCGGCCCTTCTCGCCGGCCGCAGCGTGCTCGACCTGGGCTCCGGCTCGGGCCTCGCCGGCATCGCCGCCATGAAAGCCGGTGCCGCCCGCGTGCTGGCCGCCGACACAGACCCCTTCGCGGCCGCCGCCGTGGCGCTCAATGCCGCCGTCAACGGCGTCAAGGTGGAATCGACCGCCGACGATCTGCTGGCGGCCCCGCCCACCCGCTTCGATGTAATCCTGGTCGGCGACCTGTTCTACGAGCGCGCCCTCGCCGAGCGGGTGCTGCCGTTTCTCGATGCCGCCCGCCGCCAGGAATCGTCGGTGCTGGTGGGCGATCCGTGCCGCAGCTACTTCCCCCGCGAGCGCTTCACCACCGTCGCCGAATACTCCGTTCCCGTCACGCGCGACCTGGAGGACATGGAGATCAAGCACACGTGCGTGTGGCGATTGGTGTAGGTTGGGTTACGCGCGAGCAGCATCTGCAGCTATCTTTTGCCATCCCGGCCGCGCGCAACGCCACTGCGCAAGGGCGGAACCGTAAGCGATCGTCGGTGTTGCGTCAGGGCCAGGGCCGTTGAGTCGCGAGGAGGAACCGTGCAGGAGGCAGCCAAGCCTGCGGCATCGCCACAAGGCACCATCGTGGAAACCGACATCCCGGCGCGGCTCGACCGGCTGCCGTGGGGGCGGTTTCACACGCTGGTGGTGGTGGCGCTGGGCGTCACCTGGATCCTCGACGGGCTGGAGGTGACGCTGGCGGGATCGGTGGCCGGCGCCCTGAAGCAGAGCCCGGTCCTGCAATTCAGCGCCACCGACGTGGGCTTCGTCGCCAGCGCCTATCTCGCCGGCGCCGTTCTGGGAGCGCTGTTCTTCGGCTGGCTCACCGATCGGCTCGGACGCAAGAAGCTGTTCTTCATCACCCTCGCGGTCTACCTGATCGCCACGGCGGCGACGGCGCTGTCGTGGAGCGTGTGGAGCTTTGCGCTGTTCCGCTTCCTCACCGGGGCCGGCATCGGCGGCGAGTACGCGGCCATCAACTCCACCATCCAGGAGCTGATCCCGGCGCGGGTGCGTGGCTGGACCGACCTTGCCATCAACGGCAGCTTCTGGGTCGGCGCCGCTGTGGGCGCCGCCGCCTCCATCGTGCTGCTTGACCCGGCACTGCTGCCGATCGACATGGGGTGGCGTGCCGCGTTCGCGATCGGTGCCACGTTGAGCCTCATCATCCTGTTCATGCGGATGTGGCTGCCGGAAAGCCCGCGGTGGCTCGTCACCCACGGCCGCCCGGCCGAGGCCGAGGCGGTCGTCTCCGGCATCGAGGCGCGCTTCCGCCACGCCGGCCATGTCCTCGATCCGGGGCCATTCCCCAAGATCCGCCTGCGTGCGCGCTGGCATACGCCGCTCTCCGAGGTCGTCTCGACGCTGTTCCGGCTGCACCGTCGGCGCACCTGGGTCGGGCTCGGCCTGATGGCGGCGCAGGCGTTCTTCTACAACGCCATCTTCTTCACCTACGCCCTGGTGCTGACCGACTTCTACGCCGTCCCGGCCGATCAGGTGGGCTGGTACATTCTGCCGTTTGCCGTCGGGAACTTCCTGGGGCCGTTGATCCTTGGGCGGCTGTTCGACACGGTCGGGCGCCGGCCCATGCTCGCCTTGACGTACGCCGCCTCCGGCATCCTGCTGGCGATCACCGGCTATCTGTTCGCCGCCGATCTGGTCACAGCGCGCCAGCTGACGCTGTGCTGGATGGTGATCTTCTTCTTCGCCTCGGCGGCGGCGAGCGCCGCCTACCTGACGGTGAGCGAGACCTTCCCGCTGGAGATCCGGGCGCTGGCCATCGCCTTCTTCTATGCCATCGGCACCGGCATCGGCGGCGTCGCCGGCCCGCTGCTGCTCGGTGCCCTGATCGCCACCGGCTCACGCCAGAGCGTCCTCGCCGGCTATCTGCTTGGGGCGGCGCTGATGCTTGCCGCTTCGGTTCTTGCCGCGCTCTATGCCGTCGCCGCCGAGCGCAAGCCGCTGGAGAGCGTCGCACCGCCCCTGGCGCTCGAGTAGGCCGGGTTACCCCCGGCAAACGCCGGGGCAAGACCCAACACATTCGGTGGCGCAGCCCTCAGAAGGTGCGGCATAGACGCCGCACTTGCCCCAACGCCGATCAGCCCCATCGAAAAAACCAACGCTTGCGCGGGGGTGCACGCTTCTTCCGGGTTGCATAGCCGGTGCTGGATCGGCGCGTCGTTGGGCCCGTTACCGGGCGGGTCACTTGGCCCGTCACCGGGCTTGTCCGTGCGGTCGTCACCCTTTGCGTCCGCGGCGAGCGCCAGGCAATGGCGCGGCGGCGCTCGTCATACTCGTGCAGGTAAAGCTCCTCCGATTGCGCGGCGATGCGCTCCAGCATCGTGTCATAGTTGCCGCATGACAGATACGCGCCGCGACCGCGATGCTGAATGGGGAACTTTTCCTCCAGGGCCTTCATCACGGCCTTCTTGGCGATCGTCTGGCCGGGGCTCTGCTTGCCGATCTCGATCAGCAGCGCCGCGGCGACCGCGAGCCGGTTGCGGCGCCGGGCCAGCTTGCGCCAGCCGCGCAGCTTGTCCCGAAGACGCTCCATCAGGCTGCGCTGCCGCTCGTAGGCCATGGCGTCGTGCAGGGCCTCGATCGGAATGACCACGTCTGCGCACTCGGAATAGACCTCCATGGCAATGCCCGGCGTCGCGGCAATCACAGTGCGCAGTCCACAATCTTTGAGCGCGTCGATGAGCGGCTCATAATCGGTATCGACGGCCAGAATGATGCATTCCTGCATCCGCTCGTTCTCGTAGGCCGAGCGCAGGGCATCGACGGCAATGACCATGTCGGCCTGGCTCTTCTTGCCCTTCACCCTCGACGGGCAGACCAGCGCCTCGAAGTCCTGCGCCTCCACCGCCTCGCGGTACACCTCCGCCGGCCTGTTCCAATACATCCACTTGACCATGAAGCTGCGCTTGCCGTGCTCCGGATCGAAGCGCCCATCCTCGAGCCAGGCGAGCCAGCGCGGGATGCTGCCCACAAAATCGTTATGTCCGAGCTGTGCGGCGATGTTATCGAAATCGACCAGCAAAACGCTCTTAGTTCTACGTCCGAGCATGTCAAAACGGCTCCGCAACGCCGGCGGCGTGCGCGTGTCTCAGGCATGAAGAAGCAACTATACGTGCTGAGCCGCGGCTCGACGAGCCCCCTGACAGCTTTAGACGCCCCGTCTAGACGATTGTCTGATCTGGCGGTTGTCTGCGGGATCGTGCACAGTGCTTGCGATCATTCCTTCTATACAGCGAGACAGGAAACCATGCACTTCGCGCTCACTGAAGAGCAGGCCGCGATTCAGGAGACGGCGCTTGCCTTTGCGAAGGAGCGCATCGCGCCGCATGCAGCCGAGTGGGACGAGACGAGCCACTTCCCAGTCGATGTGATCCGCGAGACGGCGGCGCTGGGCATGGCCACCATCTACGTGCCGGAGGAGCAGGGCGGCTCCGGCCTCACGCGCAAGGACGGCGCCCTCATCATGGAGGCGCTGGCCTATGGCTGCCCGGCGATTGCCGGCTACATCTCGATCCACAACATGGTGGCTTGGATGCTGGGCAGGTACGCCTCGCCCGAGCAGGTGGCCGCCTGGATGCCCAAGCTCGCCAGCATGGAATGGCTGTCGAGCTATTGCCTCACCGAGCCGGGCGCCGGCTCGGACGCGGCGGCGCTGAAGACGACGGCACGACGCTCGGGCGATCACTACATCCTCAACGGCTCCAAGCAATTCATCTCCGGTGCCGGCGCCACCGACTTCTACTTCGTGTTCGCGCGCACGGGCGATGATGGCCCATCCGGGGGGCATGGCGGCATCTCCGCCTTCGCGGTGATGAAGGACACACCCGGATTCAGCTTCGGTGCCAATGAGAAGAAGATGGGCTGGAACGCCCAGCCCACCCGCCAGCTGATCTTCGAGGACTGCAAAGTGCCGGCGGAAAACCGCATCGGCGCCGAGGGCCAGGGCTTCAAGTTCGCCATGAGTGGGCTCGATGGCGGCCGCATCAACATCGGCGCCTGCTCGCTGGGCGCGGCTTGGGTCGCGCTGGAGAAGGCGCGCGAGTACATGCTCGATCGCAAGGCCTTCGGCCGCCCGATCGCCGATTTCCAGGCCCTGCAGTTCAAGCTCGCAGATATGGCGACCGAGCTGGAGGCGGCGCGGCTCATGGTCTATCGCGCGGCGGATGCCATCGATCGTGCGGATCCGCAGGCCTCGATGTACTCCGCCATGGCCAAGCGGATGGCGACCGACCTCGGCTTCAAGGTCTGCAACGACGCCCTGCAGATCCACGGCGGCTACGGCTACCTCAAGGATTACGGCATGGAGAAGCTGGTGCGCGATCTGCGCGTGCACCAGATTCTGGAGGGCACCAACGAGATCATGCGCGTCGTCATCTCCCGCAAGCTGCTGGGGGGAAACAGGGGATAAAGGGGAGAGCGGTGGATTGCGCTCCGCTAATCCGCCCTGCGGGGCGGCGCCTACTTCTCCGGCTCCAGGATCTGGCCACCGTCGTAGCCGCAGGCGATGCGGCCGAGGATGGCGCGGAACTGGTCGGTTTGCACCTCGGCCCGGAGGGCATCCATGTCCGCGGGCGCCGTGCCGCGCGCGCGGGCCAGCAGCATCGCCAGCGTATCGGCGTCGAGGCCCGGCAGCAAAGCCCAGAATGCCTGGGTGAGCTCGCTGGCGAGCTGATGGTCGGGATGGTGCGGGCTCTCCGGCGCTCGGCCGATCTCGTACATGTGGGTGGCCGAATCCCAGGCGGCGCGCGACCTCGGCATGCGCTCCAGGATCTCATGCTGCTCGCTCGCCACGTAGAACCGGTTTAGCGTATCGAACAGCGCGAACGTGTAGCCCTGTTCGAGCAGGAACGGCTCCCAGCTCGCCCAGGTCGGCGATCCGTCCTCGAGCATGATCGCCTCGGCGACGACAACCTTCGGCCGGAAGCGGCGCCAATCGTTGCCGGCCAGCACGTCGGCCTCGGCACCCTCGACATCGATCTTCAGGATGTCGATCTCGCCCACGCCGTGCTGCTCGCACAGCTGCGCCAGGGTGATCCTGGGTACACGCACGATACTGTAGGCCTCGCCCAGACGCGCTGCGCCGTCTGCGAACGACGACACGGTGGTGGACAGGCCGTGAAAGCGATCGAACTGATAGAAATCGGCCTCGCCGGCAGCCCTGCCGAGAAGGCATGGCACGCATTGATCGCGCGGCCTGACGTGCCGATAGAGGTGCGCCAGCTCCGGCTGCGGCTCCACCACGATCCCCCGCCAGCCGCACTCATAGAACCAGAACGTGACGTTGTCGGCAACGGGATGGCCGGCGCCCACATCGATGTAGAAGCCGTGTGTCTGGCCCGCGAAGGCCAGCGAAAGGTGGAAGTCCTCCAGGTTCTGAGCGTAGGAGAGCGGCATCTTTCGCTCGAGCCCTAACGTCCGTCGCAGCGAATGAGAGCGACGCGGCAGGAGGCACGCCGCGCAGGTGCGGACGTCGACTCGCATTTCTCCATCGCCGCATCCTCCGCCCAGTCGGCGTTCTTGTGCACGCCCCAGCCGATGCCTGTCGTGCCGCGCTCGGGATCGAGGGCAACGGCCAGGCAGCTGTCGCGGAAGGTCTCGACGATGCGGCAGGCCTCGCGCGCCGCCGCCACGGCGTCATTGAAGGTGCGGCAGCGCGCCAGCGCCTCCTTCTCGGCTTCCGTCCTCACCAGATAGTCCACCGCCCAGCCCACGGCGACACCCTGCTTGGCCACGTCGGCAGGCTGCCCGACGGCCAGCGCCGCATCGGCGCGGGCGGCGTCAGCGGCCACGAGACCGGCCACCAATGCCAACGCCCCTGCCAGGAGAGCCCGCACCGCGCGCATCGGCGGCTCAGGCCAGCACGCGCGTGATGTCATTTCCGGTCTCGCTATCGCGGACCTCGACGTCGACGC
Organism: Hyphomicrobiaceae bacterium; assembly: GCA_036280295.1. Classification (GTDB taxonomy): domain Bacteria; phylum Pseudomonadota; class Alphaproteobacteria; order Rhizobiales; family Hyphomicrobiaceae; genus AWTP1-13. Next base: position 19,612 of record DASURA010000062.1, read on the forward strand.
CGTCCTCGCGCCATCGACGCAGGTCCTCCACCGTCAGATAGCGGCCGGCGACCGTGTCGTAGAGGCGGCTCCTGGCATATCTGCGGACGACGTTCGGTGTGGCGGCCCCGGTGGTCATGCGTGTGTCCTTGCGCCTCCGTGCGCGAGCCCTTCCAGCCCCTGCGTCACATGCGCCCGCGCGCCAAACGTGTCAATCGGTACCCGGCACGCGCTTGTCGATACGGCTTGTCGGCGCCTGCATTCTGTGCGTCACTCCCGGCGCATTCCACGGTTACGGCCGGGCCCGCGCCCGGGCCAAGCCGGCAGTCAAGAGGCCTCGCGATGAGCAAGTACGTCCCGAAGATCGATCCCGCCCAGATCGTCGCCATCGACGTGCACACCCATGCCGAGACCTCCGCCCGCTCCCCACGCGATCCGTGCTCGGTGATCTACGACGAGGCCATGGCCAAGTACTTCAAGGAAGCTGGCCGGCCCACCATTCCGCAGTGTGCGCAGTACTACCGCGAGCGCAAGATGGCCGCCGTCATCTTCACCGTCGACAGCGAATCCGAGCTCGGCCTCTGGCGCATCGCCAACGAGGAGGTGGCGGAACTGGCGGCCGAGAACGCCGACGTGCTGATCCCGTTCGCCTCCATCGACCCGGCGCGCGGAAAGATGGGCGTGCGCGAGGCGCGGCGCCTCATCGAGGAGTACGGCGTGCGCGGCTTCAAGTTCCACCCCTCCACCCAGGGCTTCTACCCAAACGACCGCAAGGCGTATCAGCTCTACGAGGTGATCGCCGAGCACAAGCTGCCGGCGCTGTTCCACTCCGGCCAGACCGGCTTCGGCGCGCAGATGCGCGGCGGCGGCGGCGTGCGGCTCAAATACTCCAACCCGATGTACCTCGACGACGTGGCCGTCGACTTTCCCGATATGCCGATCATCATCGCCCACCCCTCGTTCCCCTGGCAGGACGAGGCGCTCGCGGTCGGCACCCATAAGCCCAACGTCTATATCGACCTCAGCGGCTGGTCGCCCAAGTACTTCCCGGCCAACCTCATCCAGTACGCCAACAGCATCATGAAGAACCGCATGCTGTTCGGCTCCGACTTCCCGGTGCTGACGCCCGACCGCTGGCTCGCCGACTTCGAGAAGATCGCCATCAAGCCCGAGGTGCGGCCGATGATATTGAAGGATAATGCGGCGCGGTTGCTGCGGCTGGGGTAGCCCTCGAGGCTTGGTGCAAACGTGAGGATGTGACCCCAAAAGTTGGCTTTTGCATTCGTCGGGCCGCTCATCCTCTGCGGTTGCTCCAGGAGCACTGCGAAAGCGGAGTCGATCGCGAAACCGCGGTCAGGTAGCCAGAGCGTATTTCTTAGGACGGAGCCTCGCGCAACTGGAGACTGGCACTGCAGCCGACCGGAAGGAAGCCGGACCAATGCACAGGGCCGGAATGACCGAGGCTACTTACCGCGAGGCATTGCAGCTCGCGGTATTTGGTCAAGGCCAGCAGGTAGGAGGGGTGATGTGCGATCACTCATACGTATATTACGATGCCTACCCCAGTCTCAATTACAGTGGCTTCGATTTATACTTCAGGAGGGTAACACCTGCTATTAGCAACAAGGACTGGCGCGAGTTACCGGGACCAATATCACGAAATGCGGAAACTTTGGCGGATACTTTTTCACGTTTAGCGGAAACGGATTTCGTCGTGGAATTTCGGATCCAAAAAAGCTTGGATTCGTATCGTGTTTGGATGTTTTGCATCCCTCCGAAAAGTAGTTGCTGACCGGGCTTTGGTCTAGCCAATAGCGAGATCAGCCAGCCTGAGTTGGAAGGCGGGAATGAGCAGCGATACCAGTGCAACGGTCGGCCGCACGTTGACCTTGCTGCCATAGCCCTTCGCCGACGGCTGGCGATAAATTCGTGTCGTCAAGCTGCGCGCATTGACCACCCAATAGTCGCGGACGCCGGCGCGGGCGTAGAGGCTGGATTTGGGGCCGCTGTCCTTCTTGAAGCTCGTGTCCGCCACCTCGATCAGCAGCGTCACCTCGGCCGGCGCCACCGTGGTCGGGTTGCAGCCGGCAGCGCCGATCAGGAAATCCGGCTCGCAGTAGCTGCCGGCCAGGCGCCAGCCGGGCTCAACGTGGAGATCATATTCATTCGGCAGGTTGCGGCGCAGGCAATTAAGGATGGCGCCGCGCACCAGCTCGTGGCGGTTGCCCTTGGGCGACATCGGCACCAGCTCCCCGTCGATGAGCTCGACCCGGTCTTCCTCCGTGAAGACGCCAAGCTCGCCCAGGCGCTCGAACTCCTCGAGCGTCCAGCGCAGCCGCGGGATGCCCTCTGCCGCCTGTGTGGTCGCGCGGCTTCCGTAGGCGCCCGCGTCCTCGCTCATTCCAGGTGGCGGTCTGTCTTCCGTTGCCCCGTAGCCGCCGGCCAGGACCTTGCGTCGTGACGTGGCCATGGGTTCGGTACCTCACGTAAGAGCCAGCCATGCGTGGGGCTGGCCCGGCGCTCGCCGGGGTTGGCCCAACCTACGCCAGATCGAGCTCGCCCAGCCGGATGGCCAGCGGTGCAACCAGCAACGGCTCCAGCGTCTCGCTCGGCGGCACCTGCTCCACGCTGGCGTAGCTGCTGCCCGCCGGCTGCCGGTGCACGCGCGTCAGCAGCGATTGTGCGTCCACCACCCAATAGTCGCGAACACCCAGAAGGGCGTAGAGCCTCGCCTTGGTCGTGGTGTCGTATCTCAGGCTGGAATCGGCGACCTCGATGGCGAGCAAGACCTCTTGCGGAGGCACGTTGGCGCCTTTGAAGCGCCGCGGGGAGATGAGGATGTCGGGCTCGACATAGGTATCGGCGTCCGGAGGACGCCAGCCGATCTCGGACGAGAGCCTTACGTCTGCAGGCTTGTGGTCCATCATCCAATTCTGGATCTCGTCCCGCACCAGCTCGTGCCGGTTGCCCTTTGACGCCATCGGCACCAGCTCCCCCTGGATCAGCTCGACCCGATCCTCCTCGGTGAGGATGTCAGCCTCGATCAGCCGGTCGAAGTCGGCCAGGCTCCAGCGAAGCCTGGGCACACCATCGCAGACCTGCGTGGTGGGGAGCACCTTGGGGCCGGATCGAAGCTGGCGTGCGATCTCGTTCATGACGACATCCTACCATCTTGGGGCTGTCAGTCAAACAGATTCGCGAATTAAATCACCGGAAATAGCCTAGTGCGTTGCAAAAAGCGCGAACGGCGAATGGTAAGTGGCGAATGGTGCGGTGGGACCACCCTTCGCCATTCGCCACTTCACCGCTCCGGCACTGCCGGCAGGCCCTTCTGTGCCCGCATCAGGTTGACGAAGCGGCGGAACAGATAGTGGCTGTCCTCGGGGCCGGGAGAGGCCTCGGGGTGGTACTGCACCGAGAACACCGGCCGGTCTTTCAGACGCAGCCCGCAGTTGGAGCCGTCGAACAGCGAGCGGTGCGTCTCCTCCACCCCGGCCGGCAGGGTGTCGCGGTCCACGGCGAAGCCGTGGTTCATGGAGGTGATCTCGACCTTGCCGGTGGTGAAGTCCTTGACCGGGTGGTTGGCGCCGTGATGGCCC
>DASURA010000063.1:0-8738 GCA_036280295.1 Hyphomicrobiaceae bacterium
AGCTCATGTAGAAGCCAGAGATGATGAAGAAGAGCTCGACGGCCAGATTGCCGGGGAGCAACAGAAAGCCTTCCTCGCCGCCGGCATGGCCAACAAGGACGGAGACGGCAAGCAGCAGTCGAACAATCCCCACGCGTAAACCCCAATGCCCCGTGCAATGCCTATAACCCTAGCATAGGAACGGCTTTCTCCAACGGTGCTGAAGGGCAACGCACCACCATGAAAACTTAGGACTGGAATTGTGCTCTGCGGCGATTGATTGTAGCCGCGGTACGTGACCTAACCCCGCCGCTCCGCCAACACCCGGTCATAATCCAGCACCGCCTGCAGCAGCACCTGGGCGCCGGCGGCGCACTGCTCCGGCGAGGAGAACTCCGCCTCGTTATGGCTGATGCCGCCCTTGCAGGGCGCGAAGATCATGGCCGTAGGCGCCACACGCGCCACGTAGGCGGCGTCGTGGCCGGCACCGGAGACCATGTCGCGCACCTTGAAGCCGCCGCCTTGTGCCGCCCGCCGCACGGCGTCCACGCAGGCTTCGTCGAAGGCCACCGGCGGCTGATCCCAGATCTTCGTAGCCTGCGCGGCGAGCAAGCCGGGCCTGCACGCCTCGCCGATGGCGAAGTGCAGCTCGGCCTCCATGGTCTCCAGCACCGCGGACTGGGGATGGCGCAGATCGACGGTAAGGAACACCTCGCCCGGCACCACGTTGGGCGAGTTCGGCTTCACCCGCATCGAGCCAACTGTCGCCACGGCGAGCGGGGCGTGCGCCCGGCCGATCTCCTCCACCTTCTCGATCAGTCGCGCCGCTCCGAGCAGGGCGTTGCGGCGCATGCTCATCGGCGTGGCCCCGGTGTGCGCCTCCTGGCCGGTCACGGTGACCTCAAACCAGCGCATGCCCTGCACGCCCGTCACCGCGCCGATGTCGGCCCCCTCCTGCTCCAGGATCGGGCCCTGCTCGATATGCAGCTCGAAGAACGCCGACAGCGGATGCTGGCCGCAGGCCTCCTGCCCGCACTCGCCCAGGGCCTCAAGTGCAGCGCCGAAGGTTGTCCCGTCGGCATCGCTGCGCCCAATGGCCCACTCGCGCGAGAACACGCCGGCGAACACGCCGGAGGCGAGCATCGGCGGCGAGAAGCGCGCGCCTTCCTCGTTGGTCCAGTTGATCAGCTCGATCGGCGCGTAGGTCTCGTAGGCGGCTGCATTGAGCGCGCGCAGCACCTCAAGCGCTGCCAGCACGCCCAGGGCGCCATCGAATTTGCCGCCGGTGGGCTGGGTATCGAGGTGGCTGCCGATGGCGATCGGCGGCACGTCGACGCGCTGGCCGGGACGCCTAGCGTACATCACGCCCATGTCGTCGCGGATGACGGTACAGCCGAGCGCCTCAACCTCGGCCTGCAGCCACTGACGCACCTTCTTGTCGTGCTCCGACAGCGTCAGCCGGCAGATCCCGCCCTTCGGCGTACTGCCAAAGGCCGCCGTCGTCATCAGGTTGTCCCACAGCCGCGCCGAGTCCGCTCGCAGATTATGCATCCTCTCCGACCTTTCGGCGCTGTTGCAGACCGCATCGGAGCATGGATCGGGGCGGCGCGATAGGGTCTTGAGAGCCTGCCAGCTCCGACGGAATAGGCATGCGGCTGCTGGCGCTTGACAGGCCGTTCAGCATCCTGCTGCGGTCGCGGCAAGGCCAGGAGAGAGACGAGGGGTCTGCCCCGTCTGCCGGAGGAGGAAATTTCCCATGAAGTTGATGGCATTCGAGAAGGGCACCGCCACCGCCCTCGGATTGGTCGAGGGCGACAGCATGCTCGACCTCGGCGCCGGCGGCGCGGCCGTGCCGAACGACCTGCTCAGCTTGATCGCCCTCGGCCCCGGCGCCCTGGAGACCATCAAGACCGCCGCCGCGCAGGCGCCGGCCTCGGCCCGCCTTGCCCTCTCCGCCGTCAAGCCGGCGCTGGCGATCGCGCGCCCGCCCAAGTTCATCTGTGTCGGCCTCAACTACGCGCTGCACGCCAAGGAGGGCGGGCACCCGATGCCGACCTACCCGTCGTTCTTCCTGCGCGTGCCCACCTCGCTCGCCGCGCCGGGCGCCCCGGTCATCAAGCCCAAGTGCTCGATCCAGCTCGACTACGAGTGCGAGCTCACCATCGTCATCGGCAAGGGCGGCCGGCACATCTCGGAGGAGACGGCGCTCGACCACGTGTTCGGCTACACGCTCTTCAACGATGTGTCGGTGCGCGATTATCAGCGCAAGACCACGCAGTGGACGGCAGGCAAGAACTTCGACTCCACCGGCCCGGTCGGTCCCTGGGTCGTCACCCCCGACGAGCTGCCGCCGGGCGCCTCCGGCCTGCGCATCCAGACGCGGGTGAACGGCGAGGTCATGCAGGATTCCAACACCGCCGACATGATCTTCGGCACGGCCAGGCTGATCGCCATCCTCTCGGAGTTCATGACGCTTGAGCCCGGCGACATGATCGCCACCGGCACGCCCTCCGGCGTGGCGCATGCGCGCAAGCCCCCAGCCTGGATGAAGGCCGGCGACACCGTCGAGGTGGAGCTGGAAGGGATCGGCGTGCTGCGCAACCCGATCGTGGATGAGGCGTAGGCAGCGACTTTCTCACGGTTAAGGTGTTTGTCACTGGCGCCGTCCCTCAGCCTGCCTTGGGGAACGGTGCCAGGGGCAAACCTTGAGCGTGCACAAGCCCAGTGTGAATGTGGCTAGGCCGCCGCCTTGTGCATTTTTATACGGCCTTTGATCTTCGGCCATGTCGTCCGCTGCGCGACGCGCAGGTCGTACTGGCTCTGCAGGTTTAGCCACATCTCCGCGCTCGTACCGAAGTAGAGTCCCAACCGCAGGGCCGTATCCGCTGTGATCGCGCGATTGCCCTTGATAATGCCAGCCACACGACTGACAGGCACGTCGATCTCGCGCGCCAACTGATTCTGGCTGACGCCGAGCGGGCGCATGAACTCCTCAAGCAGCAGCTCGCCAGGCGGAATGGGGTCAAGAGCCTTAGCCATCGTCTCTGTCTTCAGTGATAGTCCACAATCTCGACATCGCAGGCGTCTCCGTCCTTCCAGCGAAAACAGATCCGCCATTGTTTGTTGATCCGGATCGAATGCTGCCCAGCCCGGTCGCCTGCGAGCGCTTCCAGACGGTTGCCCGGCGGCACGCGAAGATCATTCAAGCTTATCACCGTGCTCAGCAGCAGCAACTTGCGTCGTGCTTGCCGCTCAATGGCGCGGAAACGCCGAACATCCTCGTCTTGGAAGAGACGCTCCGTGTCAGCACAGGCGAAGCTCCGGATCACGCCCAGACGTTAGCCGAGCCAAGCCAATCCGTCAAACAGAATGATATGCGTTCTGATATATGGTGTCAGACCCGGAGGGTCTGACACCGCCGGGACGCGCTAGTTCCGGCTCTTGTCGACCATGGCGCGCTCGCGGATCCACGGCATCATGGCGCGCAGCTTGGCGCCGATCTCCTCGATCGAGTGCGCGTCGTTGAGGCGGCGGGTGGCCTTGAAGCGGGGCTGGCCGGCCTTGCACTCCTGCATCCAGTCGGAGGTGAACTTGCCGGTCTGGATGTCGGAGAGGATGCGCTTCATCTCGGCCTTGGTCTCCGCATTCACCACGCGCGGACCCGAGACATACTCGCCGTACTCGGCGGTATTGGACACCGAGTAGTTCATGTTGGCGATGCCGCCCTCATAAATCAGGTCGACGATCAGCTTCACCTCGTGGCAGCACTCGAAATAGGCCATCTCCGGCGAATAGCCGGCCTCGACCAGCGTTTCGTAGCCGGCGCGGATCAGCTCGACCAGGCCACCGCACAGCACCGCCTGCTCGCCGAACAGGTCGGTCTCGCACTCCTCCTTGAAGGAGGTCTCGATGATGCCGGCGCGGCCGCCGCCGATGGCGGCGCCGTAGGAGAGGAACAGGTCGTGCGCGTTGCCGCTCTTGTCCTGGTGGATCGCCAGCAGGCAGGGCACGCCGGCGCCGCGCTGATACTCCGAGCGTACCGTGTGGCCGGGGCCCTTCGGCGCGATCATGCCAACGTCGAGGTCCGCCCGCGGCTCGATCAGGCTGAAATGCACGTTGAGGCCGTGCGCGAACATCAACGCCGCGCCGTTCTTCATGTTGGCGTGCAGGTGGTCCTTGTAGATGTCGGCCTGCAGTTCGTCAGGCGTGAGCATCATGATGATGTCGGCCCACTTGGCGGCCTCGGCCACCTCGAACACCTTGAGGTTCTCCTTCTCGGCCTTGGCAATGCCGGCCGAGCCCTTGCGCAGCGCCACCGCCACCTCCTTCACGCCGGAGTCGCGCAGGTTCAAGGCGTGGGCATGGCCCTGGCTGCCGTAGCCGACGATGGCCACTTTCTTGCCCTTGATCAGGTTGATGTCGGCATCACGATCATAATAGACGCGCATGACGGTCGTTTCCTTCTGCTGGTTACACTCACTCACTTGCCGGCCGGGGCCGGCGCCCTTCCTGCCCCGTAGAGCACCAGGAACTGCTGGGTGGCGCGGGCTGCATCGCGCGCGATCTCGGCCTCGGTCAACCGCAGCCTGTCGCCGAGCAGCAGCCGGATCTGCACGTCGCGGCCAACCAGGCCAAAAAAGGTTCGAAAGGCGCTCTCGGTGTCATCGAAGGCGATCAGCCTTGCCTCGCGCGCCGCTTCCAGCAGCGGCGTCAGCCGCTCGCCGATGGCGAAGCGGCCGTTGGCCAGAACGATCTGGCCGAGGTTACTCTTGCCCGATCCGGCATGGCTCACCGCCACGCGATTGAGGGCGATGGAGGTCTTCGAGGAGATCACCTTGAGCCAATTGGCGGCAAACGCCTCGAGACTCGCCTGCAGGGCCGAGGCATCGAGGTGAGCGCGGTCGTAGGTGCCCGCCCGCACCTTCGAGGCTTGCCAGCGCACGGTCGCCGTCAGCAACCCGTCGCGGTCGCCGAACCATTTGTAGAGCGTCTCCTTGGAGCAGCTCGCCCGCTGCGCCACCGCCGACATGGTCAACGCGTCCTTGCCGCTGGCCAGCAGATCGAGTACGGCGTCCAGCACCTCCTCCTGGCGCCGGCTCGGGCCGCCGCCCATGCCGCTCTCTTCAGCCGCTGTCCGCACCTTGCGATCCATCCGACCCGCTGTTGCGTACCGTACCGTACGTTACGGATGCGTCTTAAACCAGGCGCAGCGGCTTGCCAAGAGAATGCGTGGAATGCTGGCTTCGCAGCGCAGGAACGGTAGGGCTGATCGGGCGCGGCCGCGCGTCATGCCCCGCGCAGGCGGGCATCTAGGTAGCCAGCCCGGAGGCTGAGATCATGCTTGATCCGCGCCGCACAGGGCATAATTATGCGGTCCCTACTCCAATACATTGCCACAAACGAAACCAAATGCCCCCCAAGGTATTCATCAGCTATCGCCGCGACGACAGCCGCTATCAGGCGCGCATGATCTATCACAAGTTCGAGCGCGCGCTGGGGCGCGAGGGCGTGTTCATGGACGTGGACTCGATCCCGCCCGGTGCTAACTTCCGCAAGATCCTGAAAGACTGGGTGGACCAGTGCGAGGTGCTGCTGGCCCTGATCGGCCCCGGCTGGATCGATGCGATCGACCAGGCAACGGGCCAACGCCGCCTCGACAGCCCCAGTGACTTCGTGCGCATCGAGATCGCCGCAGCGCTGGCGCGCAGCATCCCCGTCGTGCCCATTCTCCTTGACGGCACCCCCATGCCAGCCGCCTCTCGTCTCCCCGCGGACCTTGCAGAGCTTGCGCACCGGCAGGCCGAACTCGCTGAGTTCCGCACATTCGACGCCGACGTGGAGAGACTTATTCGGAGGCTCGGTTTCAACCCGGCTTCAGCGGAACGGCCCTTTGCTTCAGAGCGTACGCGCTGGGAGGCGGAGCTATACGACCATCGGCTTGACCGGCGCGAATTCTGGCGTCTGCTTGAGATCGCGTACAAAAATTGGTCAATGAAGCCGCACCCGAACCGTCCACTTCGGGACGTTGTGAACAGTGCCCCAATACCAAGAGCGCTGCCATTGGCCGACAATAGCAAGTTCCCTGAATGGGCGTGGATGGCGGAGATACACGTCGTTGGAGACGCGGGAGGTCTGCTGCAATTTGTTTCCGCCATCTACACCGCGGCTACGCCGCCCATGACGCTCAAGCCGCAGCTGCTAGGCGGATCGAATGAGTTTGATCGTTTCGACGCTGTACGTATGGAGCTAGCAAAGTTCTGGGACGCATGGGGGCGTCAGGAACCCCTTGAGCAGATTATTAGCGAGCAAAGAGCAGATGGCTTCCTTAGAGCGCACGATTCCGAGGTCAAGTTGCTTATGTTCCTCGAGATAGCACGGGTGCGCTGGGCCAACAGCGATCTCCCGGGGAAGTGGGGTCTCTTCCGGCTCGCAAAGCGCAACGCGGAGGTCAAGACCTAAGTATCTGAGATACTTTGCCGTTAGTAGCGCCCCGACACTCTTGGGACTCCAGCGGTGGGGGCCGCTATAAGCGGCTCAGTGGAAGCAGGATCCCGGATCGCCGATGAACGCCCGCAAACCCGCCATCACCCCCGAGCTCATCGCCGAGCACGGCTTGACGCCGGCGGAATATGACCGCCTCCTCCAGATCCTGGGGCGCGAGCCCAGCTTCACCGAGCTCGGCATCTTCTCGGTGATGTGGAGCGAGCACTGCTCCTACAAATCCTCGCGCGTGTGGCTCGCCAGGCTCCCCACCAAGGGGCCGCAGGTGATTCAGGGCCCCGGCGAGAACGCCGGCGTCGTCGCCATCGGCGATGGCGATGCGGTGGTATTCAAGATGGAGAGCCACAACCATCCCTCGTTCATCGAGCCCTACCAGGGTGCCGCCACCGGCGTCGGCGGCATCATGCGCGACGTGTTCACCATGGGTGCACGGCCGATTGCAAACCTCAATGCGCTCCGCTTTGGCGACCCGTTGCATCCGCGGACACGTCACCTGGTGGCGGGTGTGGTGGCCGGCATCGGCGGCTACGGCAACTGCACCGGCGTGCCCACCGTCGGCGGCGAGACCAACTTCGATCCCGCCTACAACGGCAACATCCTGGTCAATGCCATGTGCATCGGCCTGGCCAAGGCCGACCGCATCTTCTACTCCGCCGCCAAGGGCGTCGGCCTGCCGGTGGTCTATGTCGGCTCCAAGACCGGCCGCGACGGCATTCACGGTGCCACCATGGCCTCGGCCGAGTTCGACGAGTCCTCCGCCGAGAAGCGCCCCACCGTGCAGGTGGGCGATCCGTTCACAGAGAAGCTGCTGATCGAGGCCTGCCTGGAATTGATGGCAAGCGACGCCATCGTCGCCATCCAGGACATGGGCGCCGCCGGCCTCACCTCCTCATCCATCGAGATGGCAGACAAGGGCGGCGTCGGGCTGGAGCTCAACCTCGATCAGGTCCCGCAGCGCGAGACCCACATGACTGCCTACGAGATGATGCTCTCCGAATCCCAGGAGCGCATGCTGATGGTCCTGAAGCCCGGCCGCGAGGCAGAGGCCGAGGCGGTGTTCCGCAAGTGGGATCTGGATTTCGCCGTCATCGGCCATACCACCGATACCGGGCGCCTGATCGTCACGCACAACGGCGTGGTGGAGGCCGACCTGCCGGTGCACACGCTGGCCACCTCGGCGCCGAAGTACGAGCGCCCCTGGGTGCCGACCGTGCCGCCGAAGATCATCCTCGGCGAGTGGGTGCCGGCGCCCAACGCCATGCTGGCCGAGCTCAAGGCGATGCTCGGCGGCCCGCACCTCGCCTCGCGCCGCTGGATCTGGGAGCAGTACGACCATATGGTGGGCGGCGACACCGTGCAGCGCCCCGGCGGCGACGCGGCCATCGTGCGCGTGCACGCCACCAACAAGGGCATCGCCGCCACCTGCGACGTGACCCCGCGGTACGTCCTCGCCGATCCGGTCATGGGCACCAGGCAGGCGGTGGCCGAGGCCTGGCGCAACCTGATCGCGGTGGGCGCCGACCCGCTCGCCATCACCGACAACATGAACTTCGGCAACCCCGAGCGCCCCGAGGTGATGGGCCAGTTCGTCGGCAGCGTCGAGGGCATGGCGGAAGCCTGCAGCGTGCTGAGGTTCCCGGTCGTCTCCGGCAACGTCTCGCTCTACAACGAGACCAACGGCGTCGCCATCCCGCCCACGCCGGCGATCGGGGCCGTGGGGCTGGTGCCGGATTTGGCGCGTACGGCGGGCATTGCCCTGCAGACGGAGGGCAACCTGCTGGTGCTGATCGGCCGCGAGGCGGGGCACTTGGGGCAGTCGCTCTACCAGCTGCACGCGACGGGCAAGAACGAAGGCGCCCCGCCGCCGGTGGATCTCGCCGACGAGCTCAAGGCCGGCAACCTGGTCCGCGCCCTGATCCGCGAGCGCAAGGTCTCCGCCGTACACGACGTTTCCGACGGCGGCCTGCTGGTGGCCATCGCCGAGATGGCGCTCGCCGGCGGCCTGGGTGCCCAGCTTTATCCGTATGAGGGCAAGCTCCCTGCGCACGCGGCCTGGTTCGGCGAGGACCAGGGGCGGTATGTGCTGGAGGTGGCCCCGGAGCTGGCCGAGGAGGTTGCGGAACGGGCGCGGCTCCTGGCACTGCCGGCACGGGTGGTGGCGCTGGTCGGCGGCGATGCGCTGACATTGAGGGACGAGGCACCGTTGGCGCTGCATGACCTGCGGGCGGCGCACGAAGGGTGGCTGCCGGGGTTTATGG
>DASURA010000064.1:0-4458 GCA_036280295.1 Hyphomicrobiaceae bacterium
GCCAGAAGCGCCGTCAGACCAACCACAAAGGCAGGTACACGCATCCCCCATCTCCACGCTGGTTGGCTGAACCTAGCCCCGCGGGGAAGCGGCGGCTAGCCTCGCTTGCGCAGTGTCTTAACAGCAGCTGTAAGCGCCCCGGCCGCCAGCAGGGCCGAGATGACAGCATTCCAGCCCGCGAACGACAGGCCGAGGAAGCGCCAGGAGGCGATGCCGCAAACCGCCGGCTTCCGGCTCACGTCCAGGTTGTTCACGTCGAAGGTCGGCAGCTCGGCCGCAGCCGCACAGGTGGCGGGCGGGTCCCAGAACTTCCACTCGGCCCCGGCCTGATAGACGGCGATCGCAGTCGTCACCAGGAAGCCGATGGCGACCAGAGCGAGGAGCGCGGCCGCCGCCTTCGGCTGCGAGCGCAGTACGATTAGCGCCACAGCGACCGCGGGAATGCCGAGGTAATAGGCATAGCGCTGTTGGAAGCACATCGGGCACGGATCGTAGCCGCCAAGGTGCTGGAAGCCGAGCGCGGCCAGGATGGTCGCGATGGCAATCCCGAGAACGAGCGCCGCCAGCGTGCTCGCGGAAAGCTCGGGAAGTTTACGCAACTCTGAGGAAACGTCGAGCATGCCACCTCTCTGGGCCTCGGACGGGCTCTGCATCAGATACTGTCTCTAGATCAGATACTTGATGATCACGAAGCCGGCCACCAGGCTCACCACGAACACGGTCGTTACCAAGGTAAGGCGCTTCTCGATAAACTCGCGGATCGGATTGCCGAACCAGTAGAGCAGGCCCGCGACCAGGAAAAAGCGTGCTCCCCGCGTGATGATAGAGGCGCCGAGGAACACCCAGAAATTGAACGCTGCCGCACCGCTGGCGATGGTCACGATCTTGTAGGGGATCGGCGTCAGGCCCTTGATCAGGATGATCCACAGGCCCCACTGGTTATAAAGGGCGCGATACCCCTCGAACTGCTCCAGCAAGCCGTAGAAATTTATGACCCAGAGGCCGATCGTCTCGTACAGGTAATAGCCGATGGCATAGCCGAGGATGCCGCCGATCACCGAGCCGACGGTGCAGATGGCGGCGTAGGTCCAGGCCTTGGTGCGGTTGGCCACCACCATGGGGATCAGCATGGCGTCGGGCGGGACGGGAAAGAACGAACTCTCCGCAAACGCCACCCAGAACAGCGCATGCGACGCCCTCGGGTGGGCGGCTTTCCGCATCGTCCAGTCGTAAGCGCGTTGCAGCATGGCGAGGCGTATACCCGTCTTGCCGGTGCTTGTCAGGCCAAGTTTGTGCCAGCCTCGGCCGGCGCCAGAGCCAGCTGTGCCCTGTCGGCCTCTACCATCCCCTCGGTCAATCCCTCCACCAATCCGAGAGCGAGCTGAACCGTCTTGAACGAGCGGCGGTGGTGCGGCGTGACGCCATGCCGCTCGATCGCAGCGTGGTGCTCGGGCGTGGGATAGCCCTTGTGGCGCTCGAAGCCGTAGGCGGGATAGCTGCGGGCGAGCTTGATCATCAGTGTATCGCGGGTCACCTTGGCAATGATCGAGGCGGCGGCGATCGACAGGCACTTGGCGTCGCCGCGCACGATGGAACGGCTCGCGCACTTGAGCCGCGGCGGCACCTTGTTGCCGTCGATCAGCGCCAGCCGCGGCCGGCGCGGCAGCTTGCCGACCGCCACCGACATCGCCCACAACGAGGCATTGAGGATGTTGTGGGTGTCGATGCGGTCGACGCCGGCGATGCCGACACCAACGCCGTGCGCGGTGGCGCGGATCCGCTTGTAGAGGGCGAGCCGCACCTCCGCGGTGAGCACCTTGGAGTCGGCGATCCCGTCCGGGATGTTGTCCGGATCGAGAATGACGGCGGCCGCGACAACCGGACCGGCGAGCGGCCCCCGGCCGGCCTCGTCGACTCCGGCCACTGGCCCGCCATTGAGCTGCAATTCCACCGCCTCCAGCTCGAAGCTCGCCTTCATGGCTCCCCTTGGGGCTCCAACTGGGCGCGAATCGCCCGCTCTGCCTGGCAAAGCTTTGCGTCACAGGCTGGCGTAGTCAAAGGGGGATGCACAGCGTGGCGGTGGGTAAGAGCACGAGGACTCCGCGCCCGCGGTGGGGGTAGGACGCCATACTACTCCGGCCAAGTTTGACCGTATCCGGAGTCCCCGAAAAGGGAAGTGGGGCATCGGGAATGGGGAGCAGGATCAAGCAAGTGCGTCTCGGAATGCGCCAGGAAGAGCCCACCGCCCGACGCCCCAAGCAGCAAGACGCTGCCTTGGCGCCGGTCGTGGTAATTCGCATAATCTATATTATGGAAAATACACCTGGTGCTGGTTCGTTTTCGCAATGACTTACTGGGAGCGAGGAGTTGGGCGCTGATCACACTAATGCGCGTTGTTCACCAGCCGTTACCCGTTCGCCCGGAGCTGACGTGCAGCCCATTCGCCAATCCCTACTTCTCCCCCTTTTCGTAGCTGTCGGCCACCAGCCGATCGAGCAAGCGCACGCCCCAGCCGCCGGCCCAGCTCTGGTTGATCTCGTTGCGCGGTGTGTCCATGGCGGTGCCAGCGATGTCGAGATGGGCCCAGGCGGTATCCTTGATGAAGCGCTGCAGGAAGTGAGCGGCGGTGATAGAGCCGGCGTTGCGGCCGCCGCCGATGTTCTTCATGTCGGCGTTCTTGGAGTCGATCTGCTTGTCGTAGGCCTTGTCGAGCGGCATGCGCCAGACCTTCTCGCCGGTTGCCTCGCCGGCGGCGCTGAGCTCGGTCGCGAGCTTGGTGTCGTTGGAGAAGAGACCCGCGTACTCCTTGCCGAGCGCCACCAGGATGGCACCGGTCAGGGTCGCGAGGTCGATGATGATCTTCGGCTTGAAGCGCTCTTGCGCGTACCAGAGCACATCGGCCAGCACCAGGCGCCCCTCGGCGTCGGTGTTGAGTACCTCGATGGTCTGGCCGGACATGCTGGTGATGATGTCGCCAGGCCGCTGCGCTGTCGCCGAGGGCATGTTCTCGGTGAGGCCGACGAGGCCGACGGCATTGACGGGCGCCTTGCGCGCGGCGAGCGCCAGCATCAGGCCGGCGACGCAGGCGGCACCGCCCATGTCGCCTTTCATGTCCTCCATGCCGCCGCCGGGTTTCAGCGAGATGCCGCCGGTGTCGAAGGTGACGCCCTTGCCGACGAAGGCGAGCGTCTTGGCCCGCTTCGACTTTGCGCCCATCCACTGCAGAACGACCATCCGCGACGGGCGCACGCTGCCCTGGCCGACGGCCAGGAGCGCGCCCATCTTGTTCTCCTTGAGCTCCTCCTCGTCCAGCACCTCGACGGTGAGGCCGCTGGACGCCAAGTCGCGCAAGCGCTCGGCGAACTCCACGGGGCCAAGCACGTTAGCAGGCTCGTTGATCAGGTCCCGCGCCAGGAAGACGCCGTCCGCCACCGCCTTGCGGCTCACGAATGCCCGCTCCGCAGCGGCCGGATCGGCGCAGTGGATCAGCAGTTTTTTGAGGCCATTGCGCGCCTCCCGCTGGCCATCCTCGCCGTTGCCGCCACCATTGCGGCGCGTGCGATATTTGCTGAACGTATAGCTGCGGAGCAGGGCGCCGAGCGCCAGATCAGCCGCCAGAGTCTCGGCGCCCACGGCATCGCTATCGGCAACATCGGCGATCAGGCTGGCCGTCTCCGTCTTCCGCGCCGTGATCTGGGCGAAAGCGGTGCCGCCGAGCCGGAGCCGGTCGTATTCGGAGGCGGAGTGCCCGATACCCACCACAATCAGGCGCTTGGCGTCGATCCCGGCTGGGGCCAGAATCTCGATTGCAGTCCTGGCCTTGGCGGTGAAGCCTGCAGCCTTTGCGGCCTTTTCTATCCCGCCCTTGGTCCGTTCATTCAGTCCCTCTGCGGCCGGGGCCAGCGCCATCTCCTCCCCGGCCAGCACGACAATGGCGGAGGCTGGCGCAGCCGAAAGTGGGACGAACTGGATCTCGAGCGGCGTGGTCATCAAAAGGGTTCCTGGCGGTTCTTTCCTGAGCCTGCGGACGTGGGTGGCAGACCGCATAATGCTGTTGCGGCACCCTGGGAGCTGGATGAGCCCCAGACCAGGTAGCCAAAACGGCAGCACGGAGCGGAGCGGGAGTGGAGTGGAGTGGATGGTGCGGAATGCAATGCAACCATACGCCGCCGACGCGCACGTGCAAGCGGACACAGCGGGCGGTGCTTATTTGCCCTGTTGGTGACGCAGTGCCCTCACCACGATAGACAGGCGCACGGGGCTCTGCTAGAAGCGCGCACACGCAGGGAGCGTGGTTTCCAGGCGCGGTGGGGTGTTCCCTGCCGCGGCCTTTGACTGTTCGCTCCATTTGGGCGCCGTGCTTTTGGCGCCCATCGACACCAACTCCGTCGAGGCAACACCAAAGAAGGCACACCGCTTGCTGGTCCAGGTTCGCGACAACAACGTCGATCAAGCCCT
>DASURA010000065.1:0-6928 GCA_036280295.1 Hyphomicrobiaceae bacterium
GGAGACCGAAGCCACCGGAGTCTTCGAGGTTGACGATGCCGACTGCCAGGACGGGCAATACGACATCAAGCTCGACAAGGACTTCAAGGTCATCTCGATCACGCGGGACTAGACGGTGTCAGACCCGAAGGGTCTGACACCGTATATTGCGCGCACTGGCACACCCATGAGCCCGGCTGCCATCCTGCCGAGCACGCCATGCGGTCCGACCAAATCGGAAATCCCGGGGACCAGACTGAAGCCGCGAGAACCGGGCTTGCCGGCGGACGAAAGCTCAGGGAGGCCCTGCAGTCGCAGCACGTCCGACGGCTGCACAACGGCCGGACAGACGCAGACGCCGTCCCCCGCAAACTCTCTCACGGCCGCCATTGTGACGATCCTCTCAGTGAGAGATTGCGGAGGTGTCAGACCCTCCGGGTCTGACACCCATCGCACCCTTAGCTCGCGAGATCCTTGGCGATCGACTCGGTCATCTTCTTGGCGTCGCCGAGGAGCATCATGGTGTTGTCGCGATAGAACAGCGGGTTGTCGATGCCGGCGTAGCCCGACGCCAGCGAGCGCTTGTTGAACATCACGGTGCCGGCCTTCCACACCTGCAGCACCGGCATGCCGTAGATGGGCGAGGTCTTGTCCTCCTCAGCCGCCGGGTTGGTCACGTCGTTGGCGCCGATCACGTACGCCACGTCGGCCTGCGCGAACTCGTTGTTGATGTCCTCCAGCTCGAACACCTCGTCGTAGGGCACGTTGGCCTCGGCCAGCAGCACGTTCATGTGGCCGGGCATGCGCCCCGCCACCGGGTGGATGGCGTATTTCACCTCGACGCCGGCCTTCTTGAGCTGGTCCGCCATCTCGCGCAGCGCATGCTGCGCCTGCGCCACCGCCATGCCGTAGCCCGGCACGATGATGACCTTGGACGAGTTCTTGAGGAGGAACGCCGCGTCCTCGGCCGAACCCTGCTTCACCGGCTTCTGCTCGCCGTCGCCGCCCGCCGGCCCTGCCGTCTCGCCGCCAAAGCCGCCCAGGATGACCGAGACGAACGAGCGGTTCATGCCGTGGCACATGATGTAGGAGAGAATGGCGCCCGAGGAGCCCACCAGGGCGCCCGTGATGATGAGGGCGATGTTGCCGAGCGTGAAGCCGATGCCCGCGGCGGCCCAGCCCGAGTAGGAGTTGAGCATCGAGATCACCACCGGCATGTCGGCGCCGCCGATGGGGATGATGATGAGCACGCCGAACAGCAGGGCGACCGCAGTGATGGCCCAGAACAGCGGCGCGCTGCCGCCCGACTGGCAGAACAGCCAGATCAGCACGACGAGCAGCACGGCCAAGCCGATGTTGATGAGATGCCGCGCCGGCAGGATGATCGGCTTGCCCGACATGCGCCCCGAAAGCTTGGCGAAGGCGATCACCGAGCCGGTGAAGGTGATGGCGCCGATGGCGACGCCGAGCGACATCTCGAGCAGGCTGGAGCCATGGATATCGCCGGGATGGCCGATGCCGAAGGCCTCCGGCGCGTAGAGCGCGCCGGCCGCCACGCACACCGCCGCCATGCCGACCAGCGAGTGGAACGCCGCCACCAGCTCCGGCATCGACGTCATCGGCACCTTGCGGGCTATTGTTGCTCCGATGCCGCCGCCGATGGCCAGGCCGCCGATGATCAGCAGCCACGTCAGCGGCTCCGCCGGCGCGCCGATCTGCGCCAGCGTGGTGAGGATGGCAATGGCCATGCCGGCCATGCCGTACATGTTGCCCTGGCGTGAGGTCTCGGGGCTCGACAGCCCACGCAGCGCCATGATGAACAGCACCGCGGCGGCGAGATAGAGAAGAGCGATGAGGTTAGGGGACATCGGCGTTCAGGGGCAGACCCCTGACCTCAACGTTGGAGTTGAAAACAAGCACGGAGCGGCAGGGCTCTGCCCCCTGCTCACTTCCTCGGCTCGCGCTTCTTGTACATCCCGAGCATGCGCTGGGTGACGAGGAAGCCGCCGAAGATGTTCACGGAGGCCATGATCAGGGCGAGGAAGCCGAAGATCTTGGCGAGCCAGCTGCCCGCCGACACGCCCGCCACGCCGGCTGCCAGCAAGGCACCCACCACGATCACCGATGAGATGGCGTTGGTGACGGACATCAGCGGCGTATGCAGCGCCGGCGTCACGCTCCACACCACGTAGTAGCCGACGAAGATCGCGATCACGAACACCATGAACTGGTAGACGAACGGGCTCACATCGCCGCCGCCGGCGGCGAGGGCGGGAGACGGGAGCAGCGGAAGTAGCGCAGCTGTACAGGCGGCCATCCCTTGCCAAAGACGCCAACCGGATTCCCCTCCCCCTTGTGGGGAGGGGTTAGGGGTGGGGGGACTCCCAACCTTCAATGTTCTGCAATCCCCCCCACCCTGTCCCTCCCCCACAAGGGGGGAGGGGACGACTACCGCGAGCGATGGAGTGCGCGGAGAGGAAGAACCGGTGCTCATCTCACTTCCCCCCTGCCAGCGCCGGGTGCACGAGCTGGCCGTCCCTGGCGATCAGCGTGCCCTTGATGATCTCGTCGTCCCAGTTGACCTTCAAGACCTTCTCCTTCTTGTCGATCACGGCGGTCTCCAGGAACGTCAGCAGGTTCTTGGCGTAGAGGCTGGAGGCATTCACCGCCACCTCGCCGGGCAGGTTCGTCGGCCCCAGGATCAGCACGCCGTTGTGCTCCACCTGGGCGTCCGGCTTGGTGAGATCGGTGTTGCCGCCGCGCTCAGCCGCCAGGTCGACGATCACCGAGCCCGGCTTCATGCTCTCGATCATGGCGGTGGAGACGAGCTTCGGCGCCGGCCGGCCGGGGATCAGGGCGGTCGTGATGACGATGTCCTGGCCCTTTATATGGCTGGCGATCAGCTCCGCCTGCTCCTTCTGGTATTCCGCCGACATCGGCTTGGCATAGCCGGCCGCCGTCTGCGCCTGCCGGAACTCCTCGTTCTCGACGGCGATGAACTTGGCACCCAGCGACGCCACCTGCTCCTTGGTGGCGGGGCGCACATCGGTGGCGGAGACGATGGCACCGAGCCGGCGCGCGGTGGCGATCGCCTGCAGCCCGGCCACGCCGACGCCCATGATGAACACCTTGGCCGCCGGCACGGTGCCGGCCGCCGTCATCATCATCGGCAAGGCCTGGTTGAAATAGGCGGCGGCGTCCACGACGGCCTTGTAGCCGGCGAGATTGGCTTGGCTCGACAGCACGTCCATGGACTGGGCGCGCGAGATGCGCGGCATGAGCTCCATCGCCATCAGCGCAGCGCCGGTGGCTGTCAGCTCATCGAGATCGGCGCGGTCGTCATAGGGCGCCAGCATCGCCGCGACGATGGCGCCGGGCTTCAGGGCCTTGACCTCTTCGACAGAGGGCCTGCGCACCTTGAGCAGGATATCGGCACCGGCGAGCGCCTCTGCCGCGCCGGGCGCGATGGTCGCCCCCGCTGCCTGATAGGCGCTGTCAGAAAAGCGCGAGCGGGAGCCCGCCCCCGTCTCGACGCGCACGCTGCAGCCAAGCCCCGTGAGCTTCTTGACGGTCTCCGGCGAGACAGCCACCCGCGGCTCGCCCTCGCGCTCTCCGGTAACGGCTATGGCAACCATTGCCCCCCCTTGCAGCGCTCTCTCGGGAGCCGCTTATGCTTGTGTCGCCCTGGCCAGATCAAGCGTCGGAGCCTCAGGGCACCAGGGTCAGCAGGAAGAACAGGATCACCACGGCGACACCAATCAGGATCGTCGTTGCGCGCAGGAAGCCAGAGTAGGTACGCTGGTGCTCCGGGTAATCCATGGCGGGATGCCCGCCGTTAGGGTCGACTGCCATATGCTCCACCTTGGGTCGCGAAAAAGTTGCCCGCGCCTTGGTATCGCAAGCCTCAATGGCCAGCAAGCGCCGAAGCGGGCGACATTGCGCCTGCGCAATGCGGCAATGGCGCGCCCTGCCTTCTCTCCGTTGGGCAGGCATGCTTCAATCGCCCCAAAATCAGCCAGCAAGCCCAAAAAACAGCCACCAAGCTCAACGACCAAGCAAGCAACGGGAGAGCCCGATGGACCTCGGCATCACGCCCAAGGTGAAGCCCCTGATCGAGAAGGTGCGCGCCATGGTGCGCAACGAGATCATGCCGCTGGAGGAGGAGTTCGAGGCCGAGATCGGCAAGGCCGGTGACCGGTGGGTCTATACCAAGCGGCAGACCGAGATCCTGGAGGGCCTCAAGGCCAAGGCCAAGGAGCGGGGGCTGTGGAACTTCTTTCTCACCCATTCCGACAAGGGCTACGGCCTGACCACGGTTGAATATGCCTATCTGGCCGAGGAGATGGGCTGGTCGCGGCTGGGACCGGAGACCTTCAATTGCGGCGCGCCCGACACCGGCAACATGGAGGTGCTGGAGCGCTACGGCACCCCGGCGCACAAGGAGCAGTGGCTGAAGGCGCTGCTGGAGGGCCAGATCCGCTCGGCCTACGTCATGACCGAGCCGGCGGTGGCCTCCTCGGACGCCACCAACATCGCCATGGAGGCGAAGCTCGACGGCGACGAGTGGGTGCTGAACGGCGAGAAGTGGTTCGCCTCCGGCGCCGGCGACCCGCGCTGCAAGATCTACATCGTCATGGTCCTGACCGACCCGGATGCCGACAAGCACAAGCGCCACTCGCAGATCCTGGTGCCGGCCGGCACCAAGGGGGTGGAGGTGCTGCGCGGCATGCAGGTCTACGGCCACGATGATGCGCCGCACGGCCACATGCACATGCGCTTCACCGACGTGCGCGTGCCCAAGGACAACCTGATCCTGGGCCGCGGCCGGGGCTTCGAGGTATCGCAGGGCCGGCTCGGACCAGGCCGCATCCACCACTGCATGCGCGCCATTGGCAACGCCGAGCGGGCGCTGGAGCTGATGTGCAAGCGTTCGCTGGCCCGCGAGGCGTTCGGCAAGCCGCTGGCGCAGCTCGGCGCCAACTACGACATCATCGCCGAGAGCCGCATGAAGATCGAGATGGCGCGGCTGCTGTGCCTGAAGACCGCGTACATGATGGACACGGCCAGCCCACGCGAGGCGGCGCCGTGGATCTCGCAGATCAAGGTGATCGCCCCGCGCATCGCCTTGGAGATCACCGACGAGGCGGTGCAGATGCACGGCGCCATGGGCATCACCCAGGACGTGCCCTTGGCCCGCATGTGGACCAGCCTGCGCACGCTCAGGCTGGCGGATGGCCCCGACGCCGTGCACCGCCGCCAGGTGGCACGGGCCGAGCTCAGGCAGTATACCAATCAGAAGACGTAGTGACCCCCTCTTCCCGCTCTTCGCGGGGAGGGGGCCGAAAATCCGTAGGGTGCAATAAGCCGAGCGCATTGCACCGTTTCGCTCAGATCGGTGCAATGCGGCTATCGCCTTATTGCACCCTACGTTTCCACGGCCACCCCATGACCACCTTTGCCCACCAGGCCGCGCAGCTCGATACCGAAGCGCTCGCCAAATACCTTGAAGCCCGGCTCCCCGGCTTCCGCGGGCCGATCACGGCCGACAAGACGCCCACGGGTCAGTCGAACCCGACGTTCATCCTGTCCTCGCCGAGCGGCAAATACGTGCTGCGCAAGAAGCCGCCGGGGCCGCTGTTGAAGTCGGCGCACCAGGTAGACCGCGAGTATCGCGTGATGAAAGCGCTGGGCGACCATACCGGCGTGCCGGTGCCGCGCATGCTGCACCTCACCGAGGACGACAGCATCGTCGGCACGGCGTTCTACGTGATGGCCTTTGTCGAGGGCACCGTGTTCTGGGATCCGGCGTTGCCGGAGCTCTCCAACCCGCAACGCACCAGGCTCTACGACGAGCAGAACCGGGCGCTGGCCGCCCTGCATTCGGTGGAACCGGCCAAGGTCGGCCTCGCCGACTTCGGCCGGCCCGGCAGCTACTTCGCCCGCCAGCGCGACCGCTGGACCAAGCAGTACCGCGCCTCGGAGACCGAGCGCCTGGAAGACATGGAGACGCTGATCGCCTGGCTGGAGGCGAACGAGCCGCCCGACGACGGCCGTGCGAGCCTGGTGCACGGCGACTACCGGCTCGACAACATGATCTTTGCCCCCGACGGCTCGCGCCTCCTCGCCATCATCGACTGGGAGCTTTCCACCATCGGCCACCCGTTTTCGGATCTCGCCTACCAGTGCATGCAGTGGCGCTTCCCCAACGAGGAGGCGATGCGCGGCCTCGGCGGCGTGGACCGCACCGCATTGGGGATTCCGACGGAGGCGGAGTACGTCGCCAAATACTGCGAACGCATGGGCCTTGCCGAGATTCCCCACTGGGATTTCTGCCTCGCCTTCTCCTTCTTCCGCCTTGCCGCCATCGTCCAGGGCGTCAAGAAGAGGGCGCTGGAAGGCAACGCCTCCAATCCGGAGAAGGCCCTCAAATCCGGTGAGCGCGTGCCGGTGATGGCGCGCATGGGGGTGGAGGTGATCTCGCCATAGCACGAAACGACGTTGGCTGGGTGACGCGCCGCGGGCAGATACGATTCTTCCGGCGACGGTTGGGCGCGTCACCCAATTTACGCTGAGCCTCCCCGCAGGTGCCGCAGCTTATCCGGATTGCGTGTCACGTAGATGCCGACGATGCGCTCGCCCTCGATCGCCAGCGCGGTGGTCTGCAGCACGTCGCCGGCCTCGATGGTGACGAATCCCGGCAGGCCGTTGATGAAGGCATAGCGCAGGAAACGGGACGGGTACTGCTGGAAGGTGCCAGCGAGCGCGGTCTGCAGCTTCATCACCTCCTCGATGCCGCCGACCGGCCGCAGATTGGTAGGCGCTTGGCGCAAGGCAGCCGGTTCATCTGCGCCCCTGAGCGGTGCTGACCCTGAAAGACGCTCGGCGTGACCGCAATCTGGTGAGGCACGGACACAGCACCTTTGAACCGCGGCTGCAGGCTGTAGAGTAG
>DASURA010000066.1:0-4447 GCA_036280295.1 Hyphomicrobiaceae bacterium
CGGATCGCATCTGCGGGGCTCGCTCATTCGGAGGCCCCATGACGGATGATATGACCGACGGTGCAGCCAGCGACGCCCGTCTCTTCTTTCCTGCCACCGCCCGCAACCGCGAGCCGATCCTTGATGTGCTGCGCCGGCATCTGCCGGAGCGCGGGCTGGTGCTGGAGATTGCCAGCGGCTCGGGCGAGCACGTGGTGCATTTCGCCCAGGCGTTTCCCGACCTGGTGTTCCAGCCGAGCGACCTTGACGCCAGACACCGCGCCAGCATCGATGCCTGGGTGGCGGCGACCGGCCTCGGCAACGTGCGGCCGGCCATCGCCCTCGACGCCGCCGCCGAGGCTTGGCCTGAGATTGGGCCTGAGATTGGGCCGGTCGGCAGCGCGCAGGCGATCCTGTGCATCAACATGATCCACATCGCGCCGTGGGCAGCCGGGGTCGGCCTCGTCCGCGGCGCCGGCCGCATCCTGACGCCGGGCGGCGTGCTGGTCCTGTACGGCCCCTACAAGCGCGGCGGGCAGCATACCGCGCCCAGCAACGAGGCGTTCGATCAGAACCTCAAGGCGCAGGACCCGGCGTGGGGCGTGCGCGATCTCGAAACGGTGGCCGGCCTCGCCGCGGCATGCGGATTCAGCGCACCTGTGATCATCGAGATGCCGGCCAACAATCTCTCGCTCGTTTTCACCAAGGCGGTGTAGTCTGCGCCCGCTTTGCCATCGACGGGCAGATGCAGGGGGAGCCGGGCGACGCATGCACGACATGGTCAAGGAATGGAGCACCGTTGGCACGTCAGTGCGGCGCCTGGAGGATCGCCGATTCGTCACCGGTGCCGGCACCTTCATCGACGATGTCAATCTTCCCGGCCAGGCCTGCGCCGCCGTGCTGCGCTCGCCGCATGCGCACGCGCGGATCGAAAGCATCGATGCCGGCGCGGCGGAGAGTGCCCCCGGCGTGCTGGCGATCATCACGGGCAAGGACTGGGTGGCGGCCGGGCATGGGCCGATGCCGACCAAGACGGCGGTGCGGACGAAGCGCGACGGCTCGCCTCTCAACGAGCCCAGGCGCTATGCCCTGGCGGTGGACAGCGTGCACCACGTCGGCGAGCCGGTGGTGCTGGTGGTGGCCGAGAGCAAGGCAGCGGCCGAGGCGGCGCTGGAACTGATCGAGGTCGGCTACGCCGACCTGCCGGCGGTGACGCAGCAGGTGGCGGCCCTGGCCGAGGATGCGCCGCAGCTGTGGCCGGAGGCGCCGGGCAACCTGTGCCTCGACTACGAGATTGGCAACCGCGCCGAGGTGGAGGCGGCGTTCGCCAAGGCGGATCACGTCGTGAGCCTCGAAATCATCAACCAGCGCCTTGCCGGCGTGCCGATGGAGCCGCGCGGAGTGGTGGCGGCGTATGATGCCGCCACCGGCAGCTATACGCTGTGGAACGCCTCGCAGAACATCCACTCCAATCGTGACGTCTTCGCGCAGATGCTGGGCATCGCCCCCGCCAAGTTGCGCCACGTCGCGCCCGACGTGGGTGGCGGCTTCGGCTCCAAGAACGCCGTGTATCCGGAGCCGGCGCTGATACTGTTCGCGGCGCGGCTGCTGGAGCGGCCGGTGAAATGGGTGGGCACGCGCTCCGAGGCGTTCCTTGCCGACATCCACGGCCGCGACCAGGTCTCCATTGTGTCGCTGGCGCTGGCCAGGGACGGCACCTTCCTGGCGCTGAAGGTGGAGACGACGGGCAATCTCGGCGCCTGGTGCGGCACCATGGGCCCGTTCACGCCGACGCTCGGCACCGCGCGCACCCAGGGTGGCCCGTACGCCTTCCCGGCGCTGCTCTATACGGCGCGCACCGCCTTCACCAACACGGCGCAGACCGACCCTTATCGCGGCGCCGGCCGGCCGGAGGCCACATTCCACATCGAGCGCATCATCGAGCACGCGGCGCGCACGCTTGGCCTCGACCGGGTGGAGCTGCGGCGCAAGAACCTGATCCCGCGCTCGGCCCTGCCGTGGACGACGCCGATGGGGCTCGTCATCGACTCGGGGAATTTCGCCGCCCTGCTGGATCGCACGCTGGAGCTGGCCGACTATGCCGGCTTTCCGGCGCGGGCGGCGGCGGCGAAGGCGCGTGGGGCTCGGCGCGGCATCGCCGTGGCGCCATATCTGGAGACCACTGGCGGCGCGCCGAAGGAGGAAGCCAGGGTGGCGTTCGGCGCCGATGGGCGGGTAATGCTGGCGGTCGGCGGCCAATCCACCGGCATGGGGCACGAGACGTCGCTCGTTCAGATTCTCGCCGGCAGGCTGGGCCTGCCGCTGGCGGCCATCACATTCCAGCAGGCCGATACCGCGCTCACCGGGACGGGCGGTGGCCATGGCGGCTCGCGCAGCATGGAGGTGACGGGGAGCGCCGTGCTGAACGCGGCCGAGGAGATCATCAGCAAGGGCTGCGCCATCGCCGCGCATATGCTGAACTCGCGGGTGGCGGATATCGAGCACGCCGTGGGGACGGATGGAGGGATGTTCCGCGACGTGAAGACCGGGCAGTCGCTGACGCTGGCGCAGGTGGCGACGGCGGCGGCCGATGCCAGCCGGCTGCCGGCGGGGATGGCAGGCGGAATGACGGGGAGCGCGCTCGATACCACGGCATTCCACGAACGCGCGGCGATTACTGTGCCGAGCGGCTGCCACGTCGCCGAGGTGGAGGTGGACCCGGAGACCGGCGTCGTCGAGGTGGTGGGGTTCTGGGCGGTCGACGACTTCGGCAAGCTGATTAACCCGATGCTGGCCGACGGCCAGGTGATGGGCGGCATCGTCCAGGGGCTGGGGCAGGCGCTGCTGGAGGAGA
This sequence comes from Hyphomicrobiaceae bacterium, assembly GCA_036280295.1. Classification (GTDB taxonomy): domain Bacteria; phylum Pseudomonadota; class Alphaproteobacteria; order Rhizobiales; family Hyphomicrobiaceae; genus AWTP1-13. The sequence continues at coordinate 2,834 of DASURA010000066.1, forward strand.
TGGTCTACGACCCCGGCAGCGGCCAGCCCCTCACCGGCTCGTTCATGGACTACGCCATGCCGCATGCCGACAACGTGCCGGCGCTGGCGATCGAGTACGACCAGACCTCCCCCACCACGCGCAACCCGTTGGGCGTCAAGGGCGCCGGCGAGGCCGGCTGCTGCGGCGCCCCACCCGCCATCGTCAACGCCGTCATTGATGCGCTCAGCGAGTACGGCGTCACGCATATCGACATGCCGCTGACGCCCATGAGGGTGTGGCGGGCGATCCATGGGGTGGGGTAGCCCTACGGCCCCACCAGCAAGTGCCGGTAGGCGTTCAGATCCTGCAGCACCATGGAGCTGCCGCGGATCACGCAGTGCATCGGCGTCTCCGGCACCCGGAACCTGACGCGGACGCGCTGGGTCAGCGCCGCATCCAGCCGATCGAGCAGGGCGCCGCCGCCGGTCAGCGCGATATCCTTCGCGGTCACGTCGGCGGCGATGTGGGCGGGCAGGTCCTCGATGGCGCGCTGGATGAACTCGGCCATCTCGCCCACCGGATGCGCCAGCGCCTCGGCCATGTCGGAAGGGACGAGCACGGCGCTCTTCATGCGGCCCTCGCGCAGGTCGCGGCCCTTGATGTGGATCTCGACCTGCCGCCCGTTGGGCGCAGCGAGCGCCGTGCCGGCCTCGACCTTGATGCGCTCGGCGCTGGCTTCGCCCACCACCAGGTGATGCTTGCGCCGCACGTAGCGGGTGATGGCCTCGTCCATGGCATTGCCGGCGATGCGCAGGGAGCGCGCCTGCACGACATTGCCGGCGGCGAGCACGGCGATATCGGTAGTGCCGCCGCCGATATCCACCACCATGAAGGCGCGCCGGTCATCGACGGGCAGGCCGGCGCCCAGCGCCGCTGCCACCGGCTCCTCCAGGAGATGCACCCGGCGCGCTCCGGCCGACAGCGCGGTTTCGTAGACGGCGCGCCGCTCCACCGGCGTGGCCCCGGCCGGCACGCAGACGAGAATGCGCGGGCGCAGCAAGCCGAGCATGGTGCGGGCGCGGGAGATGAACTGGCGCAGCATCTCCTCGGTGGCGACGAAGTCGGCGATCACGCCGTCACGCATGGGCCGGAGCACCTCGATCGGCTCCGGCGGCGGGCGCAGCTGCATGGCCTTGGCCTTGAGGCCGACGGCGAGCACATCGCGGCTGGAGCCGCGGGCCAGCACCGCCACCACCGAAGGCTCGTCGATGATGACCCCGCGCCCGACCACGTGCACCAGCGTATTCGCCGTGCCGAGATCGATGGCAATATCGTCGGAGAAGGCGCGTGTAACGCCTGTCAGCACCATGATATTACCCGGCGCGCCGCTGCGGCACGGCTCCCTCGCTGTCAGAGATCATACGATCGGACCGACCATGCTGCAGAAACGCTACTCGCCGGCAACCCATTATGGCGGTTTGCAGGGACCACACCGGGGGGCATGCGGCGCGGCCGCAACGTCATTTGTAAAGCTGAAAGGATTCCATGAACGTTTCCACCTCCGGCCGCGTCTCGCTGCCATACGGTCCGCCATAGAGCACCTGATAAAGGCGGTTGCCGACCTGGAACAGGCGCTGGCGCATGACCGCATTG
>DASURA010000067.1:0-13765 GCA_036280295.1 Hyphomicrobiaceae bacterium
GCTTGGCCGGCTCGATCAGCTCGGCGACGCGCTCCAGGGCCACGGCCTCGTCCTTCACGTCGATGTCACGCTCCAGCGCCGCATCGACCGGGATCAGATAGTTGCTGCCATCCATCTCCATGCCGTGCCCGGCGTAGAACACCACGGCAATGTCGGCATCGCGCACCTGCTCGGAGAAATCGCGCAGGGCACCCAGCATGGCGACCCGGGTGAGATCGCGCCTCACCTCAACGACGGCGAAGCCGGCGCGGCGCAGCAGGGCCTCGACCGCTGTCGCATCGCGCCCAGGGTTGGGGAGCTGGCTTACGTTCTGGTAGGCGCCGTTGCCGATCACCAGCGCCACGCGCTTTTCCGCTGCAGCGGTTTGCAGGCCGGCCAGGGCGCAGCAGACTGCAACAATGAGACCGATAGCAAATCGCATAGTATGTCCTCCCGAAGCTCGCGCACATTATAGCCGCCAGCGTGGGATACGCCTATTGCCCGACGCCGCCGGTGGACGTCTGTGGATGGCGCGTAATGGACCCGTGCGCACGTTAATGGCGTACGTCTAGGCTTGACTTGGATTGTCATACCGGGGCTTGTCCCCAGTATCCGGTCGACAGCAGGCTCCGGTGCAGGCAAGTGCCGGGATGACCAATCTGGACAAGACTCATGGTTGCAGTGAAGGGCTATCAGGCCGAGGCGTTCCTGAAGGCGGTCGATCGACTGCCGTCCGCTGTGCTGCTCTACGGCATGGACGCCGGTCTTATCGCCGAGCGGGCGGCCAGCTTGGCGAGACGGCTGGCGCAGGCGCACGACGGCGAGGTGCTGCGGCTCGACGACGCCGACCTGGAGAATGATCCGGACCGGCTCGCCGTGGAGCTGCTGACGATGCCGATGTTCGGTGGCCGCAAGATCGTGCGCGCCGCCACCGGCCGGCGCATCACCACCGCCACCCTGAAGCCGATCGTCGAGGTTGGGAAGCTCGAGGGCTACCTGATCGTCGAGACCGGGCATCTGCGCAAGGGCGAGGCCCTCCTCACCCTGTTCGAGACGGCCGCTGGCGCCGCCGCCATCCCGTGCTTCCCGGATGAAGCGCGCGACCTGGAGAGCGTGGTGGGCGAGGTGCTGGGCGCCGCCAGGATGCAGATCTCGCCCGAGGCCAGGAAGCTGCTGCTGGCCCGGCTCGGCGCCGATCGCGCCTTGTCGCGTGCGGAGGTGGAGAAGCTCGTCCTCTACGCGCGCGGCAAGCCACGCATCGAGGAGGCTGATGTGGAGGCGGCGGTGGGCGACGCCGCCGAGACCGCGCTCGACCGGGTGACGATGGCCGCCGCGGCGGGGCGGGCCGGCGAGGCGGTCAGGGAATGTGAGCGCTGCGTCACCGGCGGCGAGAGCGCCCAGAGCGTGATCCTGGCGCTGCAGCGCCACTTCCTGCGTCTGCACCGGCTGCGCAGCGGCCTTGACGGGGGCCGCTCGCTGGACGAGCTGATGCGCGCACTGAAGCCGCAGCCCAGCTTCAGGCAGAAGGCCGCCATCGAGCAGCAGGCGCGGGCGTGGTCTCCGGCCCGCCTAAATGCCGCCCTGGCGCTGATCGGCGACACCGCCAAGGCCGCCCGCCTCAGCAGCGCGCTGGAGGAGACCTTGGCGGAGAAGCTGCTCATGGAGCTCGGTGCGATGGCGCGGCCTACGTCCTGATCCACGAGCCGAGGAAGCGCCTCCAGCTGGCGTTGCTGGCGGGCGTCACGGGCCTCCTTGTCGCCGGCGCGAGGATCGGCTGTGTCGGCAGCCACATATCGAAGAAGCGCCGCTCGCAGTCCTCGGTGTTGCGGCCCGAGATCGACCCCAGTGTCGACCAGCCCCGGCGCTTCAGCGCCCCGCGCCGCAGGGTATCCGCCTCGAAACCAACCAGCAGGCTGATGGCCAATGCGGCAAGCGTGGTCCAGCCGGCATTGAGCCCGATGCTCTCTCTGGTCAGCTCAATGATACCGCCGGCAGCGAGATAGGCGATGAGCGGCCACCACAGCCGGTGCACCAGCAGCCAGATGGGGGTGAACAGCGCTGCGCTCCAGGAGAAGCCATCGCGCACGAACGCCAGACCTTCGGCCCGGTCGATACGGTCGGCCGCAGAGCTGGGCGGCTCGTGCACGGTGCAGGTGATCATGTGCCCTTGCCTGGTCGGCACTGCCTGTTGAGGATTGGCCCCTTTTTAGCCGCGGGCCGGTTTGAAGGCGAGCGGAATTGGCAGGACAAGAGCCACGCCGGTCACGTCAGCCCGTCACCCCGATCTGCGTTGGGCAAGGGGCACCGCGGACATCACCGGCCGGCTATCCGCGCGCGGCGCGACGCGGCGGCTGGCCCTCCGCCCGGCCGTTCTTGGCGCGCCACTTGGGGCCCGGCCCACGCATGTAATGCTTCTCGGGGCGATACGACGACTCGCCGATCAGCTTGCGCCACCCCTGGGCGATCCCTGCCGCGCCCCGCAGAAGGGTTTGCACCAAAGCAAAGTTGCTACCTGTCTGCCCTCGCATTGCTCGACTCTTCCAACAGCAGCCGCGGCCCCGCTACGTACCCCATCGAAGGATGGATCACAGCGGGAACGGCGCCGGCGCACCGAATCCGCCGCGGACATTGGCACCGACATTGGCGTGGCGCGATCCGCGCCTCGCCTCGCGACCCCTCCGCATTACCAGCAATGATCCGGAACAAGCGGACCATTGTGGCCAAACAATGCAAAGTCCCCATCCGCCCGATGATTAAGGTGGAGGATATTAGGTCGCATACAGATCGAAGAGAGAAATGCCTGAAATACCGCACGTTGCGGCATGGATGAATTCGTCGCCTTGCATGCGGAACACACCGTAAGGAGAAAATTTACGATGATCGGCTAGTTAACCGGCTCGTAACAAATACAAAGAGGCGCAGACGGGCCCGCAGCACCTTCAATCGATGGGGGCGAACCATGCTCACCAAGCTGTTGACCACCATTGTCACCGTTGCGTTTGTTGTCTGCGGCGCCACCGTCGGGTTGGAGGCGCTTGGGTTGATATTCAATGTCGGCTCGGCCGATCCGGAGCAGCGCATCGAGGCGGCAGTCGCGAAGATCGAGGCCAACCTCGATCCGATGAACGTGCCACGCGAGCCGGAGGTTGAGGCACTGTGGCCACCGTCTGAGCATAAAGTCGCTGTCATTACCGTACCGCATGAGGAACCTCAGGTGAGCGGCACCCGGCCGCCCGCAGTGGCCGGGCAACTGATGCAACCGGCGGTCCCAGGCCCGAACCCGGTGGCCGTTGCCGCCAGCAGCGCGGATGATACGCCCGACGACACCGACGGGGGACAACTCGTGGCCGAACCGGCGCTGCTCGGCGGCCCGAAGGAGGACGAGCCTGACACTGATGCGGCAGGATCGGCCGAGGTTCCTGCTCCCGCCGTCACGCCTGCCCCGGCCATAACCGCTCCGGCGGCAACCGCGCGCGAAGCCCCGCCATCACCGGGTGCAGAGCCGGCACCGGCCAAGCGGGCCGACGACGGCCAGGTCAATGACCGGGCGCATGACCGCGCCAGGCCCTCCGCCAGCCATCGGAGCCGGCACCGGCGGTCGACCGGATCGCCACGCATCAACATGGTGCGCGCGCACAGTGGCCCCGAATGTCCCGGCTGCGTTTGGCTTGAGGCTGTTGCCGCCGAACCCGTCTCGCCGTCGCAACCGCAGGCGGCCCTGGCTGGCGACCGCAAGAGCTGACCTCGTGCAGGGCGGGTTCGGGCAAAACCCGCGATCCGCCCTGTGCCGTCCCTGCACTTCGCCAGCCGTCGCGCCTTGCGCGCGGGCGATGTCGGTCCTAAGCAAGGGCCGCAGCGACATCGGAGAAGCGCGCATGACAACCGCCCCAGCCCTGTCCCCGGACGTCTGGCACGGCACCACCATTCTCACCGTCCGCAAGAACGGCAGGGTGGTGGTGGCCGGCGACGGCCAGGTGAGCCTGGGGGCAACGGTCATCAAGGCCAACGCCAAGAAGGTGCGCTCGCTCGGCAAGGGCGATGTGATCGGCGGCTTCGCCGGTGCCACCGCTGATGCCTTCACCCTGTTTGAGCGGCTGGAGGGCAAGCTGGAGCAGTATCCCGGCCAGCTCACCCGCGCCTGCGTCGAGCTGGCCAAGGACTGGCGCACCGATCGCTACCTGCGTCGCCTGGAGGCGATGATGATCGTCGCCGACAAGCAGGTCACCCTGGTGCTGACAGGTACCGGGGATGTGCTGGAGCCCGAGGGGGGGGTGATGGGCATCGGCTCGGGCGGCAACTATGCGCTGGCTGCCGCCAGGGCGCTCCTGGATACCCCCCTCAGCGCCGAGGAGATCGCGCGCAAGTCGATGGCCATCGCCGCCCAGATCTGCGTCTATACCAACGCCAACGTCATCAGCGAGGCGCTGGACGCCGAATAGTAAGAAGAGGGGAATGGGAAAATGGGGAGTAGAGAGTAGGGGATGGCGACGGCGCCTGAAGTCTCTGACCCCACTCCCGATCTCCCCATTCCCCTCTTACGCATCAGGGATGGCCATGAAGAACAACGCCGATCTCGACGCGGCCGTCGCCCAGGGCATCCTCACGCCGGCCCAGGCCGAGGAGATGCGCAAGCTGGCCGAGCAGCGCGAGCACGAGCGCGCGGCGCAGCTCAGCCACGAGGAGCGGTTCCGCTTCCTCAAGGGCTTCAACGACGTGTTCTTCACCATCGGCGTCGTGCTGTTCCTGCTCGGCGCGGCCTACTATGTCGCCGCCTACACGCCGTCCGGCACCAGCGGCCTCCTCGTCATGGCCGCGATTGTGTGGGGCTTGGCGGAGATCCTCGTCAAACGCCTGCGCCTGGTGCTGCCTGGCATCCTCCTCGCCCTCCTGTTCGTGGCGCTGGTGCTGGCGGCCTCGGTGGGGCTGCCGGTCGAGAGCTGGCGCGACTACCGCATCCGGGAGGAGCTGCCGACGGCGTTCAGCATCCTGCAGGGCCTGCAGTACTACCCCGGCGGGCCGCTGGCGTTTGCGGCGCGGGCGCTGGTGCCGGCAGCTGCCGCGGGCGCCTTCTACTGGCGCTTCAAGCTGCCGTTCGCCCTGCTGCCGCTGGCGGTCAGCCTGGTCGTCGCAGCGCTCGGCGTGGCGAGCTTCATCTTTCCGCGCGTCCCCGCCGTGGCCGACACGATCTTCTCGCTTGTCAGCGGCCTTGGCGTGTTCGCCGCCGCCATGAGCTTCGACCTGTCCGACCGCGACCGCGTCACCCGGCGCGCCGATTGCGCGTTCTGGCTGCATCTCCTGGCCGCACCGCTGATCGTCCGCTCGGTGATGGCGCTGATCGCCGCGCCGATCGATGGCAGCCGTCTCTCCGCCTTCACGCAAATGAGCCCGGCCCTTGCCCTGGCCATGAGTCTGACCGTTGCCGCCCTGGCGGTCGTCGCCATAATCATAGATCGCCGCGCCCTGCTCGTCTCCGGTCTCGCCTACCTCGGCTGGGCCATCGGCTTCACGCTGGCCGACGCCGGCGGAGGCGGCCCATTCACGCTCGCCGCCACCCTCGTCATCCTGGGCGCACTTGTGCTAACGCTGGGAGCTGGCTGGGTACCGCTGCGGCGGCTGCTGCTGGCCTTACTGTCTCCGGCAATTGCCAACCGCCTTCCACCCGTACCCGCGCGCCCATAGCCGACACGCACCCCATGACAAGCTTCTCCCCCCGCGAAATCGTCTCCGAGCTCGACCGCTTCATCGTCGGCCAGAAGGACGCCAAGCGCGCTGTCGCCATCGCGCTGCGCAACCGCTGGCGGCGCCAGCAGCTGCCCGAGGGCTTGAAGGAGGAGGTGCTGCCCAAGAACATCCTGATGATCGGCCCCACCGGCTGCGGCAAGACTGAGATCTCGCGCCGCCTCGCCAGGCTCGCCGGTGCCCCGTTCATGAAGGTGGAGGCCACCAAGTTCACCGAGGTCGGCTACGTCGGCCGCGACGTGGATTCCATCGTCCGCGACCTCGTTGAGGTCGGCATTGCCCTGGTGCGCGAGACCAAGCGCAAGGAGGTGCGGGCCCAGGCGGAGAAGAACGCCGAGGAGCGCGTGCTCGATGCCCTGGTCGGCGCCGAGGCGCGCGCCGACACCCGCGAGGCGTTCCGCCGCCGCCTCCGGGCCAACGAGCTCAATGACAAGGAGGTCGAGGTCCAGGTGGCCGAGGGCGGCCCGCAGCTTCCCACGTTCGATATCCCCGGTGGCGGCCAAGTTGGCATGATCAACCTGAGCGAGATGCTGGGCAAGGCGCTGGGAGGACGCACCAAGCCGCGCCGCATGACGGTCGGCCAGGCCTACGAGGTGCTGCTCGCGCAGGAGAGCGACAAGCTGCTCGACCAGGACCAGGTCGTGCAGGACGCCGTCCGCATTGTCGAGAACGACGGCATCGTCTTCCTGGACGAGATCGACAAGATCTGCTCCCGCTCCGAGGGCGGGCGTGTCGGCGCCGATGTTTCGCGAGAAGGCGTGCAGCGCGACCTGCTGCCACTGCTCGAAGGCACCACCGTCTCTACCAAGCACGGCCCGGTGAAGACCGACCATATCCTCTTCATCGCGTCAGGCGCATTCCACATGGCCAAGCCTGCCGACTTGCTGCCCGAGCTGCAGGGCCGGCTGCCGATCCGCGTCGAGCTGAGACCGCTCACCAAGGAGGACTTCCGCCGCATCCTGGTGGAGCCGGAGGCGAGCCTCATCAAGCAGTACGTCGCCCTGATGGCGACGGAGGGCCTTCGGCTGGTGTTCACCGAAGATGCCATCGACGCGCTGGCGGCCATGGCCGCCCAGGTCAACACCACGGTCGAGAACATCGGCGCCCGCCGGCTGCAGACGGTGATGGAGCGGGTGCTCGACGAGATCTCCTTCGACGCCACGGACAAGGACGGCGAGACCGTCACCATCAACGCCGCCTACGTGGAGGCCCGGATCGGCGACCTCGCCAAGAACGCGGATCTGAGCAAGTTCATCCTGTAGGGGCCGCAGGGCCGTAGGGCGCAATAAGCCGAAGGCGCATTGCACCGTGTCCGTCCTTGGTATTCGCGAACGCCATTCGGTGCAATGCGCTGCGCTTGTTGCACCCTACGCCTTCCGCAAGCGGGGAGAGGGGATGTCGTCCACACTGGCCGCCACCGCAGGCCGGATCGGGCGGCGGCGCGACCCAGCCTGCGGCTTTGGCCCAACCCACACGGGCATTGGGAGCTTCCCCTCCGCCTCCGACGTCTGGGGCCGATGATGGCCGAGGCCGGCGCAATGGCCGAGACGAAGGGGGCGCCCCAATCAATGGCGGCATAATCCTTGATCGGTGGATCTATGCAAGGGCGAGGCCCCCAAACGATTTGGAGCCCACGCGCCGACGGATCGGCAGCGACGCGATGCCGGCCTCGCCGACGCCGCGCAGGTCGTAGGGTGCAATAAGCCGAAGGCGCATTGCACCGTGTTCACCCTTGCTATTCGCGACGGCCATTCGATGCAATGCGCTGCGCCTATTGCACCTACTCTCTCTTTCCCCGCGCCCCCTCCAGCGCCGCGAGCACCCGGGGTGGCGACATCGGCAGGTCGAGGAAGCGGACGCCGGTGGCATTGGCAACAGCATTGGCGATGGCGGCCAGCGGCGGCACGATGCCGGTCTCGCCGACGCCGCGAACGCCGTAGGGATGGCGCGGGTTCGGCACCTCGACGATGACGGTGTCGATCATCGGCAGGTCAGAGGCGACCGGCATGCGGTAGTCGAGAAAGCCCGCATTCTCCAGCCGTCCGTCAGGCCCGTAGATGTATTCCTCGTTGAGCGCCCAGCCGATGCCCTGGGCGGCGCCGCCCTGGAATTGGCCTTCGACATAGCTCGGATGGATGGCGCGGCCCGCATCCTGGATCGCGGTATAGCGCAGCACCGTCACCTTTCCAGTCTCCGGATCCACCTCGACGTCGGCGATGTGGGTGGCGAAGCTCGGCGCCGCGCCCTGGGCATTGATGCGGGCGTAGCCGGCAATCGGGCCGCCGGTCTTGCCGGCGCTGGCGGCGATCTCGCGCAGCGTCATGGGGGCATGCTTGCCGGCATTGGCGCCGGCGGGGCGGACCGCGCCGCGGCTGTACTCGACCGCCTCCTCCGGCAGCTCCCACAGCTTGGCGGCGCGCTTGCAGGCCTCGCGCATCACCTCGCGGGCGGCTTCCACCGTCGCCAGGCCGCTGGAGAAGGTGGAGCGGCTGCCGCCGGTCAGCATGTTGTATCCGAGCTGGCCGGTATCGCCGATCTGGACGCGGATCTTGCCCATGTCCAGCCCCAGCTCCTCCGCCGCCATCATGCACAGCGAGGCGCGCAGGCCGCCGATGTCGGGCGTGCCAGCGGTCAAGGATAGCGTGCCATCCTCGTTGAGCTGGAGGGATACGGAGGTCTCGCCGCCGACGTTGAACCAGAAGCCCGAGGCGATGCCCCGCCCCTGGTGCTTGCCGAGCGGGGCGCTCCAATGTGGATGCGCCTTGGCCTCCTCCAGGGTCTCGATGAGGCCGACGGGGCCGAGCTTCGGTCCGTACGCCGCCTTGGTTCCCTGCCTGGCGGCGTTTCTCAGCCGCAGCTCGATTGGGTCGATCCCCAGCTGCTGCGCCAGTTCGTCCACCGCGCTCTCCACGGCGAACTCGGAGATCGGCGCGCCGGGCGCACGGTAGGCGGCGACCTTTGGCCGGTTGGTGACGACGTCGAAGCCAACCACCTTGACGTTGCCCACGTCGTAGGGCGCGAAGGCGCACATGGCGCCGGCCCCCACCGGCGAGCCGGCGAAGGCGCCGGCCTGGTAGGCGAGCTCCGCCTCGGCGGCGACGATGCGGCCGTCCTTGCGGGCGCCGATCTTGACGCGCATGTGCGCGCCGGATGTGGGCCCCGAGGCGCGGAACACCTCCTCGCGCGTCATCACCATCTTCACCGGCCGGCGCGCCTTCTTGGCCAGCAGCAGCGCCACCGGCTCCAGGTACACCACCGTCTTGCCGCCGAAGCCGCCGCCGATCTCCGAGGCGGTGACGCGGATCTTGGAGGTCTCCCAGCCCAGGAGCCGGGCGCACATGGCCCGCACCATCCAGTGGCCCTGCGTCGTTACCCACACATCCGCCTGACCGTCCTCGGAGACGGAGGCCACCACCGCGTGCGGCTCGATGTAGCCCTGATGCACCGGCTTGGTCGTGTAGCTGCGCTCAATGATGACGTCCGCGAGGCCGAAGCCGGCGACCACGTCGCCGTGGCCGATCTCTATGCGCTTGGCGATGTTGGAGGGCCGGCCGGGCCGCGGCTCCACGCCGGCGGTGACCAGGTCGTCGTGCAAGAGCGGTGCGCCAGGGCGCATGGCCTCGACCACGTCGATGACATGCGGCAGCGGCTCGTAGTCCACCTTGATGAGCCGCAGCGCCCGCTTGGCGATCGCGGTGCTGGTGGCGGCGACGGCGGCCACGGCGTGGCCCTCGTAAAGCACCTTCTCGCGCGCCATCACGTTGCGGACCATGTCGCGATAGTCGACGGTCTGCTCGCCGGCGGCATAGAGCTGCGAGCCCTGGTCGGCAAAGTCGTCGGCAGTGACGATCGCCTTCACGCCCGGCAACGCCGCCGCCGCACTCAAGTCGATGGCGCGGATGCGGGCGTGCGGATACGGGCTCCTCAGCACCCTGCCGACAAGCTGGCCCGGCAGGGCGAGATCGGCACCGAAGCGGGCGCGACCCGTCACCTTGTCGACGCCGTCGGGGCGGATCGGGCGGGTGCCGATCCAGTCGAGCTGGTTGGCGCCCGCCTTGGTGTCAGTCTGCTTCTGCATGGCTCAGGCTCCCCTCATCTCGGCGGCAGCGTCGAGCACGGCCCGCACGATCTTGTCGTAGCCGGTGCAGCGGCACAGGTTGCCGGCGAGCCAGTAGCGCACCTCCGTCTCGGTGGGCTCCGGCGACCTGTCGAGCAACGCCTTGGCCGCCATCAGGAGCCCCGGCGTGCAGATGCCGCACTGCAGGGCGGCGTGCTCCAGGAACTTGCGCTGCAGCGGGTGCAGCGTCTCGCCGCCGTTCCCGTCCTGGGCCAGCCCTTCGATGGTGGCGACCGACTTGCCCTCGGCCTCCACCGCCAGCATCAGGCAGGAGCATACCAGGCGCCCGTCGACGATGACGCTGCAGGCGCCGCAGTCACCCGTTGAGCAGCCTTCCTTGGTGCCGGTGAGGCCGAGCCCGTCGCGCAGGGCATCCAGCAGCGTCTCCTCGGTCTCGCACAGAAGCTCGACGGGATCGCCGTTGACGGCTGCGGTGATGTGATGCTTGGCCATCAGGCTGCTCTCCTCGCCCGGTCGTAGGCAATCGCCGCCACGCGGCGCGCCAGCACGCCCGCGACCTTGGTGCGGAACCCCCGTGTGCCGCGCTTGTCATCGATCGGCCGGCACGCCGCCTGCGCCGCGGCATCGAGCGCCTCCAGGGCGGCGGCGTCCATCTTGGTGCCGATCAGCGCCCTGCCCGCCGCGGGCACCAGCAGCGGGCGCGGCGCCACCGCTCCGAGCGCCACCCGCGCCGCCGTGCAGGAGCCGCCGGCGTCGAGCGTCAGGCATATGCCGCAGCCGGCCACGGCGATATCCATCTCTGTGCGCGGAATAAAACGCAGGTAGGCGTCGCCGGTGTGGGCCGGCCTGGGCGGAAGCAGGAACGAGGTGACGATCTCGCCTTTGGCCAGCGCCAGCCGGCGCGGGGCGAGCATCACCTCCTCAACCGGCAGCTCGCGCCGCCCGCCGGGGCCGGCGATCAGGGCGATGGCGCCTGCGGCGATCAGGGCTGGCACGCTGTCGGCGGCCGGCGAGCCGTTGCACAGGTTGCCCCCGAGGGTGGCGCGGCCCTGCACCTGGGTGGAGCCGATCAGGTTGGCGGCCTCGATGACACCGGGCCACATCGTCTTGAGCTTCGGATGCTCCTTGAGCTCGGCCCCGCTGACGGCGGCACCGATACGCAAGCCGCCACCCTCCTCGATCACCTCCCGCATCTCGGCGATGCGCTTCACATCGACGAGCAGCGCCGGCTCGATCAGGTCGGTGCGCAGCTGCACCAGCAGGTCGGTGCCGCCGGCGAGCACGCGCGCCTCGCCCGGCTCTGCCGCCAGCAGCGCCACCGCCTGGTCAAGCGAGCTCGGCGCCTCGTAACGCATGGGGCTGGTCCTTCATGCTGTGGAGAGCGAGGTGTTGGGAGGTGGTGCGCACAAGGCGCACCGGTCGCATTGTCGAAATGCCGCGACCATGAGGTAAGTCTACTCCCAAGCCGGACCCTGGTCGAAGCATTTTCTGGTGAGCTCGGCTTGATCGAGCGGCGCCCAGGCTCACCGCGTGACAATCGCGAGGAGCACCGTCAGAGTTGTCGTCCAGCATTGATGACTCACCGCAGACCATCTCACTTGGAGGAGCACACCGATGGCCAAGAAGGGCTACTGGATCGGGCACGTCGAGATCACCAACCCAGAGCGATACAAGGACTACATCGCCGCCAACGCGACGGCGTTCAAGAAGTACGGCGCGCGTTTCCTCGTCCGCAACGGTGTGTGCGAGGTGCCGGAGGGCATGCTCGCCGGCCGGCGCCATGTGGTGATCGAGTTCGAGAGCTACGCCATTGCCAAGGCCTGCTACGAGTCGCCCGAGTACCAGGCCGCCATAAAAATCCGCAGCGAGGCCAGCACCGGCGATCTGGTGGTCATCGAGGGGTATGAGGAATAGACCGGCGCAAATGGCGAGTGGCGAAGGTGCCTCGATTGCCGCCTATAAACCCGCCATTCGTCATTCCCCATTGGCCATTCCCGCAAACCCCACCTGTGCTGGCAAGCACCGGCCGCATCGAGATCGGCTTCCTCTTGATGCGGATCGCCTCCCGGGCTTCCGGGCCATGATGGCGCCGCGCCCCCTGCCTCGCGATCAGGGCACAGGCGCCATGGTCATCGCCGATGGTGGCGGAGCCGGCGATGGCGGGCTATGTCTATTGCGTCGGTGCGTTGATACCTGGCGCCGTCGTGTGGACATGAGGCAGAGGTCATGGCTGTCACCATCTACCACAATCCCAAGTGCAGCACCTCGCGCAACGTGCTGGCGATGATCCGCGACGCCGGCGTCGAGCCCGAGATTGTCGAGTACCTGAAGACGCCGCCGACGCGCAAACGCCTTGCCGAGCTGATCAAGGCCTCGGGGCGGTCGGTCCGCGAGGTGCTGCGCCGCAAAGGTCCGCCCTACGACGAGCTGGGGCTCGACGATCCCAAGTGGACCGATGCCCAGCTCATCGAGATGATGGTCGCCCATCCGATCCTGATCGAGCGCCCGATCGTGGTCACGCCCAAGGGCGTGCGCCTGTGCCGTCCCGCCGAGACGGTCTTGGAGATCCTGGATGGCGCCCGTTAGCCGACGGTGTCAGACTCTCCTTGTCTGACACCGGCATCAAGAATCCCGACGCAGATCAAGGCTGCCTGCATTTTCGATATTGGCAGCATTTTCGAAAATTGTTGCTCGCTTCTCAGGCTTGCCCTACACCTCATGCAAAGCCGGAAGCGACGGCCGGCGTCCTGGGGAGGAAGCCATGGCGTTCATCGTGCATGCAATCGGGCACCTCAAGCTCAACGTCACCGATCCGGAGGCTGTCGTCCGCGACGCCACCGAGATCCTGGGCCTGCGCGTGACGCATCGCGAAGCCGGGCAGGTGTGGCTGAGCGCCAACGGCCGCAAGGCCGAGCTGGTGCTGCGGCAGGCTGAGGAGAACGCCACCCACACCATCGGCCTGGAGGCGCTGACCGCCGATGCCGTGCGCGCCGCCGAGGCCCGCATCGCCGAGGCCGGCTGCCGCATCCTTTCCACCACGCCCAGCCTCGACTGCATGGCGGCCGGCGTCACCTTCGCCACGCCCGAGGGGCTGCGCTTCGAGATCCACACTCCCATCCGCGACGGCATCTACGACCGCCGCCATCCCACCACCGGGGTCGGCGCCAACCGCATGGACCACATGAACCTGATCACGCCCGATCCGGCGGCCACGCGGGCGCAGCTGGAGGCGATCGGCGGCCTGCGGCTGTCGGAGCGGCTGGTGGATGACAGCCTGTCATGGATGTACGGCGGCAATCGCCAGCACCACATCCTGGGCCTCGTCAAAGGCAAGGTCGGCCTGCACCACTACTCGTTCGAGCTGCTGGAGTTCAACCAGTACCTGCGCCTCGGCGATACGCTGGATCGTGTCGGCAAGCAGCTGATGTGGGGCCCCGGCCGGCACCGTCCGGGCGACAACACCTATGCCTATTATACGGATGCCTCCGGCGCGATGATCGAGTGCGCCGGCGGCATGGCCCTGATTGCCGATGACGACACCTACGTGCCCAACGTCATCACCAACCTGGCGCGCCCCGGCAACGTGCGCGAGATGAACGTGTGGGGCACGCCGGCGCCGCCCGAGTGGCGCGGCTATCACTTCCCGTTCGCGGCGATCTCGTAGGGTGCAATAAGCGGAGCGCCTTGCGCCGTAAACGGCCGAAACGGTGCAATGCGGCTATCGCCTTATTGCACCCTACGCTCCAGCGCGAGGGGTCTTACCCCGTGCCACTAAGCTGACAGGCGAGCGCGCAAGCTGATCGAGGCATGGCTCTGTCGGCAGGAGCATCGGGTCTCGCTCGCGGAATGCACGACTCTGCACGTTGCCTCCTGCATACCTCCGTCCCATGCCGAAGCTATGGCAACGCCGGAACAGGTGATGACAATCGCCCGCAGTCAGTCAAATAATGAGCGAGAGGCAGAAGGAGC
>DASURA010000068.1:0-12152 GCA_036280295.1 Hyphomicrobiaceae bacterium
TTCGGACTGCTTCTGGAGCTGGCCGAGCACGCCGGCCGCGTCATGTCGCGCGAGGTCCTGATGGATCTGATGAAGGCGGCGCCGCTGGAGGCTTTCGATCGCTCCATTGACGTGCACATCTCACGCATCCGCGCGGCGATCGAGGACGATCCGAAGAAGCCGCGCCGGGTCATCACCGTGCGCGGCGCCGGCTACGTCTTTGCCAAGGCGCAGGACTAAGCGGACCTCATCTGCGTTCCATGTGAAAAGATGCATCGCCTCTACAAGCAATTCTATCTGACGATTATCGCCAGCCTGATGCTGGTGGTGCTGTTCGGCGGCATGATGTGGCGCTTCGCGCCTGGCGACGCGCCGACGCACGAGGGGTTCGAGCTGGCCGGCGAGCTGGTGGCCCAGCTGCTGCCGCCAGCCGCCGATCACGCCGAGCACCAGCGCATCCTCGATCGCATCCACGACGGCCTCAAGATGGACCTGGCCCTGTTCGACCAGGGATTGCACCCCATCGCCGCCGCCGGCCGGCCGTTGGCGCCGCCCGGTCCGCACGAGACGGGCGGCTGGGTTTACCGGCATGGCGGCGGGCCGGCCTGGTCGTTTCGACTGCCCGACGGCCGCTGGCTGGTCGCACGTGTGCGGGGAAGGTCGCCCTGGCATCCGGTGCTTCGTCTGATCGGCTTCCTGGGTGCTATCGCCGTGGCGGTGGCCATCTGCGCCTACCCGCTGGTGCGGCGGCTGACGCGACGGCTGGAGCGGCTGCAGACCGGTGTCGAGCAGCTGGGCGCTGGCGACTTGTCTGCCCGCGTGCAGGTGGAAGGCAAGGACGAGGTGGCCATGCTGGCCGCGAGCTTCAACCGCGCCGCTGCCCGCATTGAGGATCTTGTGGGCTCGCACAAGCTCCTGCTCGCCAACGCCTCGCATGAGCTTCGAACACCGCTGTCGCGCGTTCGCATGGGCGTGGAGCTGCTGAAGGACGAGGCGGACTCCCATCTTCACACGCAGCGCAAAGCAGCCTTGGAGCGCGACATCGCCGAGCTCGATGCGCTGATCGGCGAGATCCTGCTGTCGAGCCGTCTGGATGCTGTGGGCGCGCTGGGCCGGCGCGAGGACGTCGATCTGCTGGCGCTCGCTGCCGAGGAGGCGGCCCGCTACGAGGACTGCACGGTGTCCGGGGCACCCGTCAGCGTGTGCGGCGACAGCGCGCTGCTCCGACGCATGGTCCGCAACCTGATCGAGAACGCGCAGCGGCACGGCACGCCACCGGTGTATATCGAGGTGTGTCCCGAAGGTGCAAACGGCAGCCCCAATGGCAACCATGCGACCCTCACCGTCAGCGACTGCGGCCCCGGCGTGGCGCCTGGCGACCGCGAGCGGGTGTTCATGCCGTTCTACCGCGTCACCGGCTCCGACCGCACCACCGGCGCTGGCCTCGGCCTGACGCTGGTCCGCCAGATCGCCCGCCAGCATGGCGGCGAGGCGGAATGGGCCGGCACTGCGAAGCGTCCGAGCACCATCCGCGTGGTGCTCCCGCGGAAGGCCTGAGATCATGGCAACAACGCAGCGCTTGGTGCCTTATTGGTAATATTTTTCGTCTGGACCACAGGGAATTGAGGGAATTCGCATTTTCTTTTCTATGGGTAGTTCCGCGTTGAAAAATCCTGCGCTAGCCTTTTTGCGGTCGGGTCGTAAGGCGCTACGGCGGGCAGGACGCGGGATTACCCATGAACTTCCAGCAGCTTCGCATCGTGCGCGAGACGGTGCGCCGCAACTTCAATCTGACTGAGGTTGCCAACTCTCTGTTCACCTCGCAATCCGGCGTGAGCAAGCACATCAAGGATCTGGAGGACGAACTGGGCGTCGAGCTGTTCGTGCGCCGTGGCAAGCGGCTCCTTGGGCTGACCGACCCCGGCAAGGAAATGATGGAGATCGTCGATCGCGTGCTGGCGGACACCGCCAACATCAAGCGCCTGGGCGAGCAGTTCTCCAACCGCGAGCAGGGCAAGCTGGTGATCGCCACCACGCACACGCAGGCACGCTACGTGCTGCCGCACGTGGTCGCTGCATTCCGCAACGCCTACCCCAAGGTGCATCTGACGCTGCATCAGGGAAGCCCGGCGGAGATCGAATCTATGCTGGCAGGCGGCGCAGCCGATATCGGCATCTGCACCGAGGCGCTGCGCACCGTGCCGTCGTTCGCGGCGTTCCCGTTCTACAGCTGGCGCCACGGTGTGGTGGTTCCCAGGGGGCACCCTCTCGACAAGGCCGAGACGCTGACGCTGGAGGCGCTCGCCGAGTGGCCGATCATCACCTACCACGAAGGCTTCACCGGGCGTGGCAGCATCGACCGGGCATTTGCCGACGCTGGATTGACTCCCGATATCGCCGTGTCGGCCATGGATGCCGATGTGCTCAAGGCCTATGTCGAGCTGGGGCTCGGCGTGGGCATCATTGCGGCGATGGCGTTCAGCTCCAAGCGCGATACCGGGCTCCGGCTGCTCGACAGCGGCCACCTGTTCCAGCCCAACACGACCATGATCGCCTTGCGTCGCGGCAGCTACCAGCGCACCTATGCCTACCGCTTCATCGAGCTGTGCTCACCGGCGCTGCCGGAGAGCGTGGTCAAGGCCGCGGTGCTGGCGTATGCCCAGGCCAGCCGGCCGGAGGCCAAGGTCGAGCTGACCGCCAAGACGGGCGCCGAGCCTGACCCGGCGCTGCCGCGTCAGGCGCCTCCCGCGCAGCAGACGGCTGATCGCTCACCTCAAATTTGGCGCTCCAGCGGAAACACCCTGAGCCGAGACGAGGTCAAGCGTACGGTCTGACCGGGCTGCAGGTTGAGTTGCGCCAGCCGCTCGCGCGTAATCTCCACCTCGAAGCGCGGCGGCCCAGCGCCCTCCTTGCTGCAGCGGTCGCCAGTCAGTTCCACCCGCGCGACGGCGCCGCTCACCAGCACGCGCCGCACCAAGGCCGGAACGCCTTCGCTCTTGGCATCGCAGGTGAGCACGATGTCGAGCTCGTGCGGACGCGCATAGGCGATCACCTCCTGCTCGCCGTGCACGCCGGAGCACTCTGCGAGGGGGACAGTGGCGTCACCGACCCGCAGCTTCTCGCCTTCGACGCGGCCTGGCAGCTGGTTGACGGCGCCGAGGAAGCTGTAGGCGAATGCCGTGGCCGGGCTCTCGTAGACGTCCTGGGTTGGCCCGGTCTGCTCGACCCTCCCCTTGTTCATGAGCACAACCCGGTCGGCAACCTCCATCGCCTCGTCCTGGTCGTGGGTGACGAAGATGGAGGTGATGTGCAGCTCATCGTGCAGGCGGCGCAGCCACTGGCGCAGCTCCTTGCGCACCTTGGCGTCGAGCGAGCCGAACGGCTCGTCGAGCAGCAGCACGCGCGGCTCCACGGCCAGCGCGCGCGCCAGGGCGATGCGCTGGCGTTGCCCGCCCGAGAGTTGCGGCGGATAGCGGTGCGCCAGCCAGCCGAGCTGGACCAGATCGAGCAGCTCGCTCACCCGCTTGCTGATGAATGCCTCGGGCGGACGCTGCTTGCGCGGCTTGACGCGCAGGCCGAAAGCCACGTTCTCGAACACCGACATGTGGCGGAACAGGGCGTAGTGCTGGAAGACGAAGCCCACCTGGCGCTCGCGCACGTCCCGCTCCGAGGCGTCGTGCCCATCGAACAGCACCTGGCCGTCATCAGCAAATTCCAGGCCGGCAATGATCCGCAGCAGCGTGGTCTTGCCGCAGCCGGACGGGCCGAGCAGGGCGTTGAGCTCGCCGGTGGGGAACGCCAGCGAGATGTCCTCGAGAGCGACGAACTGGCCGAACGTCTTGCGGATGCCCTTGACCTCGATGCTCATGTCGATGCTCCGAGCGCCTCGCCCTTCTTTGAGATCTCAGCCGACCTCCATTCCACGTAGGTTTTTACCACCAGAGTTACCAGAGCCAGCATCGCCAGCAATGACGCAACCGCGAACGCGGCCGAGAACTGGTACTCGTTGTAGAGAATCTCCACGTGCAGAGGCATGGTGTTGGTCAGACCGCGGATATGGCCCGAGACGACGGAGACGGCACCGAACTCGCCCATGGCGCGTGCGTTGCACAAAATGACGCCATAGAGCAGCGCCCATTTGATGTTGGGCAGCGTAATCTTGCGGAACATCTGCCAGCCGGAGGCGCCCAGCACCAAGGCGGCCTCCTCCTCGTCGCGACCCTGCGCCTGCATCAGCGGAATGAGCTCGCGCGCCACGAACGGGAAGGTGACGAAGATGGTCGCCAGCACGATACCGGGCACGGCGAAGATGATCTTGATGCCGTGCTCGCTGAGCCATGGGCCGAGCCAGCCCTGGGCGCCGAACACAAGCACGAAGATCAGGCCCGAGATTACCGGTGAGACCGAGAATGGCAGATCGATAAGGGTGATCAGGAACTGCTTGCCGCGGAAATCGAACTTGGTGATCGCCCACGCCGCGGCGATGCCGAACACCAGATTGAGCGGAACGGCGATGGCAGCCACGATCAGCGTCAGCCTGATCGAGGCGTACGCGTCCGGCTCGACCAGCGCGGCGGCGTACACCTCCCAGCCCTTGCGGAATGCCTCGACGAAAACGGCCATCAGGGGCATCAGAAGAAACAATGCGAAGAAGCCGAGCGAGACGCCGAGAACGAGCAGCTTGATCCAGGGCGGATCGCGCGTCGCCGCATTGGATTCGAAACGCTCGGCGCGGCTCGCTGCGTGGCCGGATGCGGGTGCTGCCACTGGCATGTCAGGAAGCCTTCGCTGAGCGCCGATCGGTCCAGCTCTGGAGACCGTTGATGGTGAGCAGCAGGGTGAACGACACCACGAGCATCACGGCGGCCACCGCCGTCGCTCCAGCATAGTCATACTGCTCCAGCTTGGTGATGATGATGAGCGGCGTGATCTCCGATACCATCGGCATGTTGCCGGCGATGAAAATCACCGAGCCGTACTCGCCGACGGCGCGCGCAAAGGCGAGGGCGAAGCCGGTGAGCAGCGCAGGGACCAAGGTCGGCAGCACGACGCGCAGCATGGTCTGCCAGCGCCCGGCGCCGAGGCTGGCGGCGGCCTCCTCCACCTCGGTATCGAGATCCTCGAGAACCGGCTGCACAGTACGCACCACAAACGGCAGACCGATGAAGATGAGCGCCACCAGCACGCCGAGCGGCGTGAACGCCACCTTGAGGCCGAGAGGCTCCAGGTATTGGCCGAGCCAGCCGTTCCGGGCGTAGAGTGCGGTAAGCGAGATGCCGGCGACAGCCGTCGGCAGGGCGAACGGCAAGTCCACCAGGGCGTCGACGATCCGCTTGCCAGGGAATCTGTAGCGCACCAGCGACCACGCCAGCAGGAAGCCGAACAGCACGTTGATGGCCGCCGCCAGCAGTGCGGCGCCGAAGCTCAGGCGATAGGAGGCCATCACCCGCGGCGAGGTCACTGTCTCCCAGAACTCCGGGAATGAAAGCTCGGTCGTCTTGATGAAGACGGCGGTAAGCGGGATCAGGACGATCAGAGACATGTAGGCCAGGGCATAGCCCATTGACAGCCCGAAGCCGGGCAACACCCTGCGTGTGCGTGCCTGAGCCATCAGCACCCGACCATGATCTGGCTTGAGAACCCGTAAGTGAGGCGGATGGAAAATCCAAGCTGCATCGGTGATGCTCCAGCTAGCCGGGTCGCCGCGCCGGCGGCCCCGAATCCATGGCTCCCAGCCTGCTATTACTTGACGTAGATCTGGTCGAACACGCCGCCGTCGTCGAAGTGGATCTTCTGTGCCTTCTGCCAGCCGCCGAACACGTCGTCGATGGTGAAAAGCTTCACGTTCGGGAAGATCTTGGCATATTTCTCCGCCACCTTGGGATCGCGCGGACGATAGTAGTTCTTGCCGGCGATCTCCTGACCTTCAGGCGAATACAGGTACTTCAGATACTCGGTGGCGACTTCGCGCGTGCCGTGCTTGTCGACCATCTTGTCGACCACTGCTACAGGCGGCTCGGCCAGAATCGAGAGGCTTGGGACGACGATCTCGAGCTGGCCGGGTCCCACTTCGATGATAGAGAGAAACGCTTCGTTTTCCCAGGCCACCAGCACGTCGCCGATACCGCGCTGCACAAAAGTGTTGGTTGAGCCGCGGGCGCCCGAATCGAGCACCTTCACGTTCTTGTAGAGCTTCTTGACGAACTCCTTGGCGGTGCCTTCGGACCCGCCGGGCTGGGCGAGGGCGTAGGCCCACGCTGCCAGGTAGTTCCAGCGCGCACCGCCCGAGGTCTTCGGGTTCGGGGTGATCACCTCGATGCCAGGCTTGATGATGTCGTTCCAGTCCTTGATGCCCTTCGGATTCCCCTTGCGGACCAGGAAGACGATGGTGGAGGTGTAGGGCGACGAGTTGTGAGGCAGGCGCTTCTGCCAATCCGCCGGAATCAGCTTGGCCCTCTCGGCAATGGCGTCGATGTCGTAGGCGAGCGCCAGCGTCACCACGTCGGCTTCCAGGCCGTCGATCACGGCACGGGCCTGCTTGCCGGCGCCGCCGTGCGACTGCCTGATCGAGACGTCCTGGCCGGTCTTGGCCTTCCAATACTTGGCAAACGCTGCATTGAACTCCTGGTAGAGCTCGCGCGTCGGGTCGTAGGAGACATTGAGCAGCCTGGTGGTCTGCGCCTCGGCCATTTGCCAACCGGCGACAGCCAGCAGCCCCAACGCCAGGACGTATCGACTGAGCAGGGAGACGATCATCTGTGCCTCGTTCGTGGTTAGTGCGTGTGCAGTGTCACCCTAGCGATAGCGCCGCAGCCCTCGTACCAAGAAGAATTCATGAGCTAAGCATCCGGCCTGAAATGCCGTCCGATCGGCACGGTTCCCGCCACCGTCGCCGGTGTGCGCAAAAGGAAAAGGCCGGGCCATTGCGGGCCCGGCCAGTGGCATCCGGATGGCGCGGTCACGTTCCACCGCACGCCGCGGCACCCGAACGTGGCAGCTGATCGTGAAATTCGTCACAGAATGCCACAAGATTGGAGCAGATTTTACAATCTGAATGACACGAGCCAGTCCTATGCTTGTTGGCGCGATTGAGATCGAGACGCTCGGCGTGCGCGATGAGTGGTGCGGACTTCCCGATCATCGCGCCCGCGCATCCAGCCTGACATCAGCACGCGCAGCTTGCTCTCGCCATCGAGCACATCAAAATCGACGCGATTTTGCGCGTCGGTCGCTGCGGGATGCGACGGCATTGACAGTATCCTGTCGCAACCCGCCCGCCGCGCCTCATGACACGCCGCCCTGGTGCGGCGGTCTCGCCCGCGTTCCACGGATGCGAGCCACCTCGCGTGCCGCGCGCTGCGCGGCGGCCGGAGTGGCAAACACGTGGCCGTCGAGCGCCTGATAGGCCTTGCTCGCAGAGTGGAAGCGGAAACCGCGTTCGCCGTCGTAGCGCACGACAATTCCCGCAGCCTCGTCGTCGAGGCCGTCAATGGTATAGCCTTCGGACATAGTTATCCCATGCACCGGCGAAGCGCCGGAGTCCTGCTTGCTCATGATTCTGTGCGAAATGCGACTGTGCGTCAGGTCCGTCTTGTGGCCTGACTGGGTTGACAGAGCGTCAACAACACCGTTGGCACGCTGACATTCGCCAGCAGCCTTGGGACAGTACGGACATAAAGCGTGCAGCCATGGTCTGTGCAAAGGTCTTTGCAGACTGTGTCATGGGGCAACTCCTTTCCGGGGAGTCCACGAAGACACCTCGTGGCACCTTAGCGTTTGATCTCGCGGCGCAAGCTGCTTGCCGAAATCACCGCGGCCGCGCTCACATGAGCGACGACGATGGGTAATATAAGGCCAGGACGAGAAATCCCCAACCAGCGAATTCTGCGAAGCTTATGAGCCGCCACGCTCGTGCGATGATGCGGAAGTCCGCACCATCGCGCACGCTCGCTGGTGAGGCGGACGTCTCGATCTGACTGCCGCTTCAGCTTATGCCGGCTCAGTCAGCTCCCAGGCGGCGGCGATACGCTGGGCCGCCAGGTGCAGGCGCGGCACCGCTTCCTCGCACACCTGCGGCGTAAGCCGCGGGATAGGGCCGTGCATGGTGAGCGCGGCAACGACACGCCCGTGCGCGTCCATAATGGGAACAGCCACGGAGACAATGCCGTCGAAGTTTTCCTCATCATTGGTGCCGAAGCCGCGCTCGCGTACCTTCTCTAGCTCCGCCTCAAGATCGCTGATGCGCGTGATGGAGCGGGAGGTGCGGGCGACCAGCTTCCGGCTGCGGAGCAGGCGGCCGCGCAATTGTGGCTCCAGAGACGCGAGCAGGACCTTGCCGCCGGCGATGCAATGCGCTGCCGTGCGCTGGCCAACCTCCAGGTGGATGCGCAGCGGCCACTGGCACTCGATGCGATCGATATAGACGTAGTCGAGGCCGTCCAGCACGCCGATATTGCAGGTCTCGCCAACCTCATCGACCAGCTCCTGCAGGGCCGATCGCACCGGCGCCCATGGATTGTTCGATCCAAGGGCCGACAGCGAGAGCTGGATGAGGCGCGGCCCGATCGAGAAGCGCTCCCGGACGGGATCGCGCAGCAGAAGCCCATTGTCGCGCAACTGGCCGAGCACGCGGTGCACCGTCTGCCGTGGCAAGCCGAGCTTGTTTGCGATATCGGGGAGGCCGACCCCGTGCGGGTGATCGGCAACGGTCTGCAGCACGGCCAGAGCTTTGCCCAGGACGTTCAACCGCTGATCCTCTTTGGTTGCTCTTTTCCTCAACCTGTGATTGTCGTCAATGAGTCGTTGCAAGCGTGCTTCTGGAGTGACCCAGCCCTCGTTTTTCCCGCTGAAAGGTATGTGAGACTTTACCGGTTCAATGATACCACACTGAGGCCGCCTTGGACGCTTTGCATCTCAGGCCTCTCAGCCGTGGGGCAAAGCGCCGGCACCCTGTGGACGCGGGAAGCTCCCCCCTGATCAGGGTCGATAGGTGGGACATCACAGCCTGTTTCCAACGTCACTCACATGATCCTGCCGGTTAGTCTCAGATTTGATATAAGTTGTGCTAATTGGAGCAAGAAGTTAACCGAAATGTGTTCTTTTTGGTTCCGCGGCGGCGCCCCGCCAACCCGGCTCGCCTGACTTGCCGCATCGCAGGGGGCAAGGCAGCAATGACACCAAGCGTTGGCTCCAGGAGATGGCGCTTGGCTCAGCGACCACCGGAGCTGAATAAAGGTGGAAGCGCGTTGACGCGGCTGCGAGCGAGCTGGACGGTACGCCCCCGGCCGCGCCAAACGCACGAATCGTTAGCGCCATGGGGAGATGCCGGCAATGCTCAAGGTCTACGGACGCGCCAACTCAATCAACGTCCGCAAGGTACTGTGGATGCTCGGCGAGCTCGGCCTGCCCTACGACAGGGAGGATTGGGGCCGCGATTTTCGTTCGACGAGCGAGCCGGCCTTTCGTGCGATCAACCCGGTGGGCGTGGTGCCGGTGATCGACGACGGCGACTTCCGCCTGCGCGAGAGCAACACCATCGTTCGTTACCTTGCCGACAAGCACGGCCGCGCCGATCTTTATCCTACAAGTCTCCGGCTGCGGGCGACCATCGAGGCCTGGATGGACTGGGCCTCGACTGAATTCGCCCAGGGCATGCGCTCCGTGTTCCATGACCTCGTTGTGGGAAACCCGGCGTTTGCCGGCCAGGCCGAGAGCGGGGCCAAGGACTGGGCGGCGCAGATGCAGGTGCTGGAGGACCATCTCGCCGAGGCCGGTCCCTATGTCATGGGCGCCGACTTCACGATTGGCGACATTCCCGCCGGCCTCGTCGTCAACCGCTGGTACACGGTCGACTTCCCAAAGCCCCCATTCCCTGCCGTCGCCGCCTACTACGACCGTCTCGCGCAGCGCCCGCCGTTCCGCGAGCACGGCCGCAACGGCACACCGTGATGCGGTGACGGCGCGATCTGCAAACGGAGACAGACCCTGGCGACTGTCATCGACCCTTTGCTTGAGTGGTGGCGAGAGGGCTGACCGTCCGGAAGGGCTCAGGGCGTAATGCGCACGACCACCAGGGTCGTATTGTCCTGGTGCGGGTGATTGGCGGCGGCGACGGCCGCGAGCAGGCCCTCGGCGGCCTCATGCGGCGTTGCCGCGGCACCCACGATCCGCTCGATCTCCGCCTCGGAGATCGTATGGATGCCGTCGCTGGCGAGAATCAGCACGTCGCCAGCCTGGATTGCCAGGGGTGCCTGCGAGCAGTCGAGCAGATCGATCTCGGTGCCGGTGATGGCCGAGCGCAGCACGTGCCGGTGCGGGTGGGCGCGGGCCTCCTCCCAGCTGATGCGGCCGATCTCCGCCAGCCGGTCGATCTCGGGGGCGAACGAATGGTCCTGGTTGAGGCGGGCAATTCGGCCCTCGCGCAGGAGATAGAGCGGGCTGTCGCCGACGCTGATCCAATCGATGCCTTCGGGCGCGAAGGCGACGCCAACCAGCGTGCAGCCCATGCCGCTCAGATCGGGGGCCTCCAGCGTCTTGTATGCAATCGCTGCATTGGCGTCCTCCAGCGCCTCCAGCAGGCGCGCCTCCACGTCGCCGGCCGCCCTGATGAAGCCCGTGATGAACGAGGCAGTGGCCAAGTCGCTTGCAACGGCACCGCCGGCGTGACCCCCCATGCCGTCGGCCAGCACCGCGATCATCCCCGTGGCGTCCTGCTTGACCGCCGCGGCGTCCTCCTGGTAGTTGCGTGCGCCTTGCGACGCGCGGATCGCATGCTCGAAGCCCACGGGCCCATTCCCTAGCGTTCAGCCCGATGACGGCGTGTCATGTCGCCTCGTCACCGAGGCACCACACCAACCGTTCAAACGGGGGTATTCTCGAATATGAGCTTGGCGCGGCCAAGCTCGATCACGTCTCCGTCCGCAAGCTGCACCCGCTCTGTGCGCTGGCCGTTCACCCGCACTTCGCCGTCCTTTCCGCTTACGTCAGTGAGCAGAAATACTTCCTCCGGCGTGCGCTCGATTACGGCGTGATAGCGCTGCACCGACCGGTCGGCGATGCGAATGTCGTTGTCCTGGTGCCGACCGATGCGGACCACCTGTCCCTCCAGCGCCGTTGTCCCGCCCGCCCCTTCCACCGTCAGCCACGCCAGTGACCGCTTCGGCAGGCCGGCAGTATCGGGAATGTCCCCGGTCAAGTCCGCAGCAACCCCGCCCTTGATGCTTCGCTCGACTGCCCTGATCGCAGCCTTGCGACCTCTGTAGCGCTGTGTCGCCTGGGTTGCCACCGAGATGACTGCAACCGTCGGCAGGATGAGGAGAGCCGTCAAGGCCAGCACCAGCGTCGGCGCACGCAGATAGGCCCCTTCGAGCAGGGTGAATGTGTGCCCAATCAGAGCGCCTGCGGCGTCTAGAATCAAGGATGACATATCGGCATGCCCCACTCTGAGGCCGGAAAGCCGTTAGAATGTATCGTGCCATTAACATGACAGGTCACGACCCGCCACCGCGCTGCGTCATCTCTTGGGCTTTCGGCGGGCCTTGCCAGCGGCTAACGTGCATGCGTGGGGCAGGGAGGTCACAGGTTTCGCCGATGAAGCTTTCTGCGTTGATTTTCCTTCTGGTTTTGGCCATGTCCATTGTCCTCGGCACCACTGCCAATGCCGTCCCGGCAGGGCAGCGCTGCGGCGGCGTCGTCGGCGTCACGTGCGACAAAGGCCTCTGGTGCGAACCTCCCGATGGCAAATGCGGCTCCACAGCCGGCGTCTGTGTCAGGATTCCGCGCCTCTGCATCGCCCGAAAAAAGAGCAAGAGTTTCAAGCCGGTGTGCGGCTGCAACAGCAAGACGTATTCCAGCGACTGTTTCCGGCGCGCCTACAAGGTCGGCAAGTTCCACGATGGCAAATGTGAACCAGCGAGTACTGTCCACGCCGGCAGGTAGAGGCCCTTTCCACTGGGGCGCCGCCGTCTGCGCTTGCTGCGACACACAACTCCCCCTAGTTTGGATGCCATTGTTGCCGGCAACTGGTCGCCCGGCCGTCGGTGCGGTAAAGAGCTTGTGGCGCAATTGGCGCCTGAGCTTGCTTGCCACGCCACGAGCATGAGAGGGACGGTGATGGAAGCCAAGCTGGCGCCATCAACAAACCTGATGGCGCTGCCAGATGGAACCGAGCTCGT
>DASURA010000069.1:0-2561 GCA_036280295.1 Hyphomicrobiaceae bacterium
GTGGGTGCGCCTGGGCTACATTGCCGGGTTGTGTTTTCCCAGTGTGGCGACCCGGCCGTACAGTTTCCCGACGGGCTGTACCGCGTGGGCCGATGGTGTAGGATTGATCCAGCCGATGGCGGGGTCGTGGGACGATGGTAACTGAAGGGGCTAGCGACAAATGAGCGGATCCGCCGCGGCGTTCGACCTCCCGGTCGGCACTCTGATGAAGGGCAAGCGCGGCCTCATTATGGGCGTGGCCAACAATCGGTCGATTGCCTGGGGGATCGCCAAGGCGGCCGCCGCCCAGGGCGCGACGCTGGCCTTCAGCTATCAGGGCGACGCCTTGAAGAAGAGGGTCGAGCCGCTGGCGGCGGAGACGGGCTCCAAGCTGGTGCTGCCGTGCGACGTGACCGACGCGGCGTCGATGGATGCGCTGTTCGCCACTCTGGCACGCGAATGGGACGGACTCGACTTCCTGGTGCACGCGATCGCCTTCTCCGACAAGGCCGAGCTCGATGGCCGTTACGTCGACACCACCGAGGCGAACTTCACGAGAACCATGTTGATCTCGTGCTTCTCGCTCACGGCGCTGGCCCAGCGGGCCGAGAAGCTGATGCGGCCGGGCGGCTCGATCCTCACGCTCACCTATTACGGCGCCGAGAAGGTGATGCCGCACTATAACGTGATGGGCGTGGCCAAGGCGGCGCTGGAGGCGAGCGTGCGCTACCTGGCGGCCGACCTTGGCAAGGGTGGGCTGCGTGTCAACGCCATTTCTGCCGGCCCGATCAAGACGCTGGCGGCTTCCGGCATCGCCGACTTCCGCTACATCCTGAAGTGGAACGAGTACAACTCGGCGCTGCGCCGCACCGTGACCATTGAGGAGGTGGGGGCGTCCGGGCTCTATCTGCTGTCCGACCTGGCGCGCGGCGTCACCGGCGAGGTGCACCACGTGGATGCCGGCTACCACGTCCAGGGCATGAAAAACGAGGAGGCCCCGGACATCTCGGTGGTGAAGGACAACGGCAACGGCGGGTGAGGGCATCTCGCTCTCGCCGCGCGGCGCCGGCCACTACTCCATCAGAGCAGGGAGAGGGCCGGGTAAGGCGCGGAGTCACACGCCGACCTAGCGTTGTGACTCTGACGAAACGATCACTGTCATGCCGGGTCCCCCGGCATCCAGCCAGCAGCGGGCGCTGGCGCGCGCGTTGCGCTGGATCCCGGCAACACGTGCCGGGATGATGAGGTGGACGGCCCCCTCGCGGCATCGCTGTGCCAGACTGGCGGGTGAAAGTCGCACCAGTAGAGGGAGAGCCGTCCGTGAACCAGGCTATCACATATCGGGTCGGGATCGATGTGGCGAAGGGCGTGTTCCAAGCGCACGCTGTCAAGGTGAACGTGCCGGGCGAGCCGGTGGCGTTCAAGAAGCGGCTGAAGCGGGCGCAGATGGAGGCGTTTTTTGCCAATCTGCCGGCCTCTGCGATTGGCATGGAGGCGTGCGGCTCGGCGCACTACTGGGCGCGGGTTGCGCGCCGCCACGGCCACGAGGTGCGGCTGATGCCACCGGCCTACGTGAAGGCCTACGTCAAGCGCAACAAGACCGACGCGATCGACGCGGAGGCGATCTGCGAGGCGCTGTCGCGGCCGACCATGCGCTTTGTGCCGGTCAAGGGCGAGGAGGACCAGGCTCGGGTGGCGCTGCACCGCATCCGCGCCTCGTTCGTGGAGAAGCGGACCGCTGCGGCCAACCAGCTGCGGGCGGAGCTCAGCGAATTCGGGATTGTAGCCGCGAAGGGCGAGCGCGGCTTGAGCGATCTGCTGGCCCTGGTCGAGACCGAGGCTGAGCGAATCGCGGCATTGCCTGCCGAGCTGCGTCTGGTGCTCGCCGAGCTGGCGCGGCAATGGCGGAGCTGCGACGAGGCGGTGCGCCGCATGGACCGGGAGATCGCGATGACTGTGAGGAATAGCCCGCGCGCCATGCGTTTGACCTTTGTGCCGGGCATCGGTCCGATCGGCGCGAGCGCGATCGATGCCATGCTCCCCAACCCGCACGTGTTCAAGAGCGGTCGCCACTTTGCGGCCTACCTCGGGCTCACCCCGCGCGAGGACAGCTCTGGCAAGACCGTTCGGCGCGGGGGCATCACCAAGAAGGGCGACACCTATCTGCGCCGCATCCTGGTGTTGGGGGCGACGGCGGTTCTGGCGCGCGTGCGCCGTGGCCAGGTGCAAGGCGTCTCGCCTTGGGTGCTACGGATGGCGGCGCACCCCAAGCGCAAGCTGGCGGCGACGGCGCTCGCCAACAAGATGGCGCGCATCGCCTGGGCGATGCTTGCCAAAGGAGAGGACTATCGTGCCCCGACTGCGGCGTTGGCGGCGGCCTGAAGGGTGCGCTCGCTCGGGTTCACCAAGGGGATGGCCGCCATCCCCTCTCCGCCACCGCCGCTCGCCACTTTGGGCGAGCGAGCGACGGTGGCTCCGAGGGGATGGCTTCGAGGCCGAACCTGAGGCCAAAGGCCCAGAGACGATAGAGGAGTTGCAAGGAGCCGAGGTGGCGTGATGACGAACGGTCGAGGTGACCGGAC
>DASURA010000070.1:0-75237 GCA_036280295.1 Hyphomicrobiaceae bacterium
GACCATGCGCGCATTTCATTTCCAAGCCAAAATGCCGCGCTGCAGCGCCAAAAAAACGGCAATGCGTCGACCTTCAGCGCCTTCTCTCTGCAATCAAGGATGCTTCCGCGCCAGCACCGCCTTTAAGTGGCGCTCGAAGAACTCGGTCAGGCCGGTGCGATTGAGGTGGTCGGTGTCGAAATAGAAGCGCGGCTCATCCAGTGTCCGCGCGAAGTCGTGGAAGGCGACCTGCTGGTTGGTGAGCAATTCCAACATCGCCGCATCGAACGCTGCCTCGTCGGGAAGCCGGTCGAGAAACTGGGAAGGCACCGGCAACTTGATTGCGACCACGCGGATATCGCGCTGCCGTGCGAGCACGATCAGTGCCTTGAACGCTTCGAGGTAGCGGGAACGAGCCGCGGGGTCGGGCGGCTGTGGATAGAGGTAGGCGATGCGCCTGCGGGTTGCCGCCGGCGAAGGCCGGTACACACGCTCGAACTGCCCCTCGCCCTCCCAGATGTCGAGCTCGAACCGCTCGCGGTTGTTGATCTTGGAGAAACCGCTCGCGTAGTCGAGGAGCGCGCGCGGGTCGACGTGCTCTTGGCGGCTGTAGGCAAAGAAGCGCTGCGCAATGTCGACGTCCAGCGGCGTGCGCCGCAGCAGCTTGGCGTCTGCAAAGCGCTCCTCGTTCCAGACCGACGAATAGAATGCAAACGAGTCGATGACATAGAGGAGGTTCCTGGCCCGGTGTCGGGTCAGGAAGTGCTCGAGCACGAACCGGTTGTAGAGCGGGCCGGTACCTGGCGAGGCGAGGTTGAGGATGCGCTGCCCGGTCTCGCGCTCCATAAAGGCGTTGAAGCCGGCAAAGTCGAGCGGCATAGCATGCGACGCGCCCAGGATCACCCAGTCGACGGCCTCGTTCGCCGTTGCGATCTTGAACAACGCGTTGCTCTTGCCGGTGGCGTAAACCAGCCGCTCCGATGCGTAGAAGAGCCCCGCGTAGATGGCGAGCCCGATGGCGACGAACAGTAGCGCGGACCGTCTCATGATTGCGTGCTGCTCCGTCAAAACTGCATGTAGATGAACTCTTTCGCCTGCCAGCGGCCGAGGATGAGCAGGGCGAAGATCACCAGGTAGTAGATGCTCCACCGCAGCCAGACCGGCGTGGCAGCCAGACGCTTGGCGACGGGGTGGCGCTCGTCCGCGATCTCAACGATCAGCAGAAGACCGATCAAGCCGAAGCCCAGCACGTGCTCGGTGGTGAACGGATAATACGGAATGAGCGTCGGCAGCTCCGAGAGATGCGTGCCGATCTTCTGCAGGATCAGCGCCGCGTCGCCCACCGTCTTGGCTCGGAAGAACACCCACGCGACGGCGATCAGGTGGAACGTCAGCAGCACACGCAACACATGGATCGGCGTGCTCTTGCCAAGGCGCGGCATTGCTCGAGAGATGCGATGCCAGAAGCCGCCCGTCGCAAGGCCAACCCATTGGTAGAAGCCGTTCAGCGCACCCCAGAGGAGAAAGCCCCAGCTCACCCCGTAACCCAGGCCCGCGTGCCAGAGCCCGCTGACAAGAAAGACGATCATGACATTGGCATAGCGGCGCACGGCGCTCACACGGCTGCCCCCCAGCGGGATGTAGAGGTAGTCGCGGAACCATTGGGCAAGCGAGATGTGCCAGCGCTGCCCCCAGAACTCGGCGGTGGTGAGCGACAGATAGGGCCTGCGGAAGTTGTCGAGGAGGCTGAGGCCGAAGAGGAGGGCAATGCCGACGGCAATGTCGGTGTAGCCCGAGAAGTCGCAATAGATCTGGAAGGCGAAGAAATAGACGCTGATCAGAAGCTCCATCGGCGCCGCAAAGGCGGCGAGGGCGAAGTTGCGGTCCACGAGCGGCGCCAGGTTATCGGCGATCACCACCTTCTTAAACAGGCCCCAGCCGATCAGCTGCAGGGCGAGCACAACCCGGTCCGGTTCGGCGCGCAGGCCGTTCCATACCTGCGGCAGGAATGCCGTGGCCCGCTCGATCGGCCCAGCCAGGATCTTTGGGAAAAAGGCAAGATAGAGCGCCACATGGCCGGCGCCGGCCTTGTCGGGGAGCCGCCGCAGATAGGCGTCAACCAGGTAGCTTGCAGCGGAGAAGGCGTAGAACGAGTAGCCGGCAGGCGCGGTCGTGCCGATACGCGGCAGCGCTATCGCAGGCTGGCCAGCGATTGCCGAGAGCAGGCGCTCGATCTCGCCTGCGGCGAAGTCGTAGAATTTGAGCGCCAGCAGCGACCCCAGCACCAGAACTAGCCCTGCCGTCAGCCACGCCGTGCGCCCCCTTCTCTCGCCCGCCATGGCGCCGCCGCAAGCCCAGACGAGGGCCGTCACGGCGCCGAGATAGATGAGGTTCGCGGGATGCCACAGGCCGTAGAAGAGATAGCTCGCCAGCAGCAGCCACACCCACCTGAACCGGACCGGCAGCACCCAGAACACCAGGAGCGCCAGGGGCAGGAACGCAAAGAACTCGAGCGAGGTGAACAACATGCCCGCATCCCCCGACTTCCGGGATCCTTTCCCTACGACAGATCAGTAGGTGGCGCCGCCAGCGCGCAAATCTTCCGGCACCTGATCGATCGGAATACCGGCGTTGCGGACGAGGTAGCGTGCCAGCGCGTCGCGCTCCTCCGGCGTCAGCTTGATCTGCACGTGGCTCGGCTTGTTCATGGTGCCCAGCCAGTGCTCGCGGGTGCGGTCCTGCGTCACCGTGACCGTAATGATGTGGCACGACTGGCAGTAATTGAGGGCCATGTCGCGCCCGTCGCGAGGCAACACGCGCTTTGCGCCGGTGCCCGCGGTCGCAGCCCGCACACGGTCGGCCGCCAGCGGCATGTTGGCCGCGAGGTAGTCGGCAAGGGTCATGAGCTCAGGCTCGTCGAGGGCCCGCACGGCAGGGATCCTCTTGGCTCTTTCCTTGAGGTCGGTGACCCATTCCTCGCGGCTCTTTTTCGAGGTGACCAGCGCCTGCACGTCGGCGGCTGGCGGCTTGCTGTCCAGCACCTGCGCCAAGAGGGTGCGCCCGCCCGATGGGATAAAGTCGAAGATCGGATCATACTCCTGCGCCCAAGCGGGCGAGACCAGCATGGCGCCGAGCGCACCGAGCATGGCGAGCACGGCAAGGCGAAGGATGCGCATAACCTTTGTGCCTTCTTCAGAAACGCAGATCGGCCGGGACGTCCTCGGTTCGCATCGGCATGTTGATGGCCGAGTAGGTGGCGAACTCGCGGCGCTCCTGCAGGGTCAATTTCAGTTCGCGATGGAACGGCGACTGGAACATGTTGATCCAAGCCTGCACCTCGCGTGCCTGGGTGAGATGGCTCGTGAACAGCGAATGGCAGAACTGGCACTCGTTCCAGGCGAGCTCGCGGCCGTCGCGCGGCAATGCCGCCCCCAGCTCGTCAGGCCTGGACGCCTTGGCCGCCACGCCGCCCGCATCGGGCACCGGCATGTTGATGGCAAGATAGGCTGCAAGCGTCTTGAGCTCGCGCTCGCTCAGGCCTTTGGTGCGGGACGCCATGGCTTCGCGCCATTCCGCCTCGGTGCGGCGCGCCTCGACGATGGCGCGCAGCTCGGAGCTCTTGGGCTCGCGCCCCAGAGCCTCGATCAGCAAAGTCTTGCCGCCCTTCGGCATGAAGCCGAAGTCGAGCTGCTGCCCAAACGCAAGACCGGCGAACAGGCCGGCTGTGGCGAGCGCAAGAAGGACCTTGTTTGACGGCGCCGCGCTCACGGCGTCCTCCGCGCCGCCAGCCGGTCCTGGAAGGAGAAGACGGACGCCCGCAACTCGCGCCGCGCCTTCTCAGGAGGGAAACCGTCGCCTCGCATGAGGTCCAGCACCACCATCGTCTGGTCATCGTAGAACTGTTC
The DNA here is from genome assembly GCA_036280295.1 of Hyphomicrobiaceae bacterium. GTDB lineage: Bacteria > Pseudomonadota > Alphaproteobacteria > Rhizobiales > Hyphomicrobiaceae > AWTP1-13. The sequence continues at coordinate 3,885 of DASURA010000070.1, forward strand.
ATGACACGCGCCGCACACCAGCGCGGGCACGTCCTCTACGACGACCAAACGATCGTCGTGCCAGAAGGCGGAGCGTACCTTCGTGCTATGCACGTCGGAGCTGTTGCAGTGGGCGCAGCGAATGGCGCTCTCCTCGCTCATGGCTCACCTCGGGTGAAGCAGATTGCTCACAGGGCAGATGCGGCACAGGCTTGCCTGCGCCCACACGTCAGCCGACCAGCTTCTTGGCAGCGCCAACGATGTGGTCGGCGTTCGGGCGCATCCACAGGAACATCTCCGGAGCGGCCGGCGGCGGAGCATCTGGGAAGGCGATGCGCTTGTAACGTGCGCCATCGACATTCTCGGCGACGCGGGCAATCACCTCGGCACCGGGACACAGCGTGTAGTAGGATTGGTCGAAGGTAAGCAGCCGCTTGGTCTTCTGCACCGACTTGACCAGGGTATCCGTATCGATCGGCTTGAGGCTGCGCAGGTCGATGGCCTCGACCTTCATGCCTGCCTTCTGCAGGGCTTCCGTCGCCTTGAGCACGTCAGGCATGCCGGCGCCCGATCCTACGATGGTAATGTCGCTGCCCGTCGAGCGGATGGCAGCCTTATCAAGGGGTGTCTCGTACTGCTCGTCGGGGACTTCTTCGAGAAGGTCGCGCAGACCGGCGGCATAGAGATAGACGACTGGATCGGGCGACCGGAGCGCAGACACCATCATGCCCTTGGCGTCGGTGGGGTTGGAAGGAACAACGGTCTTCACGCCTGCAATGTGCGCATAGGCGGTGTCGAGCTCATAGTCGGAGTGCTGGCCCCCGAAGCCGGGCGTCTGCCCTGTCATTTCCATGATGAAGACGACGGGCATCTCCGCCTTGCCGCCGGTCATGGAACGCAACTTGCCGGCGTGGTTCTGGATCAGCTGGAAGGGCATGCCGATGCCCTGGTAGGGGATGTAGGTCGCAGCGCGCGTTCCGGCGAGGCCGGCGCCCAGCACGCATGCGCACATCCAGTTCTCATCGATCCCGGTGTTGACCACGCGCTTGCGCCCGAACTCGCGTTCGAGATTGATCACGGGCCGTCCCGGCGTCGACGCCACCGGGGGCGTCAGCTCGAAAATCCAGATCATGTCCTTGTCTTGCCTCATTTCATGCCGAACAGCCTCGAGGACCGAGTACATGAAGCTCTTGCGCGCCATCGTCCGTCTCCCACCGATTCCTTGCACTGTAACGTCGTGTAGATTCCGCCGTGCTCGCCGGGCCTACCCGAACTGCCGGGCGGCGACGCTGCCTTCGACGAAGACGTTCTTGAGGCCGTCCTCGGGCTTGGCGAACGGCTGCTTGTCGGCCCAGGCGAACGCCTCGATCATCTCCTGCTTGGCCGCTGCCTCAATGGCGTCGGCCTTGGCTCGGTCCAGCACCTTCCAGCCGATGAGAGCGCTACGAGAGATGTCCACGGGATCGCGGGCCATCCACGCCCGCAGCTCCCGTTCCGGCCGAAACGAGGTGATGGCGAGGGGATCGTAGCCGAAGGCGCCGAGCTCGCCGGGCTTGGCGCCGGGCGCGCCCCAGTGATTGTAGTAGCGGTAGGTCTTGGCCTCGATCAGCGTTGGTCCGTCTCCGGCGCGTGCCCGATCGACTGCCTCCTTCGCCGCGTTGTAGACCTGCAGCACGTCCTGCCCATCGACCACAACGCTCGGAATCCCGTATGGCTTGGCCGCCTCTGCAATGTCCTTCATGGGGCAGGAATAGGAATAATGTGCATACTGGTGATAGAGGTTGTTCTCGATCACGTAGATGAACGGCAGCTTGAGCAACGCCGCATTGTTGAGTGCGCTATGGAAGTGAGGCGTCGCGTACGTGCCGTCGCCACCAAAGTTCACTGCCACCTGCTTGCTGCCGCGCGCGCGGAAGGCGAAGGCGGAGCCAGTGGCGATAATGATGCCCGGGCCGATCATACCGTCAGCGCCGATGAAGCCGACCGACGGGTCGGAGATGTGCATCTCGCCGCCATAACCGCCATTGAGGCCGGTGGTGCGGAAGTCGTATTCCGCCGCCATCTTCTTCACGTCCACGCCCTTGGCGATGGCATGGCCTGACGGCCGGTGCGTCGAATAGACGAAGTCTGCCTGTGCGAGGCCGCCGCTGTTGTTCAACGCGGCGCAGACGCCAGTGGCGACCGCCTCCTGACCGACATAGAAATGATTGTAGCCGCGGTAGCCCGGCTCGGTGAGCATCTTGTCCACGCACGTCCGCTCGAACCAGCGGATGCGCTGGATCATGGTGTACATGGCGATCAGCTTTTCGTTGGTCAGGTCCTTGGCCCAGAAGCCGATTTCGCCGTCCGCCCATGCCGCCTTGCTGGCGACGGAGATCGCTGCGCCGGCACCCGCGAGTGCGCGCAGGAACGTGCGGCGCGTGCTTGGCAATGCCGCCGTATCGCCGCCCTTGGGGCTGGGTTGCGGATGCTCGTTCTGCTCGGACATGGCGTTCGCTCCATTCGATATCGTGAGCCCAAAGGCGAAAGTCCGTGAAGACATGGTCAGCCAACTTAGAGCGCCGTCCGCTACGCTCTTTGATCCAGGTCAACGCTCATCTTTGCCGCATTCGGATTGATCAGCCACGTGTGCAATTGAGGGCGAAGGGGGAGTGCCACGGGTAATTCAGCTATGAGAATTTGGCTGATAATCTTGATGAGCCTGGCCGCAGGCGGGCTGGTCATGCTTGGCGGAGTGACGACAGTCCGCACCAGCGAACAACCGCTGCTCATCGAAGCGCGCAAGTCGCGAGGCGTCACCTGTGCGCGATGCCATGGGGAAACTCCTGCCCACTCCGTGCCTACCAGCCAGGTCTGCACGGCCTGCCACGGCGATCAGTCCGCGCTCGCGCGGCTCACCGCCAAGGCCGATCCCAATCCGCACGCGTCGCCGCACCTTTCTCAAGGGGCCACACAGGTCTGACCGCCGCCGGCAACCCGTTCCAGGCCACGCCCTGTTGCCTGGCGATCAATCGGGAGGGCGGGCGCTATGTCGACGAGTCGCCGGGGTACGTCGCCAACGGCAAGGCGACGCTTCGCCAGCCCCGACAGACAACGGCGCGGATCTTCGATGAGGAAATCCGCAAGCTGCCGGATGTGGCGACCTCGGTCGGCGTCTTCCAGCGCCTGCCCCAGCCGATCGTGGAAGCGGCCTCGCTCGACGAGCTGGCGCGCAAGATAGAGGTTCCAGCGGCGCAGCTCGCCGAGACCGTCGCGTCGTTCAACGCCGATGTGAAGGATGGTCAGGCGATCGGCGCCAACCCGCCGAAAGCGGCGCTCGCGCGGCGTGTCGAGGCATCCAAGTTCTACGCTTTCTATCCATTGGTGCCGGGCATCAGGGGGTTTAGCGATCGGTGCCAGCGCTCGAGTGCTGGAACCGGATGGTCGTGTGATACCGCGGCTCTATGCTGCCGGAGAAGGCGCTGGCGGGCTCTACTACGACGACTACATCGGCGGCAGCTCGCTCGCCAATTGCCTTGTGATGGGCCGCGTCGCGGGTCGCCTCGCCCAAAAGGAAAGCAGGCTCCGGGAGCATAACCAACCTCGCGTTCGGCCTTGATCGGGGTCAACGCCGTATACGAGAGCCGAGAAGATCGAGCAGCTCTACGGGAGCGTGCTGGCCGAAAATGCGACGATGCTGCGCATGTGTCGCGAGCTCGGTTTTGGCCTGCGCTTCCGTGGACGGGTCCGGGCGAGGAGTTTGCGTCATGCTGTGCGCTCTTCAGGATGGGACGCTTACTCTAGCATAGGTCGGTGCTCATAAGAAAGACGGACAGCCGAGACCCATGGCGTCGAACCCGACAAGAAACTGTCATGATAGCTCATAGGGAGCCGGTAGAGCTGGCATCCGTGCCGATCGCGACCTTTACGGACATTTGCTTCGGCCGTCAGGCTTCGCAACATCACGTACCTCTCTTTTGATTTTGCGCAAGGCCAGGGCCCCAGGACCAAGCGAGCCTGTGCCAACATTGCCGTGCGGAGGGAGGATCGAATGGCCGCCACAGATACGCGCTCGGTCGCTCGCACCGCTTCAACGCCTGCATCCGGGGCCGGCCCATACTCCCGGCTGCGCTCGCATTGGGGCTTGCTGCTCGGGATCGCTGCCCTGATAGCGATTGCGTGGCTGCCGACGGAAGGCCTGCCGGTCGCGGGCCAGGGCCGAACGCCGCGTCGCCGCCGAAGCTGCTACGGCTTCCATGGCCTGCACGGCCGCGCGCTGCCGTTCGCTGCGGGGGTGAAGATGGCACGCCCCGACCTGGTGGTGATCGCGGTTGGCGGCGACGGCGACGGCTATTCGATCGGCGGCAACCACTTCGTCCACGCCTGCCGGCGCAACCTCGACATGCTCTATCTGGTCATGGACAGCCGCGTCTACGGCATGTTGGGCGAGAGCCCGGGCATGAGCGCCATCAGCGCGGCGATGATACAGGCCGAGACGGCGTAATCGAGCGCCTCCGTCATCCAGACGATAACGGCAAACGCCAAGAGCGCCAGCGACCAAGGGCCAGCCTTCGCCGACCACCGAGGCGACTGGGACAGCGATATCGCCCCCGGCGGGCTGGGGCTGCGGCCGCTGGACCCGCTGGCGGTCGCCATCGCCGCCGGTGCGACCTCCATCGCGCGCGGCTTCTCGGGCCGGCCGCACGAGCTCGCCGACCTGATCGTTGAAGGCATCCGCTGGCCCGGCTTTGCCTTCATCGAGGTGCTGAGCCCATGCATCGCGTTCCGGTCCGAGCACTTCGAACGGAAGGAGCGCGTGCGTCCGATCACGCCGCAGCGCATGCCGCGGTCCTTGCCGACGACGGCTTCGGTCTGGGGGGCCTCTTCAGGGACCATTGCACCAAAGCGCCGGTGTCGTCGGGTGCAAGTGCGACGCTAGTCGACATCGAGCAGGAATTCGCCGTCTGCAGCCGCTTACAGCCTCGGGGCATCGTCGCACCTTTCTCAAACCGGTGCGGGGGAGACGGGATTGTCCAACCCCCGGGCCTCTGCTGCTGCAGTGGAGGTGTGCCGCAGCCTCACCGGCTGGCGAAGAGCCCATGAACGTCGTTTAGGTTCGCGCAGCAGGCGGCGCTTTTCCGCTTGGAACGGCGGGTCCGATGTGATTTGCATCAACGCATCTCCTGAAGGCACAGATCGCGGGCCTGTGTCTCTTCCGTCGGGAGCCAGGCCGATGCGTCGCATTCGTCGTCATCGCGTCGCAGTCATGGTGGAGCGCGTGAGCCTCTGTGCCGCGTTGGTGATCGTAGTGACCGAGGCGTCGGTGCGGGCGGGGATCGTCGCCTCAGGGGCCGGATTGCATGACACCACAACAGCACAAGGAGCGATCCGGTCCTCGCCGACCGAGGTCCGATATGGCTACGGAGGTGCTGGCGCTCAGCCGACTCGAACCCGAGCCGTCGTGTACACACCTTGGATCGACCCTGGGCGGCCTTACGGATGAAGAGGCAGCGCGGCGGCTCAAGGTTTACGGACCCAACCTGGTCACGCGGGAAAAGAAACCGACCATCCTCCAGGAGCTCTGGGGCCGCGCCAGGAATCCGCTGAATGCGCTTCTGCTCACCTTGGCGACGGTCTCCGCGTTCCTGGGTGACGTGAGAGCGGCCGTCGTCATCGCCGTCATGGTCGTCCTCTCGGTTGCAACCTCGTTCGTCCAGGAGCATCGCTCGAACGAAGCGGCGGCGCGCCTGCGTTCCATGGTGCGGACCACGGCCGCCGTCAAGCGGCGCACTGGCGACGCGCCCGGCGCCTTCTCGGAGGTGCCGATCGAGACGCTGGTGCCCGGCGATATCGTCCGCCTGTCCGCCGGCGACATGATCCCCGCGGATTTGCGCCTGCTCGAGACCAAGGACTTGTTCATCAATCAGTCCGCGCTCACCGGCGAGGCGATGCCGGTCGAGAAATTCGCCCATGCTTGCGAGCCCCACGTGGACGGTCCCTTCGACCTCCACAACATGTGCTTCATGGGCGCCAACGTGGTCAGCGGCTATGCCATGGGCGTCGTGGTGCGTACGGGCGGGCGCACCTTCTTCGGGCAGCTGGCCGATGAGATCGCGGGCCGGCGGATGCCGACCGCCTTCGACAAGGGCGTCGACCGCTTCACCTGGCTCATGATCAAGGTTATTTTGGTCATGGTGCCCGCCGTGTTCCTCATCAACGGCATCACCAAGCACGACTGGCTGGAGGCCCTGCTGTTCGCAGTGGCCGTGGCGGTCGGCCTCACGCCCGAGATGCTGCCGATGATCGTCACGGTCAATCTGGCCAAGGGGGCGATCGCCATGGCGCGGGAGAGGGTGATCGTCAAACGGCTCAATGCGATCCAGAACTTCGGCGCCATGAGCATTCTTTGCGCCGACAAGACCGGCACGCTGACGCAGGATCGGATCATCCTGAAGCGGCACCTCGACATCCGAGGCGAAGAGTCGGCGCGCGTCCTCCAGTACGCTTATCTCAACAGCCATTTCCAGTCGGGGCTGAAGAACCTGCTCGACGTCGCCGTGCTCCAGCACGTGGAAATTCACAAGGTTCTCGGCATCGACGAGGGATTCGCCAAAGTCGACGAAATCCCGTTCGATTTCGCCCGCCGCCGCCTCTCCGTCGTGGTCTCGGATCATGAGGGCCGGCACGTCCTGATCTGCAAAGGTGCCGTTGAGGAGATCTTCGCGGTGTGCAAGCACTACGAGATCGACGGACAACGAGGCGCCCTGGACGAGAGCCATTTCGCTGCCGCCAGGGAAGAGACGGTGGCGCTCAATTCCGACGGGTTCCGGGTCGTGGCGGTCGCCTACAAGGAGCTGGGCAATCCCAATGCAGCGTACTCGGTCGCCGACGAATGCGACCTGACGCTGCTCGGCTACATCGCTTTCCTGGATCCGCCGAAGGAAAGCGCCGGGGCCGCCATTGCCGGGCTCGCCCAGAAGGGCGTCACGGTCAAGATCCTGACCGGGGACAACGAGGTCGTGACCCGCAAAGTCTGCCGCGATGTCGGTCTAAACGCGGGCGAGATCGTGCTCGGCGCGCGCGTCGCGGCCATGAATGACGACGAGCTCGCTGAAGCCGCCGAGCGCAGCACGGTGTTCGCAAAGCTGACGCCGGCGCAGAAGGAGCGCATTGTCGGTGCCCTGCACCGCAAGGGCCACGTCGTCGGTTTCCTTGGCGACGGCATCAACGACAGCCCGGCGCTGAAGGCGGCTGACGTGGGCATATCGGTGGACTCGGCCGTCGACATCGCCCGGGAGTCGGCCGACATAATCCTCCTGGAGAAGAGCCTGATGGTGCTGCAGGAGGGGGTGATCGAGGGACGCAAGATCTTCGGCAACATCACCAAGTACATCAAGATGGGCGCGAGCTCGAACTTCGGCAACATGTTCAGCGTGGTCGGCGCCAGCCTGTTCTTGCCGTTCCTGCCGATGGCGCCGATTCAGGTGCTCACCAACAACCTTCTCTATGATTTCTCGCAGACGGCCATCCCTACCGACAACGTGGACGAGGATTACATCGCCGCGCCCCGGCGCTGGGACATCGACAACATCTTCAAATTCATGGTGTGCATCGGGCCCATCAGCTCCATCTTCGACTATGTCACCTACGGTATGATGCTGTGGGTGTTCCATGCCTGGGGCAACCCGCCGCTGTTCCAGACCGGCTGGTTCGTCGAGTCGCTGCTCACGCAGACCCTGATCATTCACATCATCCGCACGGCCAAGGTGCCCTTCATCGAGAGCCGGGCCAGTGCTGCCCTGATGACCACAAGCCTCATCATCTGCTGTGTCGGGATCGCGCTGCCCTACACGCCCGTCGGCGCCGCGCTGGGGTTCATACCACTGCCCACCCTCTACTGGCCGCTGGTCGGCGCCATCCTCGTCGCGTACGCAATATTGACCCACGTCGTGAAGGTCCGGTTCGTACGCCGCTGGGGCGTGTGAGGCTTGTGGCGACGCTGCCGAGCGCGCCCGTTGCAACGGCCAAGTGCCGCCGCCTGGCCCCGCGTTGCGACGCGTGGCACGCCTCACGCCGCCGGGGGCGAATTCGACGCGTAGCCATCGGTCCGCGAGCGACAGCGGCAAGTTCCTGAGTGATCTGGATGACCTCGATCAGCACCAAGCGCAGGACCGCGGTCGAGTGCGCCAATGCGAGAGGTCAGTCATGCTCTCGCTAGCGACAGACGAGCACCGGCACGGGACTCAGAGTCACGACCCTATTGGCCTGGCTGCCGATAAGAGCGGCCGCGAGTCCGCGCCGGCCGTGGGCGGCGATCACGATCAGGTCGCACGTCTGCTCTCGGGCGGTCTCGATGATGCCCTCCGCCGGATGCCGGCCTTTCACATGTATGGTCGTGCACGCGACACCCAGCTTCTTCGCTTTCTCGCCGACGGACCACAGGATACGATTAGCGGCAGCGGCCATGCGCTCCTCATACCCGGCGACCGGGTTGCACACCTGCTTTTGTGCAAGTGCGGCTCTGGACAGCGCATCCCATGATTCAGTGACCGTGACAGCAGTCGCCTTGACACCCAGGGCTTTGGCAAGGCTGAGGCCCTGATCGATAGCCCTGTCGGCCAGCTGCGATCCGTCGGTGGCAATCAGAACATTCTTGAACATGGCGATCTCCGGCCTTCTGAGGACGGGAACGTTGTCGAATGGCGTTGAAGATGCGCGTGCCGCCTTGACCTGCGTCAAATTGAGAATGCCGGCCTGAAATTCGCCGAACGGTGTTCCGATCGATCGCGGTTGACCTTGATCAAGGCGGGATGCCGCGCCATGGCGATGCTCACGCTTGCACAATGGAGGTTGCGATGGTCGAGAGGTCACATACCGCTGGATGGCTCCCTCCAGGATACGCCCAGGCATACGCGGCCCCGGGGAAGATGTCCGAGAATGTCGGCGACTGGTTTGCTCCGAAAGCCGACGCCGGAGTGAGCGAGGATGGCTATGAGATTACGGTGGAGTTGCCGGGCGTGGCCCCGGAGGACATTCAATTGCAGGTCCGGGACGGCGCGATAACGCTTCAGGGTGAGAAGCACGTCGGCCGCGAAGAAGGCGGCTGGACCTACTTCTTCTCCGAGCGCGAGTTTGGCGCATTCCAGAGATCATTCCGCCTGCCACCTGACGCCGCGGGCGATCGGATCGACGCCGTATTCAGGAACGGCATTCTCATCGTGCGCATTCCGAAGGTCCATGCCGCGGCCTCCGACAGCCGGCGCGTGGCGATACGGACGGAATAGACCCGCAGCGGCTTTGTACGACTTCCGGGAGCCCCCAGTGTATAAGCACATCCTCGTCGCCACAGATGGATCAGAATTGTCGGGGCGTGCCGTCACGACCGGCCTCGCGCTGGCCAAGCAGCTCAAGGCGAAACTTACCACGCTCACCGCAACCGAGCCCTGGTCGGCCATGGTGATGGGTGAGGCGGCGCTGATGTTCCCGATCAAAGAGTACGAGAAGGCAGCGGCCGAGCACGCCGAACGCATTCTTGCTGGCGTGCGCGAGGCGGCCAAGGCTGCCGGGGTCGAATGTGAGACCATTCACATCTCCGACTTCCCCGCCGAGGCGATCGTGGAGACTGCGACGGCCAAAGGCTGCGACCTGATCGTGATGGCCTCGCATGGACGCCGCGGCCTGTCCAGATTCATTCTCGGCAGCCAGGCTATGCGCGTTCTTGCCCTGGCTACGATGCCGGTGCTGGTCTGCCGCTAGTCGTCTACGCCTCAACGATGACCTTGAGCGCTCGCGTGTCCGCTGCCCGCCCGAACGTGTCATAGGCGTCTAGGATCTGCGAGAGCCGGAAGCGGTGCGTGATCAGGAGCTTCGGATCGATCCTCCCCGACCGCACGGTGTTGAGCAACATCGGCGTGGTGACGGTATCGACAAGGCGCGTGGTGATCGTAATATTGCGAGACCACAGGCTCTCCAGATGCAAATCGACCTTGGTTCCGTGCACGCCGACGTTGGCAATGACCCCGCCGGGTGCGATCAGCTCCTGGCATAGGAGGAACGTCGCCGGCACGCCAACCGCCTCGATGGCGGCATCGACGCCGCGCCCGCCAGTTAAGGCGTTGATCCTCTCCGCCGCCTTGCCGTCCGCGCTGTTGATCGCGTGCGTGGCACCGAAGCGACGCGCCACCTCCAGGCGATTGTCATCGAGGTCGATCACGACGATCTCGGCCGGCGCATAGAACTGTGCCGTCAGCAGCGCCGCCAACCCGATAGGGCCTGCGCCGACGATGGCCACCGTCGATCCCGGGGCCACCTTGCCGTTGAGGACGCCACACTCGAAGCCGGTCGGCAGGATGTCGCTCAGCATCACCAGTGCCTCCTCGTCGACACCCTCAGGGATGCGATAGAGGCTGGTGTCGGCATGCGGCGTGCGCACGTACTCGGCCTGAGTACCGTCGATCTCGTTGCCGAGGATCCAGCCGCCGGTGGTGCAATGGGAGTACATGCTGCGGCGGCAATAGTCGCACTTGCCGCACGCGGAGATGCAGGAGATGAGCACTCGGTCGCCCGGCCTGAAGGCTGTGACGCCCGCCCCGATCGAATCGATCACGCCGACGCCCTCGTGGCCGAGGATGCGCCCTGGCTTGCAGGTGGCTACGTCGCCTTTGAGGATGTGCAGGTCGGTGCCGCAGATCGTGGTCTTGGCGATCTTGACGATGGCGTCGCCCGGCGCCTGCAGCTTCGGTTTGGGACGGTCCTCGAGCGCCTTGCTGCCCGGCCCAGTGTAGACGAGTGCTTTCATGGCGTTCTCCGGTGCACCGTCTTACCTCCCGTTCTCGAGCGTCTTCTGAACTCCCGGCATTCTTCCCGCGTTGATCTCCCTCAATCGCGCGGGTTTCCCTTCCAGACGGCGGTTATTGCCGTCGGTCGCCTCTGAATTGTGTCGGGCTCTGCGGGCTTCGACGCGAGGGCGTGAGGATCCAGCCAAGAGCGAGCACGGCCGCCCGTCCGAGCAACATTGCGGACAGACTCGTTGCGAGAACGATGACCCAAGCTCTCAGGTCAGCGGGTGTGAGCCTGAGCACCTCGGCCAGTGGCGGCAGATAGCAGGCGATGCCGATCAGGACGAGGTAGAGAAGCGCCGCGCCCCAGACATAGGGGTTGCGCGTCACATGGCGGCAAGCGTGGCAACCGTCATGGTGAGACCCTGCGCGACGATCAATGCCCACAGCGGTCCGGTGACGATCGGCTCCCTGGGGTCGCGCGGCGAGCGATGCATGACATCGCTGCCGCCCTCGGTCATGGCGAGCGCAAAGGCTGGGAACACATCCGTCACATTGAGGAACAGGATCTGCAGGGGCAGGAGCGGCAGCGGCAGGCCGGCTGCGACCGCGATGCTCACCACCATCACCTCGCCCAGATTGCAGGCAATCAGGTAAAGCACGAACCGGCGGATGTTGGCGAAGATCACCCGGCCTTCGCGGATGGCGGCAACGATGGTGTACGACCTCGCCTGCCTGATATGCCGACACCAGGGCGAGCTTCTGGGCCGGGCTAACCCTGGCGAGCACATCGGCGTTGCGGATCTCGGCGGCGGCGAGCTTGCCGCCGCGGGCAAGGGCACTGCCTTCGACCACCTGCGGCTCGCTGCCAAGCGAGACGACCTGGCGATGCTGGCGGCGGTCACGGCATGGTCGCCGGTCACCATTACGACGCGGATGCCGGCGCCCTGGCAGGCGGCAATCGCCGCCCCGATATCGCGGCGCGGCGGATCGTGCAGGCCGACGAGGCCGAGCAGCGTCAGGTCCGCGCGGTAACGGATGGCCGGCGTCGGCGCTGCGCCTTCGGCGACCGCGAGCACGCGCAGACCTTGGCGGCCCAGCTCCTCGACCTTGGCCTGGAGCCGCTCGCGCCCCTGCTGATCGAGGGGCATGTCGCCGTTCGGGCCGGCATATCGTGCGGCATGCGGGAGGATCGCCTCGGGAGCGCCCTTCGCGGCCAAGAGGAAAGCACCGCCGATCGCGCGGGGCTCACCCGTGCGCAGCTGCTCCGCGACTACCCCGAGATTGCGCGCCAGCCGTTCGACAGCGAACGAATGTGACCAGGCATTGATATCGCTCAACGACGCACTGGCCTGCTGGGCCGATTGACCGTGGTCAACGCTCGAGGGCACGCCGGATGCGAAGCAAATTCCTTCGTGAGAACGACAGCGAGACCGGGATGACCGACCGCGCAGCGTCTTCCTCCAGCATGGCGTCAGCCCTGGTGCAGCCTGATGTTGGCGCACCGGGCTCAATGGCTCCGAGCGCCGCACCGGCGACAGGAGCGCCGAACTGCCAAGTGGTCGGCAAGGACTGGCTGCGCCGCGAATTCCCGCGTGGCCGCGATGACGACCCATCGGAGCGGTGGGCGGAGGGGCTCGACCGCGCACTCAACTATGCCCTTTCGCGCGTTACGCTCGGCTTGTCGCCGGCGTCCGTCGCGGAAGCCTATTTCGACTGGTTGGTTCACCTGACAGCAGCGCCGGGCAAGCAGCTGCAGCTCTGTCAGAAAGCATTGCGCAAGACGCTCCGGTTCTGGCACTACGCGGCCACCCGCGCGCTGACGGAGCAGGCTGGTGTCCGCTGCATCGAGCCGTTGCCGCACGACAAGCGCTTCCTGGCCGACGTTTGGCATGTCTGGCCCTATAACGTCATCCATCAGGCGTTCCTGCTGCAACAGCAGTGGTGGCACAATGCCACCACTGGCGTCCCCGGCGTCACCCTGCAGCACGAGCGCCAGGTCGAGTTCGCTACCCGCCAGCTCCTCGACGTGCTGTCACCCGCGAACTTCGTGCTCACCAACCCGCAGGTCGCGCAGCGGACCTACGCCGAAGGCGGACAAAACCTGGTCCGCGGCTTCTGGAATTTCGTCGAGGACTGGGAGCGCGTCGTCAACGGGCGCAAGCCCGTGGGCGCGGACGCCTTCAAGGTGGGTGACAACCTGGGGGTCACGCCCGGCAAAGTGATCTTCCGCAACCGCCTGATCGAGCTCATCCAGTATACGCCCACCACTGACCAGGTGCGGCCCGAGCCGGTGTTGATCGTGCCGGCGTGGATCATGAAGTACTACATCCTCGATCTCACCCCGGAGCAGTCGCTGGTGAAATACCTGGTGGACCGCGGTTTTACGGTGTTCATCATCTCCTGGAGGAATCCTGGCCCCGAGGACCGCGACCTGTCGCTCAACGACTACCGGGTGCTCGGCATCGGCAGCGCCCTCGAGGTGGTGCAACGCGTTGTGCCGGACGCGCCCGTGCACGGCGTGGGCTATTGCTTGGGCGGCACCCTGCTCGCCATCGCTGCGGCAGAGCTCGCGGGTCGAGGCCGCGACCGCTTCAAGACAGTCACGTTCCTTGCGGCGCAAGTCGATTTTGAGGAGGCCGGCGAGCTCACGCTGTTCATCAATGAGAGCCAGGTCACGTTTTTGGAGGACATGATGTGGCAGCAGGGCGTGCTCGATGCCAACCAGATGGCAGGCGCCTTCCAGATCCTGCACTCGAACGACCTGATCTGGTCGCGGGTGATCCACGACTATCTGATGGGCGAGCGCACGCCGATGTTCGATCTGATGGCCTGGAACGCCGATTCAACGCGCATGCCCTACCGCATGCACTCTGAGTACTTGCGCCAGTTGTTCCTCGACAACGATCTGGCCGAGGGCCGCTATCGCGTGGACGGGCGGCCAGTCGCGCTCACGGACATCAAGGCCCCGGTGTTCGCCGTCGGCACCGAGACAGATCACGTGGCCCCTTGGCACTCCGTGTTCAAGCTGCATCTGCTGCTCGACACCCACGTGACGTTCCTGCTGACCAGCGGGGGGCACAACGCGGGCATTGTGTCGGAGCCGGCTCGATCTGACCGGCATTACCGTGTGCGCGAGAGGAGTGAGCAGGATCCCTATCTCGATCCCGATGCCTGGGTACGCGAGACACCCGCTATGCAGGGCTCGTGGTGGCCGGCGTGGGTTCGCTGGCTCGCCGAGCGGTCGGGCGCACCGGTGACCGCCCCAGCGCTGGGCGGAACGCGTGTGCCGCCACTGGCCGATGCACCAGGCACGTACGTGCTCGAACCATAGTATGCGGGAGCCAGGACGCGTTTAGAGTTTGCCGCCACAAGAAGGAAGTCCAGTCATGAAAGCGATCCGTACCTGGGTACTTATTGCCGATGCCGCTCGTGCCCGTGTGTTCGAGACGACGGGTAAAGGCACGGGCCTGACTGTGGTCGCGGATATGGCGCTTGACGCCGAGCTGAACCCAAGCCACATGCTGGGTACGGACCGGCCGGGACGCACCTTCGAGTCAGTCGGCAGTACACGGCACGCCCTGGAGAGCTCGTCGGACCCACACCGCGAGCAGAAGCGCATGTTCGCCCAGCGCATTGCGCAAGCCCTCCACGCACGGCAGGTTGCGAGCAGCTTTGATCGGCTGGTGGTCGTGGCGCCGGCAACAACAATGGGCGACTTACGCACTGCCCTTTCGGACAAGGTCAAGGCGGCGGTCATTGCGGAGCTGGTAGCGGACCTGACGAATACGCCGGCACGCGAACTCCCGGCACATCTGGCAGCGCATATCACGCTGTAGTACCGTGCTCTAAGCTGAGCAGGTATCGCTGCGCGCTATGTGGAACCCTGCCTGGCATCGCTCTTACGCGGTGGCGGAACATCTGTTCAACACGACAGCGCGATGGCGGTGTCTGCGGCTGCAGCGAAATGCATGTCAGTCTCGTCTCACCGAGACGCGCGGCTATGCCTATCCAACACCGCTCGTTCCGACATCAACGACCTGCCGGCTCAGAAGCACCGAGACACCGAGATCGACGACCAGGTCCAGAAGCATGGTATAGGCCGTTACCCATGCCGTCTTCACCTGGAACGGAGACAACTCAAGATAGCCTGCAGGAGCCGTGGCAAGCCGCTCGCGCTCTATTTCTTCTCCGAAGACCGCGAGCGTCAGGAGCAGGTGCTGCGCCGGCTATCGTCCGGCGGAGCCTGCATCAATGACACATTCGCGCAGTTGGTGAACCTGCGCTTGCCATTTGGCGGCGTGGGGGACAGCGGCATGGGCTCCTACCATGGTCGGGCCGGCTTCAAACTTTTTCCCACAGCAAGAGCGTGGTGAAACGGTCGACCTGGATCGACCCCGCCATGAAGTATCCGCCCTACCGGACCCCACTATCGATCCTGCGCCGAGTGATACCGCTGATCTCGTAGCTCTCAAGCCAAGCATCGAAGATTCTATCCGTCGAATGAGAGGTGACCGGGCGTCGCGACGTCCGGCTCGGGTGATGGAACGACACGACGGAGGCGCGCTGAAAGCGCTGGAGACAGGGTAACTAGAGCATCAAACTACGCAGAAGAGAACGGCGTGTGCGCACTATCGTCGTTAGCGATACCTGCGATTGGTCCTGCGGACTAACCTCAAGAGCTCCATCGAGCCCGTTGAACCGGTCACAAGCGCGGAAGGCGGCAGCGGATCTCCATGGCCGCCGCTTCCGTCATGCCCGAATTCTCAGGTCTTCTTGATCTCGATATTCCGTTGAACCTTGACTGCTTCGGGCTTCTTCGCCGCCGTGACGGTGAGCACGCCCTTGTCGAACTTGGCCTCGACCTTGGCATCATCGACGGTGTCTGGCAGGCGGATCGAGCGCTCGAAGCTGCCGAAACTGCGCTCGGAAAGGTGATAGTTCTCCGCTTTCTCCTCTTTCTCCTGCTTCTTTTCCCCTTTGATGGTCAGCACGCCGTTAGCGAGCGTGACGGAGACATCCTTCTCGTCCACGCCGGGCAGCTCGGCTTCGACGACGATCGAGTTGGTGTTATCGCGCACGTCGAGATCGGGCACCGTGACGCCCTCGCGGTGGAACGGAGTCGGCCAGCGCGGCCAGCCATCCTCGAAGCGCGCGAACATGCGATCCATCTCGTCACGCATGGTGCTGAAGATGTCCCGAGGGCGTGACGGCGTTACCTCCGCGGACCTGGTGATCTCGGTCTTGGGCATGATTGGAACCTTTCTGGTTAGACTGGAGGGACTTTCCTCCGTTTGGCTCTGTAGCGAGCTGACTGGGGGGCGCATTGATGCAAAACAACCGCGGGCGCCACGGCCGAAACGTGCATCACAGCGGGCGCGACGGCGACTCCACGCGCTTGCGAGCACGACCGAGATCGATACCGCGCCACGGCACGGCCGCCATGATTGCACGGGACAACCGTCGGCTTGAGCGTTTGACCGGAATCAAAGCGTGGTGCCCTTTTTGACGGGCATTTTGCATTCCATGAGCAAGTCAGACAGCTTCGATGCGGGTGTGATCGGCTCGGGCCTCGGAGGCCTCACCGCCGCGGCGCTGCTGGCCAAGTCCGGATTGAATGTGTGCGTGCTGGAGCGCAACGCCAGTCCCGGGGGTGCCGCTTCCGTCTTCGAGTTTGGCGGGCTCACCAATCCGCGCGACCCCGGCGGCCCCAAGCACCAGGTCTTGAAGAAGCTGGGATCCTCGATGAGATCGAATGGGTGCCCGTCTCGCCGTTCCGAACAAGCGGGGCCACCTCACTGCTCGCAGCACCGGGACCAGCAGCACCGCACATGAGAGCAAGGCAGCGAGGATGTGAGAGCGCATGGCCGTCTCCCTAGCTCGACGAGCGGCAGATCAGGACCGGCACAAGGTTCAGTGTCACCACTCTCGAAGCCACGCTGCCGAGCAGAAACCTGGCAAGTCCGCGGCGCCCGTGCGAGGCCATGACGACCACGTCGCATCCGTTGTCTTTCGCGGCGGCAATGATGCCTTCGTCGGGAAAACGATCCTTCACGTGCACGGTCTTGCACCGAATCCCCGCGGATTTCGCCATTGCCACGATACGGGCGAGGATGGTGGTGGCCGTTTCGATCGCGCTATTTTCGTACACTGCGCGCGCGAATCCAAACGCCGCCTCGCCGGTCACCACGGCATTCCAAGGCTCCGTTACTGTGACGACCGTCAATTTCGCGTCGAGCACCCTGGCCAGCTCGATGCCTTGCGATGCGGCACTCTCGGCCAACTCCGACCCATCGGTGGCTATCAGCATGTTCTTGAACACGGTGCTCTCCAATCCTGTGAGCGCGACGCGTGACGCTTGGGACGAACTAGCGACAGACGAGCACTGGCACCGGGCTGAGGGTCACGACCCTGTTAGCCTGGCTGCCGATGAGCAGCTTCGCTAGTCCGCGGCGGCCATGCGACGCCATCACGATGAGATCGCACATCTGCACTTGGGCCGCCTCGATGATGCCCTCGGCCGGATGGCGGTCCTTGACGTGGATGGTGGCGCACTCGACCTCAAGCTTCTTCGCCTTCGCGCCGACGGACGACAGGATGCGGTCCGCTGCAGCAGCCGTGTGCTCCTCGTAGTCGGCGATCGGATTGCGCATCTTCGCCTCAGCACTTGCTGCCATGGAGAGCGCATCCCACGGCTCGGTCACGGTGACGGCCGTAGCTTTCGCGTTCAAAGCCCTAGCAAGTGTAAGACCCTGGACGACCGCCCTGTCGGCCAGCTCTGATCCGTCTGTGGCAATCAGGATATGCTGAAACATGATGAACTCCGGCTCTTACGGGTGGCAGCATCATAGATGGTGCTGGGACACGCCTACGGCCTTGATCCGCGTCAAGAGCACGGTCAGATGCTGGTTGCGAACTGGCTCAGAGCATCGGCTAAGGCCGCTGGCGCAGACGGCTCCTATCGCCATCGAAGACTTTGAGCCTGGTCAATGCTCACTACCGCACGGGAATAGAAGGCTGACTGCGTGGCGGCTAGCTCTGAAACCCAGTGTCTTAGTCCCTGAAACCTGAGACGAGGTCCGGACGATGCAAGTGCCCCTCCAGGTCGTCTTCGAGCACATCGACCATTCCGATGCGCTCGAAGCAGCGGTTCGCAAGGAAGCGCGGAAGCTCGAGCGCTTCTATGATCGCATCACGTCGACCCGCGTGGTGATTGCCCGTTCCCAGCATCGCCACCACAAGGGTAACACGTATTGCGTGCGCATCCATGTCGAGATGCCGGGCGGCAAGCGCGTTGACCTCACGCGCGACCCTGCCGAGACCGGGCGGCACGAGGATGCCTACGTTACGATCCGGGATGCGTTTTGATGCGGCGGGCCGTCAACTGCAGGATCAGGCGCGCATGCTCGATGGAAGGTGAAATCGCACGAAAAGCGACTGCACGGATATGCTGCTGCAGGGAACACGCTACGAAGCCTAAAGGTCCAGCTCGCTGAGGATCCTCGACCGAGCCATTCCTGGCGAGCGGCGATGGTCGGTGTTGCACGGAGGCCGGCCCGAGATGCTCGATCACATCCTGGCGAGCCAGAACCTGTCCGGTCGTCTCTTAGGCATCGAGGCGTACAACGAATGTCTTGGCGATGAGATGCTGGTCGCCGGCGCCATCGTGGGCTCCTCGCACGCAGCAGTCGTTGCCGAGTTCGCGCTGGACTGAGCAGGCGGCGAGCGTGCCTGGCAGTATCCCGCCTTTTGCGCCTAGAGGGCACTTGATATGCATCAACGCCTGTCAGGCTCGCATTCGCCAGAGTTTGGCGAGGAGCCAAACCACGAGGTCTTCTGTACCGCGAGGCAGGCGATGACCTACAGGACCATACTTGTTCACTGCAACGACAAGAAGCGCATCGGCCGAATTGTCGGCGCTGCCGTCGAATTGGCGGAGCAATCCCAGGCGCATGTCGTGGGCCTGTCGATCTCTCCGCCATTCCTGGTGATTCCCGCCGGGATGCCCGGCACTCCCGATACCCTGGCGCTTGACGAGCGCGCCCAAGTCTATCGGGGCGGGGACCGCTTCTGTCACGCGCTGCGGATGCCTATGCAGCCGGCGCCGAGCCCGTCGCAGTCGAGGTGACGGCCCTCGGGGCCAAAGGCCAATGACCCGGCCATCGTAAGAGAGATTGAACATGTACAAGCACATCCTGCTGCCCATCGATGGTTCCGAGCTTTCGCTGCGCGCTGCACGACGTGGAATTGAGCTCGCCAAGGCCGTCAACGCCCGGGTCACGGCAATCATGGTCACCACGCCGTGGGCGACACAGTTTGCCAGGGAACCGGCGGTCTTGGTGCCTGGCGCGGTCGTGCCTGAGACCGAGTACGATCTCAGGACCGAGCAGGCGGCCTGCAACTGCCTTCGCGTCGCGAAGGATGAAGCGAGGAGCGTCGGCGTTCCAGCGAAGGCACTGCACGTGCGGCACCGAGATCCGTATGTCGCTATTCTCGACGCCGCCCGCAGCGAAGGCTGCGATCTCATCGTCATGGCCTCGCACGGCCGACGCGGCCTCGCCGGGCTTCTACTCGGCAGCGAGACAGTCAAGGTTCTGACGCACAGTGAAATACCGGTGCTCGTTTACCGACGCCCCTGAATAGGATTGGACCCGGTTCCACTGATGACACGCCGAAGGCGGCTTTGACGACGATCGCCGCACATCGCCTCTGAGCTCGCGAAGGAGACTGCATCCATGAAGAAGACCGAGGCTGAGAAGCTGCTGCGCCGCGTGCGGCTTGGCGCGCGATCATGAGTTCCCGGAGGGCAGCAGGGAGCGGGGCTACGATTTCCTCGCGCCGCTCGACGCCAAAGGACACATCGTGCTCGGGGCGTGGAAGGAGCTGAAGGACCGCTGCCGCGTGCGCCGCTTCTGGGCGCACCAGCCGAAGGAGGTGGCCCATCTCGTTCACAAGTCAGGCGGTGTGTGGGCGTTCCACTACGATATCCATGGCGATTCACGCCAGGATGAGAGCGGATTCCGCTTCGAGCGGCACGCCTTCAGCCCCGGCGAGTACGTGTCTATCAAAGAGCAGGATGAGATGCTGCGCACGTTCCGGGTGGTCTCGGTGCGCGAGGTTGATTAGATGAAGATGTCCGCCCGTCATCCGCTCAGACTGGCGAACGCCTCGGCGACAATCACGCCGAGATCGACGAGCAGGAGCAAGAGACTGCTCGCCAGCCCCGCCCAACGGAGGCAGCCGTCAGCCCCATGAGCATGGCGGCGGCAGCGAATGCGAGAGGTGCGTGCATGCCGACGTGTGCGGCCGCGGCGCCGATGAGCGCGTAGGTTCCGGCGCCGATCGTAACGCCCATGCCGACAAGACCGCGTGGGGAAGCGTCAGGGCAGCGCCTGAGGCCGTCCCTGTCGGTTCCACTGACCGAAACTGCGTCGTTTGCCGTGCCCTCGTCGGCACAGTTTCCCTCCCTGCGCGGTGTGACCCCAGGCCCCGCTGGAGGAATCGGAGTTGGACGCCTCTAGCCTTCCTGCGACCTCGCGATCTCGTGGGTCTGGATGCCCCCGGAGGCGTAGCGCAGCAGTGCCGTGCAGATGGCCCGCTCCTCGGCCTCACCATCGGGCTCGACCAGCAGGAGCGCCCCTCCCTGCTCCAGGCAGCGGTGCAGCAGACGCGCGTGGCGCCGCACCGCCCAATCACGCATTCCGAGGAGGGCGCGTCGAACCTTGCTCCTGCCTGCCATGGGATCTCAGCCGTGGGGCTCATCATAGCCCGATACAATCGTTGGTTTTGCCGCGGCCTTGCGTCTTGACATGGATCAGTCCGGTCGACATGGGACATTGAACGTGGTCTTTTCAAACAACTGCGTAATTTGGGGGCCATTCCAGGGGGGAGGTCGCAGCCGCCAAGATCCTGGTGTTCGTGGCCCGTCGGCGACATTAAAACACCCCCTTGTGTTGCGACGATCTTTGCCCTGTCATGCTATGTAAGGAAGTGTCGGCCGATCGCGTTCGCGCCCGCCGCAGGCGGGCTCCACCGCAATGTGAATCGCTATGGTCAACCCGTCACCGTCGCACATCTTGATCATCGAGGACGATGCCAAGGTTCGGCTTCTGCTCCGCCGCTGCTTCGAGAGCGAAGGCTTCCGCGTCAGCGAGGCCGGGTCCGGGGTAGAGGCGATCAAACGTGTTGACGCCGCCACGTTCGATCTCGTCACGCTCGACCTCCAGCTGCCCGACGGCGATGGGTTTGCCGTCGGTCGCGAGATCCGCGCAAGGTCGGCGGTGCCCATCATCATGGTGACCGGCAAGGGCGACACCATCGACCGGGTCGTAGGTCTGGAGCTCGGCGCCGACGACTACATCACCAAGCCGTTCCAGCTGCGCGAGGTCGTGGCGAGAATTCGCGCCGTGCTGCGCCGCACGGCCGCCGGCGGGCTCAGGGCAGCAGCGGCGGGTGCGGCTGGCGGAGATGCCATCCTTGCCTTCGAGGGATGGGTGCTGGATGTTCCGAAGCGGGAGCTCAGATCAGGTGCTGGTGCAATCTGCGACCTCACGACCAGCGAGTTCGACCTGCTCAAGGTGTTCGCGACCCACGCCAACCGCGCGCTGTCGCGCGACCAGATCATGGACTTGCTACGTGGGCACGACTGGACCCCGACGGACCGAAGCATCGACAACCTTGTCATGCGGCTGCGTCGGAAGATAGAGCCGGATGTCGAGCATCCCAGGTTGATCAAGAGCGTGCGCGGCGTCGGCTACTGTCTTGCAGCAACGGTCAGCTCACCCTGAAGCCGCGGACAGATTCGGCGCTCGACCATCGGCGAACTCGTTAGTGGGAAAACAGGGTTGGCACCGTCATATGCTTGGCGATATGGCGGGTGACGCCTCCAAATACCAACTCGCGCATGCGTGAATGTCCGTAAGCGCCCATCACCAGCAGATCGGCACCCATGTCGGTCAGGCGGGAGAGAATCTCATCGCCGACGCTGATATCCCCGGCAACTGAGGTACGCACGCTCGCCTTGATGCCGTGGCGCGCGAGCGCGACGACGATCCCCTTATCGGCTGAAGCACCGTTGCGGCCACGGCTGTCTTCTTCGATCTCCAGGATCTGCACCTGCTCCGCCTGCTTGAGGATCGGTAACGCGTCGAAGACGGCGCGTGCCGCTTCCCTGCTCGCCTTCCAGGCGATGACGACGTTGCGGCCGACATTCGCATAGCGGCCGATGTAGGGCACGACGAGCACAGGCCGCCCGCTCCCGAGCGCCACGTGCTCAGCGATGTCCTGGAAAGGCGTGGAGTCCCAGTCAGGATCGGTCTGACCGACGATGGTCAGGTCCGCAGATTGACTGTGGTCTATCACGACGGCGATGGGGTCAATATGTGGCCCCTTCTCGGCACGCCACTCGGCCACCAGCGGCGCGTTCGCGGTCATGCGCGAGAAGATGTCCGCGATCTCCTTGGTTTCCTGTTGTTGGGCGGCGGCCACGGCCTTCAGCACCTCCGATCCGTATGGCACAGGAACAGGGGGGGCCGGTACGCCGGCATACGCGTGCATCCCGATGAGGTGGCCGTTGTTGCGGCCCGCCAGCCGAACGGCGGGCTCAAGAATAGCCTCCGCATGGCGCTTGTCGTTCAGGTAGGCCAGGATCGTTTTGTAGGACATGGACTTGCCCTCAACGGTGACAGAAAGCGCATAATGAGGTTAACGGCGTTCTTCTTCATTGACGCTGATCAACTTCAAGGAAGGGGGCCCTCTCGCGAAATGTGGATCGAAACGGTGCCAAGAGTTGATCGCGGTCAACACGGGCGCTGCCGATGGGATCACCATGGTTGAGGTCGGAGGATGCCATGTCAGTTTCCGAGCCGAAATCGGCGCCCGCCGTCTCATACGTGTCAAAGTTGCGGGCATGGTGGCGCAAGCGCAGCGAGCTGGACTCGATGGAGCGATGCGAGCTGGAGCGGATCGCCGGCGAGCTCGGTATGACCGGGTCGGAGCTCAAGGAGCTGGCCGAGCGCGGTTCGCATACGGCCGATCAACTTCACGAACGCATGCGCCTGCTTGGCATAACGGCTGCTGAGGTGGAGCGGGTTGCGGATGGTCTGATGCAAAGATCTTGAGCGAACGTGCGCGCGCTGCGATCAAAAGAGCAGATGCAAGAAGGACATGGCGACGCGCCCGCAAAACCCGCCCTGGGGCGGCTACTGTCCGAATGCGTCCGCACTCACCTCAGTGAAGTGTGCCCTCCGCCACTATCCGGGATAACAAGGTCCGGGGCGGCGGGTCGACAGAAGGACATCGCCATGCAAGCTAGCACACGGATAGGTGGGGCAATGTACCGCTTTCTGGATTGCACCGTCGACAAATACATGTCCCGGGAAGTCGAGACCGTGACGCGCAACGCCACGTTGCGTGAACTCGAAGTCCTGTTTGAGAGGCACGACTTCAACGCCTTTCCCGTGCTGGAGAACGGGAGCGTGCTGGGCCTTGTCACCAAGTTTGATCTTCTCAGGTCCTTTGCCTTCACGACCAGCCAGGTGGTGCCGCACTACGACGAGTTGATGAGACGCACAGTGGGCGAGGTGATGACCGAGGCGGTGGTGCACGTCGAGCCAGCGGTGCCACTCACGCGCGTGCTGCAGTTGATGGTGAGCCTTAAGGCGCGCAGCTTGCCCGTGTTGGATAGCAATCGCAAACTGGTGGGCATGATCTCGCGTGAGGACATCATGCGGGCGCTTAGGGAGTCGACGCAGCGAACCTGACACCGCAGTCTCGGTCAATGAAGCCCCTTGCGGGCGAGAGGGCCGGCCTCCGGCGGTCTCACTTGAGGGACTGGATGTAGTCAACGACATCCCTGATTTCATTGAGCTCGAGAGGTATCGCCGGCATGGGATGCCGAGGCGTCATGATGTGGGCTTGGATGCTTTCCGCCGTTCGAGGCCGTTGAGCGAGAGTCCTAAAGCTCGGCACGTCGGTGCCCATGACCGTGCCGCCTTGACGACCATCGATCGCATGACAGCCGGCACACGCACGTTCGGCGATGTCCTTGCCTCGCATAACCGAGGCCTGTGTCTGGCCGTGAACGGTGGCCCCAGAAGGCGATAGCGGCCGCGGCCAGCAACGTGCAAAGCGCCTTGCTACTGGTTGGCCTTGGTCATTTCAGCTTGATTCCCATCGAAACCAAGTAGCCGTGGTGCGTGTGATCTGCGTCAAAGATGCCGTACGAGGACGGAAAAGCAGGTTTCCAGGTAAGGAACCCAGGCGGGCGGCGTGAGTAGGCGGACCTCGGTTGAAGGCTTGCCCATCTTCTTCATCCGCGAAATGCGCGCTGAATCTTTTCCCAGCCGAGCGGAATGCAGGCGCCCTGCATCAGGGCATGAGAAAGACCGGGCAATGCGCGCCTTCGATTGCACTCCGCGTGCAGCCGCCGAACACGGCCTCACGCAGACGGTGATGACCGTAGGCGCCCATCACCATGAGATCAGCGTTGTGGGCACGAGCGGCCGCGAACAGGGCATCGGCGGTCGACCGCCCGTCGCGATCGAGAACGTTTGCTTCCGCGGCTATGCCGTTCCAGGCCAGCTCATGCACGATCTCGTTGACGGGTTCCGAAAGAGTTTCGCCGCGGTCTTCGTTGACACTGACAACGACAACGCGTCCCGCTTTCGCCAGGAGAGGCATTGCGGCCGAGACCGCTCGGGCCGCATCGCGCGTCTCCTTCCAGCACACCATGGCGACTTGGACTGCGTGCATCGGAGCTTCGGTCGGAGGAACAAGCAAGGGTCGCCCGCACCCGACCAACAGTGACTCCAGACGATCCGGCGGAAGTCCATCGAGGCCGCTCGGACGTGCCATGACGATGAGATCGCTATGACGCGCGTGAAACAGCAGGCGCTGCATCGCCTCGCCCTCGTCGAGGCGCCAGCGCGCTGTGACGGAGTGCGCTACGCGGGGTGTCCCGACCATTTCGATGCCGTTGCTCTCGCAGAACTCGCGTACATGACGTTCCGCCTGCATGGATCGCTGCTTGCCCCTGCTCGCGAGCGCATCGAGCGCGCCGCTGAGCCCCGCGCCTCTGGCGAATTCGACGTGCGGCGTGTGGACGGCGGCATCCGCCGCAGCAACGCGGACGTGCAGGAATTCCAGGTGTGCGGAAAGCGGGCGCGCTACGGCCAGCGCCGTCTTGAGGATCACGGCATCGGCGTCGCTGCCGCCGACGGGGACCAAGATCGTTTTCATATGTCGTCCCTTTGTGGTGGTTGAGCGCTGCAGAGCAGGTCGGCCCCGATTCTTTCTACCTTTGCTGAAGACAGCAGAGCGGCAGCACCTGGGCAGCGACGTGCTGCTGCTCGGGGCTCAACACGTCCATCAGCGCCCGTCCGGCCTGACTGACCTGCGCCAGGGCAGCCAATCGTTCGGCAAGTGCGCCGAAGGGCTCGTCGCGGCTTGCATTGCGGCCTGCCATTCTCCGATGGTTGCCCGAAAGGGTGTCGGCGAACACTGACCACGCGCCGACCTGATCAGCGGCTATGCACAGCTTGGCTTTGAGATCGGCGGCATAGGAATCCACCCCCGGCCGGGATCCACTCGCCGCGAGATTGTGCGCCATCGTCGTGCCTGAGGCGCGAATTGCAGGGGCTCGCATCGTTACAGGCTCCAGCCCTGCGAGAGGATCAGAAACGCGGCGCACGAGACGCCAGCGAGGGCGAAGGCGAGGGCGATGTTTTCCACATTGACGCGCGATGATACAGGGTCGGCCATCACCGCCCGCGTATAGCATCGAGGCGCGCGCCGGCGAGCAACATCGTCCACCACGTCTCTGTCGAGGCCTTGGGTGTCGATCGACATGGGGTCGCTCCGGTTGCCTCTTAGATCTAGTCATCCTCGCCGGCGGCGAGGCTTTCCAGCTGGTCGAGGTCGACAAGCCTGACGCGGCTGCTCTGCGGCAGCTCGATCAGACCCATAGTCCTGAGCTTGGTGAACGTGCGGCTCACGGTCTCGATGGTGAGGCCCAGGAAGTCGCCGATGTCGGCGCGCGTCATCGGCAGCTCGAAGTGGCACGGATCCTGTCCGTTGCGCTCGCTGCGGCGCGAGAAGGCCAGCAGAAAGCTGACGACCCTCTCGGTGGCGCTGCGCTGCCCCGTGGTGAGCATGAGATCCCGGGTTGCGGCGAGCTCGCGCGCCACTGCCTCGTACAGCCTGAAGCCCAGTGCGGGATCGCTGGAAGCGGCACGATACAGCGTCGTGACACCCAGGCAGCGCAGCCGGGTCGGCTTGATCGCCTGGGCGTTCATCACGTGCTCGCCCTGGGCGCCGAGACCGATCAGATCGCCGGGATAGGCGAAGCCCACGATCTGGCGGCGCCCGTCCGCCAGCACTTTGTAGAGCGCGACCGCCCCGGTCTCGACGCGGAACACGTGGGTGGTGGGGTCACCCTCGACAAACACGAACTCCTTGGCCTCGACGCGGCGCAGTGCGGCATGCGCCATGGTCTGGTCGAGACCGCCAACCGGGCGGGCGGCGATGGCGGGTTGGAAAGAGTGCGTCTGCATGGGGCGGGCTCCTTGCGAGTGCGTTGAGCCCAATCAACCATCGTCCCGTCGCAGCTCTTCGCCAACTTTGCTAGAGCTTCGATAGAAATTGTAATGCTTTGTAACAGCGGAGCGCCTGGCTTTCGTACCCGTCGGGATCCAGTTGCGATTTGCCGAGCTGCCGCGAGGTCCAATGGGTAGCAGTCCGAATCGGCAATGTGCCGGGTTGCGGGCGATGGGCCGGGAGTTCCCTCCGGAACGAACCTCATCCTCGAGGCTGCAGATAGGGCCGCCAGGCTGCTTCGCGGCCATCACTGCACTCCGCGTGCAAATGATTTGGCAGCCTTCCGCGAAAATCGAGAGGCGCCAGCCGTGTGCGCCGTCACGATGCGCCCGCCCAGGCGCAGCAAAAAAAGTGATCCGGTTCGCCGCGGTTTGCCGACTTTGACCGCAGTCAAGGTGGCGATTCAGCTTTGAGGATTAGATTCCCGCAGTCTTCGGACGATGACAGTAGGGGGGAGTGCGATACTGCCGCGGCGGTGATCGCCCGCAGCATTCGCGTCAAGGCAGATGACGGCGAGCGCTCGAAGTCTATTCCAGGTTCGAGGACTGACCAAAACGTACCGGACGTCTGCCGGCGAGGTCCGGGCCCTGCGCGGTGTGGACCTCGACATCCGCGCCGGCGAGACGCTCGTCTTGCTCGGCCCATCGGGATCGGGGAAGTCCACCCTGCTCAACATCCTGGGCGGACTTGACCGCGCCACAAGCGGCCAGGTCCTGTTTCACGGAACCGACCTCGTCGAGGCGACCGATGCCGAGCTCACCGTCTATCGCCGGCGGTCGGTGGGCTTCATCTTCCAGTTCTTCAACCTGTCAGCGAGCCTGACCGCGGGGGAGAATGTCGAGCTGATCACGGAGATCGCGGACGACCCAATGCCTGCTGCGGAGGCGCTCGCGCTCGTTGGATTGGAGGACCGGATCGATCATTTCCCGGCGGAGCTGTCGGGCGGCCAGCAGCAGCGTGTGGCGGTGGCGCGCGCCATCGCGAAGCGCCCTGAGGTCCTGTTCTGCGACGAGCCTACGGGCTCGCTCGACAGCGCAAGCGGTGTGCGCGTCCTGCAGGCCATCGTGGATGTGGCGGCCCAGGTGGGCACCACGGCGATGATCATCACCCACAACGCGGTGGTCGCCGATATTGCCGATCGGATCGTGCGCTTTTCTGACGGTGGCGTGGTGGAGCTCGCCCAGAACTCCGTCAAGCGCGCGCCGCGCGAGTTGACGTGGTAGCCCCTTGCGCGCCCTCGACCGCAAGCTCCTGCGTGACCTGGCTCGCATGTGGATGCAGGTCCTCGCGATCGCTCTCCTGCTCGCGTGCGGTGTATCCGTCGCCGTGATGGCGTTCTCGACGCAGGAGGCGCTGGTCGTCGCGCAGGCCCGCTACTACGAACGCACGCGTTTCGCCGACGTGTTCGCGACCGCCAAGCGCGCACCGCTGTCGATCGCAGCCGACCTCGCCCGCATTGACGGCGTCGTGGCCGTCGATGCGCGCTCCATGAAGTCGGGGTTGATGCAAATTCCCGGCCTCATGCGACCGGCCGTCGCGACTCTCATCGGGCTACCAGTCGAGGAGCGAAGCTCGCTCAACCGGATCGTGCTCACGCAGGGACGCTATCCTGATCCAACCCGCACCGATGAGGCCGTCGCACTCAAGACCTTTCTCGACGCGGCACGCGTGTCCCTCGGCGAGCAGCTGGCGATGGTCATCGATGGCCGCCAGATGAGCTTCACCATTGTCGGCTCCGCCCTTTCGCCCGAATACGTCTACGTGCCGGGGCCGGCGTCCATGATGCCCGACGACGCCCATCGCGGCGTATTCTGGGCGCCCCGTTTCGTGGTCGAGAAGGCGACTGGCCTCGGCGGCGCGTTCAGCACGGTCTCATTGAAGCTGGCGGCCGGTGCCAGTGAAGCGGCGGTCGTGGCTGCCGTCGACCGCGCGCTCGCGCCTTACGGCGGCATGCCCGCCGTAGGGCGTGCCGACCAGACCTCGCACAAGTTCCAGCAGGAGCGCATCGACCGGCTGGGCATCATCGCCTGGGTCATCCCGCCCATCTTTCTGCTGATCGCGGCCGGGCTCGTGCAGATGGTGCTGAGCCGGCTCGTCGAGACCGAGCGGGAGCACGTCGGCCTTCTCAAGGCGTTCGGCTACGGCGACTTAGAGGCGTCGTCCATCTACCTGAAGCTGTCCCTCTTGATCGGTCTCGTCGGCGCCGCTGCCGGTGGCGGCGTGGGCGCCTGGATGAGCGGGGTCGTGACCAATGAGCTGGTCCAATACATGCGCTTTCCTCACCTCGAGGTGCAGTTCTCGTGGACGGCCTTCCTGATCGCAGCGGCGATCTCGGTCGGCGCCGCCGCGGCCGGCTCGCTCGCGGCGGTGCGGCGGGCGACGCGCTTGAGCCCGGCGGTTGCAATGCGCCCATTGACGCCGACCGCCTACCGCAGGGGCCTCCTCGAGAGGTTGCCCGGCTGGCGCCTCCTCGATCAGCCCACGCGCCTGATCCTGCGGAACCTGCAACGGTTCGCTGGCCGCGCGGCCCTGACGCTCGCCGGCCTCGCCGTCGGCCTTTCGCTGCTGATCGGCTCGCAGTTCATGTTCGGCAGCCTCGATGAGATCCTCGATCAGGCTTATTTCCGCTCCCGCCATTGGACCGATTTCGTCGGCTTCGGCGAGAACCGCGACATTCACTCCGTAACCGAGGTCGCACGGCTGCCGGGCGTGCTGACGGCGGAGCCGGTCCGCTTCGCACCGGTACACGTGCACGCGCACGGGCACGAGCAGAAGGCCTTCATCACCGGCATCGATCCCGATGCCCGCCTGTCGCTCGCCCTCACCCCGGCGCGCCGCAGCGTGCCTCTGAAAGGCGGCGGCGTCATCCTCTCGAGCTCCTTGGCGTACCGCTTGGGCGTGCGGCCTGGGGACGCCATCGAACTGGAGATCACCGAGGGACGCCGGCCGATCGTCGTTCTGCCGGTTACGGACGTAGCGCTGGACTACGCCGGACTGTCGCTCTTCATGGATCGCAGTGTGCTTAATCGCGTGATGGGCGATGGCGACGTCACCTCTTCCGCGGTTCTGCAGCTGGCTGCCGACCGCCGTTGGGACTTCTATCGCGCGATCGAGCGTGCGCCCCAGATCGTGAGCACCGCCTCCCGCGCCGACACGGTCGCCAGCTACCGGATCACCGCAATGCAGGTTATGACCGTGGAGATGACATTCTTCGCGGGCTTTGCCGCGGCCATCGCCTTCGGCGTCGCCTTCAACGTCGGCCGAATCGCGCTTTCGGAGCGGGGCCGCGACCTCGCCACGCTCAGGGTGATGGGCTTCGGACCGCTCGAGTGCGCCTACGTGCTGATCGGCGAATTGCTGATCCTGGCTCTGCTTGCGGCACCGCTGGGCGTGCTGGGCGGCATAGGTCTGGCCAAGGCATTGGTGGCCGGGTTCGCGCAGCAGGACATGCAGCTGCCGATGATCATTGCTCCGCGCAGCTATGGCGTGGCGATCTCCACCTATCTCGCCGCCGTAGGCGCAGCGGCAGCGCTGGTCGGCGCGCGCATCTGGTCGTTGGACCTCGTGGCCATCCTCAAGACGCGAGAGTGACAATGATGCATCAGATCTCAGTGATCCGTAAGATCAGTGCCCGCTGGATCGTCGTGGCTGCACTCGGGCTCGCGGTTGCGGTGCTGCTCGCCGTGCTGTTCTGGCCGCGCGCCATGCTGGTCGACATGGCAACGGTGCGTTTGGGGCCGATTGCGGAGACCGTCTCCGATCAAGGTGTGGCACGGGTGCGGCAGGCTTATGTCGTATCGGCCCTGATTGCCGGACACCTGGAGCGGCTGCCTCTGGAGGTCGGCGACCGGGTGGTCGGGGCAAAGACGGTCGTAGCTCGTATCCGTCCAGCCGCCGCCGCATTCCTCGATCCGCGCGCACGCGCGCAGGCCGAGTCGTCGGTCGCGGCTGCCAAGGCCGTACTCGCGTCCGCCGAGGCCCAGCGTGACCAGCTGGAGGCACAGCGGGTGCGCGCTGTGGGTGAGTTCACGCGCACCAGCATTCTGGCCAAGCAGGCCATCGTCGCGCCCCAGGCGTTGGACAACGCCAAGGCGGCTGCGGACGCTGCGGACAAGGCTGTGCGCGCTGCCGAGGCGCTGATCGAGGCGCGGCGCGCCGACCTCTCCGCCGCAGAGTCACTTCTAACCGGGCCGGAGGTGGCGGGTAGCGGCTTCGTTGCAATCACGTCACCGGCGTCGGGCGTGGTCACGCATCTGCTCCAGCAGAGCGAGCGCGACGTCCTGGCAGGAACGCCGCTGGTCGAGATCGGCGAGACCAGCGGCCTGGAGGCGCAGATTGAGTTCCTGTCGCAGGACGCAGTGAAGATCAAGGCAGGCGACCGCGCCGAGATCTTCAACTGGGGTGGGCCGCTGCCGATCCCGGCCGAGGTGCGGCTCGTCGAGCCCCAGGGCTTCACCAAGATCTCCGCGCTCGGCGTCGAGGAGCAGCGCACCCTAGTGATGCTGCAGTTCACGGGCCCGCCGACGGACTGGGAGCGCCTGGGGCCCGGCTATCGCGTGTGGGGGCGCGTCTACCTGCGCGAGGCGCCCTCGGCCATGATTGCGCCTATCGGCACGCTGGTACGCGACCGTGGGACGTGGGCTGTTTTCCGCGTGGAGGGCGGCAGGGCCGTGCTGCGCTCGGTCAAGGTCGGCGCCATGACTGACCGGGATGCCGAGATCCTGAGCGGGCTCTCCATCGGCGACCGTCTGGTGGAATTCCCGTCCGACCAGGTTGGCAGTGGCGTCAGGGTTGCGCCACGTACATCCAACTGAGCCCAGCTCAGACTTTGAGGCCGCTGGGCGTGATCCCGGCGGTTGCCATGCACTCGTATGAGGAGTTGGTGCGCGTCGAGCGGCCGGAGGGAGGGCCGCTTACCGTCTACACGGACCCAAGGCCGCGCTCAAGGTCGTCATGGCGATGAGCTTTGCCCGCTGGCAGCGGCTCAACAAGGAGCCCGAGCGCTACGCTGAGGAGAAGAGGAATATTGCCGAAGCCGTGATCGGCCTGCTCGACAAGCGCTTTCCCAAGCTGCGCGACGACATTGAGATCGTGGACGTGGCGACGCCGATGGCGACCCCGCGCCTCACGGGCAACGGCCACGGCTATCGCTCCCCCATCGCGGCCTTGGCCCTCGCGCTGTTCACGGGCCGGCGCTTGAGCCAGATGCTGCCCAGCATGATCGGCCCAGACCGACCCCAGGTGTCGAACGCTGCTAGCCTTCTCGGCTGGGGTGCATGTTGAGGCACATAGACATCCGACAGACCAAGGTGCTGCACATTGCGGCTTCAATCGGCGTCCGGCCACTGTTGCCAGGGGAACGGCTTGTCGTCGCTGGCACACGTGACGAACCGAGCGGTCTCGGCAAGCCAGCTTGAGAAGGATTGCCCGAACCTGGCCAGAAATCGATTGGGTGCGCCGGTGAAAAGCAGCCAAAGGAACTGCACGATAGCGACGACATTCAAGACGACGTGCGAGATGCCGAAAGCTATGGCGAACAAGAGCATGAACAAGCCGCGCTTCCAGGCATCCCGAGGATGCATCGTCTCGCCGGGCCTCTCGATACTCATCATCTCCTCCTCTGGACGATATTTGCAGCGTAGCAGGAGCTTTTCTGGGCCGTCGCTATAAGTTCCAGTCGGGGTAGTATCCGTGCAGGGACCGTTGCCCCCGGTCGGCGTTCCGACCAACCCCGTCCGACATACCTGGGTGAGGGCAAGACAATGCCGGTCGGGGTCGCGCTCTTTCTGCTTGATCCGCCGCAGGCGTATCTAATCGTAATTCCTTTGTCTGACGGTCAGCCTTGCAAGGCTTTGATCTTCATCAATCGCTAAGGACGGGTCCCTGGATGAAGGCCTGAGCTCTTTGATCCGCGTCAAACTCGGCGACCGTACTTGGTGATGAGCTATGCGACCGAGCCTCGTCAACATGAGCGCCGAATGAGGCAAGTTTTCTTGGAGGACTGAACGATGCTACTCAAGAGCCTTACCGGTCCGGTCGTCGCCGGTGCGCTAGCGCTGCTCATCGCAGGGCCCGCTCTCTCTCAGGGGGGACCTGGCTACATGATGGGGGCACGCGGAGGGGGCATGTGGTGGGGCGGCGGTCCTTGGAATCGCGGACCGGACGGAATGCTCGATCGTATCGAGGGCCGGCTGGCCTTCATCAAGACGGAGCTCAGGATCACAGACGCGCAAGCCTCCGCCTGGAACCAGCTCGCTGACACCATTCGAGCCGCCGCCAAAAATCACAACGAGCGCATGAAGGCCGCCTTCAGCCGGGAGGAGAAGGCGAAGTCGTTGCCGGAGCGCCTTGAGGCGCAAGAGCAACTTGTTAGCGCGCGGCTGGATGAGATCAAGCAGATCAAGGGAAGTCTCACGAATCTCTACGCGGTGCTGTCGGACGCACAAAAGAAGGAAGCCGACGACATCGTCCTGCCCATGGCCGGAATGGGTGGCCCCGTGGGTGGCCAGATGGGGCCGTTTCATTGGTGGTCGCGACAATAGCTGGCGTGCACTTACGCAGAACGATCGGCGGCGCGCGTGCGGGCGCGCCTCCGCGGCGAGCAGATAAACGAGGCCAGTCTCGGGTGTGGTCAGTGCCAACTTCCGCGGCGGTAGCGAAGCATTGATGCGCATCAAATCCATGCGTCCAAAGTTGTCTATCTTCTGATCTGCCTTTGCTCCTGTGAGGTTGAAATGCAAACCGCGAAACTGCTGGGGGTCTTCGCGCTCATGGTTGGGCCTCTGGCCGGCTCTACGGCCGCCGCGCAAGAGCTGGGCGACGCACGCAAGGGGCTCGATTTCGCGAAGAGGGTTTGCGCCGAGTGTCACGGCGTGGCCCCGGGGCAAGTGGTGCCGGCAGCGGCGCCGACTTTCAGGGCCATCGCCAATACGCCCGGAATGACGGCCTTGGCGTTGACCGTGTTTCTCCGCACCCCACATCGCAACATGCCCAACCTGGTCATAGCAGACAGCGATCGGGAAAACGTCGTCGCCTACATACTGAGCCTGCGGGATAAACGTTGAGTTTGGGTGGCTCACGAACCAACCCCTCGGTCGGCAGCTGCGGCTTGCGTCTTGATCCGCGCCAGATCGCAGCAACGTTGTCGAGCGCGATCAGTCGACACTTTCACTGAATCGGCATTCGCGTCGACCGGCGATCGACAGAGCAGGGATGCGATCGCGAACGCAGCCAAGGCAGCCGCATAGATGAGGCCGAGCCAGCTGTTTGCCGTCGCTACACGGCGATGACCAGCTGCTGGTATAGGCCGCCGTAGAAGGTCTTCCGCCTCACGGCGACGTCGGCTAAGCATTTGTCGATATTGTCGTCGTCCCACAGGTCGAGAGCATAGGGTTCCAGGGTACGTAGCACCGGCGGCAATACATAACGCAGTGGGTGCATCTTTAGAGGCTGATGATAATCGACGACGACAAGCTTGCCGCCGGGCCTAACCACCCGAATCGCCTCGGCTACCGTCTGCTTGCGCACCGCTGCTGGCTGCTCATGCAGGAGAAAGAACAGGATGGCCTGGTCATAGCTGCCGTCTGCGAAACCGAGCGCCGTCGAGTCCCGTTCAAGCAATCGGACTCGGGCCGATACGGGCAGCTTGCGCCGCAGGTTCTGCAGTTGGATCGGAAGCACGTCGACAACGTCCAATGACCCGGCTGGCGCGATCCTTTCCGCGAGCCGCAGCGAGAAATCGCCATAAACGCAAGCTATCTGCAGGGTACGCCCCTGAATGACGGGTCCAAGCTCATCCAGTGCAGCATCGCGCAACAGCGCGAAATTCCCCCACAGGATCAGATTGACAAGCCATTGCCGTTCAAATACGCGCACGGCGCCTGGGTGGACGTAAGCCCACCAATAGGTCTCCGTCAGATAGTACGGGATGCTTCGCGGCTGCGATCCGAGCTGCGCATCGTTCGCCGTCGCTTCGTACTGCATTTCGCTCTCCAACAGAGCCGCATGGCGGAGTGGCGACTTACACTTGCGGCCACCCATCGTTCGCGCGGTGGCCGGCTCCCTGTCGGTTCGGAGCAGTCGACGCAGGCTCGGAACCGCAGAGCCGTCAACTGAGCACGACCAAAAGCGCAGTGCATGCGAGGAGTGCCTCCGGCATGTGCCGAGAGACCATTCAGGCGACCAGCGGATGCAAAGCATCTCCGTCACGGAAGAGCGGGACCTTCGATGCCAGTGCATCCAGGCCCCAGACGTAACCGGCCTGCTTGTAGATCAAGTAGCCAAGGAGGCTGGCATACACGATGTGGTAGTCGACGATGAAATTGTTGGCGTTCTCGATGTATGGAAAGTCCATGTGCGCCATCCAGTAGAGCAGCATGAGCAAGATGCCGAAGATGGAGCTGACACGCACCATCAGACCCGCCAGAAGGGACAGGCCGATAAGGAGATGCCCATAGCCTACAAGAAAGGTGATGAGAGGTGCGACGCTGGGCGTCGTAAAGATCGCGAATAGATCGTGGAAGGTTTTTGTGTTGCGGAGGAATCCCGCCACGCTCCAGCCGGGCACAAACACTTGGTGTGAGGCCGCGTACAAGAAAGTCCACGCCATAAGCATACGGAACAAGAAGATGAAGCGCCTTTCCGCTGTCGATTGCATAATCGTTCCTCCCCTTCGGTCGACTCGTCATGGCCGAGGCGATCAATATCGGGGATCGCGACCTTGGAAGCGTTGACACGGATCAATCGTTCTCCTCGATCGCGTCTGCCATGGGAGATAGACGAGCGGCCAAATGTTATCGGAACAGGACATTGGCGAAGATGGGAGCAATCGGCGCCCACGGACGAAACGATAGATGCTGAGGCGGCTGCGCCGAGGTCCGCACACCAGTGTCGGGCAGCGATGCGGAGCGATCTAATTCATCTGTCGGCAGGATTCCGGTACCCCATGCGCGCACTGCATCGTGAGACGCATCTCATCGAGCGGATCGGATGGCTGCGCGCCGCCGTGCTCGGTGCCAACGACGGCCTGATGTCGACCGCGAGCCTGATCGTGGGCGTGGCCGCCGCCTCGCCATCGCGTGGCCAGGTGCTGGTCGCCGGTGTTGCCGGGTTGGTCGCTGGCGCCATGTCGATGGCGGCCGGCGAGTACGTCTCTGTCAGCTCGCAGGCCGACACGGAGGAGGCCGACCTCGCGCGGGAGCGCCGAGAGCTCGCGGAGCAACCCGAAGCAGAGCTCGAAGAGCTGACGCAGACCTACATCAGCCGCGGCGTCGAGGCGGACCTTGCGCGCCAGGTCGCACGGTAGATGATGGCCTCGGATGCGTTCGCCGCCCACGCCCGCGACGAGCTGGGGCTTGCCCCTCACGTAATCGCGCGGCCTGTGCAGGCCGCGTTGACCTCGGCGGCGACATTCGCCATCGGTGCCGCCTTTCCGCTGCTGATCGCTGTGATGGCACCTGCCCGCGGGCTGACATGGACCGTGTTGATCGCCTGCCTGGCCGGGCTGGCCACGCTTGGGGCCGTCGGCGCGCGTGTTGGCGGGTCCAGCATCATGAAAGGCGCAGCGCGCGTCACCTTTTGGGGAGCGGTCGCCATGGCTGCGACTGCATCCATCGGGGCGCTCATAGGACGGGCTATCTGAGCACTTCGCCAACGCCCGCAGAGAGTTTGGGTGCAGGCAAAGGTGGTGCGCAAAGCGCAAATGAACGGGCGTGATCTTCGTTCGGCACTCCGTAACACGGATGCCGGATGAGATCAGATTTCCTGTTTCGGACCAAGCGGATGACCTCCTAACTCAAGTGCGCCGCGAGCTCGCAGTGGGAATATGACCGTCCCATAGCGGCTTGCGGCGTTCTGTGCGGCGAAGGCGTCAAATCTGGTTCTTGGTACGCATCAAGCCGGGGATGAGCTCATGCAGCATTCGGCACACGCACTGTGTCTTCCAGCCGGCCGTCGCGCAGCATGAACATTCGATCGAAGCGGTCGAAGATCTTCTCGTCGTGGGTCACAGCGATGACCGCTGCCTCTTGATTGAGGGCGAGTTTGCGCAAGAGGTCCATGACGATCTGGGCGCGCTTGGAATCGAGGGCAGCCGTAGGTTCGTCAGCCAAGATGATCCGCGGGCGATTGGCCAGCGCGCGCGCAATGGCAACACGTTGCGCTTCGCCCCCCGACAGTTTCGCAGGAAAAGCGTACTTGCGGCGCCCCACCTCAAGGTAGTCCAGGAGATCACTTGCCCGCTTCTGTGCCTCGCCAGGTTCCCGGCCCGCCAACTGCAAGACGATGGCCACGTTGTCGATTGCATTCAGAAACGGAAGGAGGTTGTGGTACTGGAAGACGAAGCCGATCTTCTCCAGCCGGACGCGGCGCAGGTCCCGGCGAAGCCACTTGTTGTCATAGACGACCTCGCCGTCCAGGTTCATGCGGCCGCCCGAGGGATCCAGGATGCAGGCGATTACGTTGAGGAGCGTGGTCTTGCCCGAGCCCGAAGGTCCGCGCAGGGCCACGACTTCCCCAGGCACCACATCAAGCGAGATGTCGCGCAAAGCATCGATCCGGGTTTCTCCCTCGCCGAAGTGCTTGGATATTCCACGCAGGCTTACGAGGGCGTTCACGGGCATGGCTGCGGTCATCGTCAGCTCCCGAGGGCGGTGGCGGGATCGGCCTTAAGAGCGACCCTCACGCCGAGCGCGCTGGCGAACAGACATACAAGAATGACCACGCCCCCGAGAGCCAGGACGTTGTCCGGCTCCAGCACAACGCGGCGCGGGAAGTAGTCCTTGATGTTGGCGATCAGCAGGCCTCCGAAAGCGAACCCCGTCAGGCCGAGCGCCAGCGCCTGCTGTACGATCATGCCGACGATGGTTCGGTCGGGCGCCCCAATGAGCTTCAGCATCGCTATGTGACGCAGCTTCTCCATGGTCATCGTGTAGATGATGAGGGCGATGATAACCGCCGAAACCAGAAGCAGGATGCTTGTGAACATGCCGATCTGCCGGCGTGCCCGATCGACGAGGGACTCGGCAAGAATGCGTTCCTGCTCGCCTTGCGTCAGAACTGCCAGGTGCTTCCATCGACGTGCCGTGTCGGCAACCGCGTCCAGGTTGGCACCCGATGCGACGCGCGCCACCACGGCATTTATCGTGTCCTTGCTCGCGCCCTCGGTACCTCTGGCCAGCTGGACACGAGCAGCGGGTGGGGCGAGCTCGAACTGCAGCTTCTGGGCGTCGAGCAAGGTGATGAATGCTACGGGGTCTCCGCCGGATGCCACCTGATTTTCGGTCAGACCGACAACCGTGAAGCCGGTCCTGCCAAGCTGCACACGGTCGCCAAGTTCGAGCCCGGAGCGGCGATCTGCGACCATCTCGAAATGGCTCTGGGCGATTGGCCGACCGGCGGCGACGTGAACGGGCCCCCCTGGCCGTGCCAGCTCGAAGCCGATGACATAGAGTCTCACCTTTTGCCCACGCCGCGTGGCCTCAACCGTCTGGTAGGTCACCGAACCGGCTGCCGTCACGCCGGCGAGGCGGGCGATCCCCTCGCGCACGTCGCCTGGGATACGCGAGGCCTCGGCAAAGGGTCCCCGCGATCCCGCCTCCACCACCCAAAGGTCGACGCCATGGTTGCGGGCGACCGTCAGCGCATCGACGACGATGCCGCGATAGATGCCGATCATCGCCAGCACCACGGCCAACAAGAGGCTCAAGCCGAAACAGGTGAGCAGGAACCTGAAGAGATTGTGCCGGACGTCTCGGTACGCAAGGTTCACCGCTGCACCTCCCGCATCGCTCTCGCGGCGCGGCCTTCAGAGAGAGATGCATTGACCTGGGTGACGATCTCGACTCCTTGAGGAAGGCTCTCGGCCATCTCAAGACGGGAATCCTCCATGCGGTGATCGAAAGAGACGATACGACGCTTCAAGCGTCCGTCTTCGACGCTCCATACCTTCCCCTTGGTGCCGTCATATCCGGTGACCGCCGCCTCCGGCACCAGTCTGGCCTTTGACACCGTCGCGACCGTGATGAGGACCTCGGCCTGCTCTCCCAAATGAAAGCGGACCGGGCATTGGTCGCACTTGACGTAGACGCGGCGCTCCTCCGTCACTCGGTCGCTCTCGATGCCAACGCGCACAACGCGGGCCGGAAAGACCTGATGCGGAAGGGAGCGCAGGCGGACCTCGGCCGGCAGGCCTTCCCTGATCGCGCCGGAACGCGATTCATCGATATAGGCGAGCGCCCAGACGGAGCCGGTGGCGATCAGCGTGAAAACCGGATCGCCGGCCTTGATCACCGTGCCAAGCTCCTTCTGCCGATCGACCACGATTGCATCGTAAGGTGCGATGAGCGTGTGCTGCTCCAGAATGGCTTTCTCGTATGAGAGCTGCGCTCTCGCATCGGACAGCTGCGCCTTGGCGACCTCGACATCGCTTTTCGCCACGAGCAGCTCGGCCTTGGCAACGTCCTCGTCGCGCTGCGCCTCTTCGCCGGCCTGCATTGAGCTTACCTGACGGCTGACCAATTCTTGCTTGCGCTTGTTGACCTCCAGGCGTTGCGCCAGGATGGCTCCGGCCTTGACGACATTGGTATCCGCCTTCTTCACGGCCACCTCGGCGCTGAGAACGGCGGCTTCTGCTCTCGCCACCTTGGCCAGTTGCTGGGTTGCATGGAGTCGGGCGAGCACCTGGCCCTGTTCCACCACGTCGCCGTGGTCCGCGTTGAGCTCGGTGATGGCCGCCCCTACCTCGAAGCCGACCTTGGAGAGAACACGCGCCTCGACGGTTCCGAGGCCGAACACACGCACCGGCACGCCCTCGACGATCGGGGCGACCATCACGTCAAGCGGTCGCAACCAAAGGTACGCGAGCGCCGTTCCGATGGCGCCAACTGCAGCAAGGAAAAGCAATAAGAGACTGACGCGTGTCTTTGCGAGCATGGGAACGGCCTTTTTGTCGGATCGCCCGACGGCAAGCGATGGCAGATGCATAAAGCAGGCCTCAAGACCCTGAGCACATTGATTGCGGTCAAGTGTGGCCAGCGCAGAATGAGGGAACGCTCGCCGGACCTTTTTGACGATCGGGCGCACCACCTTCAGTGTTTCGCTTGTTAGCACGACATGCGACGCAGTCGTGGCCCTGGTTATCGGAATCGTGCAAAGTCTTGCAATTGCAGACTCCGGAACCGGTTCTCGATGGCGGCCATATGGGTTGGACGCCGGCCTGATCGGCGCAGCGAGCGTCGGTGCCGACCCAGAATCCCCGTCCGAGTTCGCGGTGTGTACGAGCAAGCGACTGGGGGCCGCGAGCAAGGTTTGTTCGTTGGTGCACGGCATAGACTCGCCGGGTACCTCGCCAGCCACCACAGGCTCCGGCCTGCTCCCATGTATCTCGGCATAAAAGAACCGGCGCTTCAGGCGGCCCCTCAAGGGCCTTCGCGGCCGAGCGTTGCTTGCCCTTGATCGGCCGGCGCGTCGGTTTGGAGACGGCTATGAAATAGGTCGCTCTGGGGTGTTTATGCCGCATGGGGAATTTTTCCGCGTGAAGGAAACTTGCGGTGTTCGGGTCGAGGATCATCGCTTGGGGGATGGCGGCGGGGATGGCGATTTCGGGGGCGGCGCGGCTGCTGACGACCGAGGTTTACTTGTCTCCAACCTCGAACGGTCCGCGATCAGGTTTTTCTTTTCCTCGTATTCTGGCCTTTCGATTTCGCCGCGAGCGAACCGTTCATCAAGGATGTCGAGCGCCGCGGAACCCGAGGCGGACGTTCCGTGTCGGCCGCATCCGCATGAGTGGTCCTCGTGTCCCATGCTGTGCTGCTTCTTTTTTCTGCGTATTCTGCATCGAATTCATCCTTGCAAAGGAAACGATTTGCATCCAGACAGAGGACTCTCGGCTCTGCGTAGGCTTTTACGAAGAGGAGAGAAGCTTCTTACGCTCCTCATATTCAGCGCGCTCGATTTCGCCTTTCGCCAAGCGTTCATCGAGAATCTCGCGAGGTGTACGGAGGCGGGGGGCTGGACTATCACGGCTGTTGCTGAGCCAGCGCACTAAGATAACAACCAAGATAATGAGAAGCACGGGCCCGCCGAGCATAAAGAGCGGGCCGAAAAACATTCCGCCACCCCAGCCGCCTCCATACCACC
The DNA here is from genome assembly GCA_036280295.1 of Hyphomicrobiaceae bacterium. GTDB lineage: Bacteria > Pseudomonadota > Alphaproteobacteria > Rhizobiales > Hyphomicrobiaceae > AWTP1-13. The sequence continues at coordinate 44,351 of DASURA010000070.1, forward strand.
AGTCTTGCATCATGGCGAACCTCCGTGAGCCTGAAGAGTTCACTAGGCGCTACGAAGGGGTGCCGCTTTGATCTTGGTCAAGAAAGACGGTGACCCCCAACCCGGTTACGGCGTGAGCGGCGCTCTCGGACGGCCCGCAAGGGCGCGCCCCTCCGCGGCCGAGCCTTGCTCGCCCTCAACCGGCCAGCGCGCCGTTTCTTTGAACAGCTATGAAGAGATGGGGTGGGGTGCTGTGTTGAGCCGTCTCTCAAAGGAAAGTTCGCACACATTCTCCGAAGGATGTTGCCGGCCTGTGTGAGTGCTGGAAGTTGCGATTGAGAGGTTGCGGATTGTGGCGCTTTGGGCATCAATTTGCTTCTTTGCACAAGGTGTTGCTAAATTAGTGAATCCTAATATAGATGTCAAGATACGTTTGCGAGCAGAGAAACGAGGTTTGCCCATGAGCGCAGCTCCGATCATTCGCGCTTTCTTCGACGAGCCGACGAATACGGTTAGCTATCTCGTAACCGACCCCGTCACCAGGCGCGCCGCCGTCGTCGATCCGGTGCTCGACTTCGACCACCGCACGGGAAAGGCATCCGCGAGATCCGTCGAGGCGATCCTGGTGGCGGCAGCCGCCGACCAGCTGGCGATCGACTGGGTGTTGGAGACGCATGCCCACGCACAGGGAGGAGCGTGCCGTGGCGCGGCAAGACGTGATAAGCCGTCGCCGTCTGCTGACGGGCGTCGGCGGCATTGCGACGGCCGCCGCCGGTATTCGAGTCGTTCGTGCGGAAGCTCCGTTCCGCTTTGCTCTTACGCCGGTCTTGCTCACCTCTGACCTCGTCATGCTCGAAGAGCTCAGAGGCTACCTCGAGCAGGCGATGAGCCGGCCTGTGCATCTCATTACGCGCCGCACGTACCAGGAGATCACGGGGCTCCTCGTTCGCGCCAGGTCGAGGCGGCATGGATCTGCGGGTATCCTTGTGTGGCCTACTGCAGCGAGCTGACGCTGGTTGCCGTTCCCGTCTGGCGGGGCCGGCCGCTCTATCGCTCGTACCTTAGCCGGAGATCGTCGAGTACCTCAAGACACCGCCGACGCGCGAGCGCCTCATCGAGCTGATAAGCGCGATGGGACTGACCGTCAGGCAGCTTCTGCGTCGCAAGGGGACTCCGTACGACGAACTCGGGCTACACGATCCCAGATGGACGGACGATCAGCTGACCGGCCTGATGCTGAATCCCATCCTGATCAACCGGCCGATCGTCGTGACACCCAAGGGCGCGCGCCTGTGCCGTCCCTCGGAGATCGTTCTGGAGATCCTTCCGAACCCGGATGTCGGACCGTTCCGCAAGGAGGATGGCGAGATTGTGGTCGCGCCACCGGGCAAAAGCGCTCCCTAGCGGGGCCTTCTCGTGGTTGTCTTTCCAGTAACGGAAGGGCACGACCGCCATCTGCAGGGCCAACGACGCGGTCATGCGCCCTTTTTGTGAAGACCCGATCGGACCCTGACATCGGCCGCGTTCACAAGGGAGGATGGCAAGTGGTGTCGGGGCCGTCAGGCAAGCGCGATTGGGCATCATTAATTCGACTATTCCAGAAATATCGTTGACCCGTATCGGGGCGTCTGCTATTTGAGTGGAATGAAACTCGACGATGCTGCCGCGCACCTTGAGGCCTTAGGCAACCCGACCCGGTTGCGTGTCTACCGTCTGTTGGTCCGGGCAGGAGACACCGGCATGACTGTGGGCAAGCTTCAGGAGCGGCTCGACATCGCCGCCTCGACGCTCTCCCATCACCTCAAGACACTCGTGACAGTCGGTCTTGTGACCCAGGAACGCGAGGCGACGACGCTAATCTGTCGTGCCAACTACCCCGTCATGCATGCCCTCGTCGGATTCCTGGTCGACCAGTGCTGCGTCGAGGGCACCTGCCCACCAGGGTTTGAGCGCATCAAAGTCGAATGAGCTGCTGCCCTGAGTTTCGAACATTCCGGTAGGATGGAGAATTTGGAATGCAAGGCGCCAAGACGATTGCGATCATCGGAGCCGGACCCGTCGGCTTGGCTGCTGCCGCACATGCACTTGAGCGCGGGCTGGAACCGCTTGTGTTCGAAGCCGGTACTGCCGCGGGCCACGCCGTGCGGCAACGGTCGCACGTGCGCATGTTCTCGCCCTGGCGCTACAATGTCGACGCGGCCAGTGAGCGCTTGTTGCGCGAGATTGGCTGGAACAGCCCCGATCCGGAGCACTACCCGAGCGGGGCGGAGCTGTTGGAGGGCTACCTCCGACCTCTCGCTGAGCGCACGGAGTTGCGACACCACATCAGGACTCGCGCGTGTGTGTCCTCGGTGGCGCGGGTTGGCTTCGACAAGGTAAAGACGATTGGGCGCGACCTCGCCCAGTTCGAGGTCCACTACCGCAACGGCAAGGGTCCCGCCGTGGCGCGCGCCGACGCCGTCATCGATGCATCCGGCACCTGGTTTGCGCCAAACCCCGCGGGTGCCAACGGCCTCGAAGCGATCGGCGAGGCCGAGCATCAAGATCGCATCGTCTACGGCATGCCCGATGTGCTCGGGGCCGCGCGGGATCGATATGCGGGCAGGACCATTGCCGTGCTCGGTGCCGGACATTCGGCGGTCGGCACGATCATCGATCTGAAGCGCCTGCAGGGCGATCATCCGCAAACCCAAATCATTTGGGTCTTGCGCGGCGAGGACCCCAAGAAATCCTTTGGTGGGGGCGCCAACGACCAGCTTGCAGCGCGTGGCGCTCTGGGCGTGGCGTTCGCGCGCATCATTGAAACCGGCGGTATTCGCGTGGAAGCCGGGTTCCGACTCGCCCACGTCAGCGCAAGCGAGACCGGACAGCTCAGACTGGGCGCGGGTTCGGCCTGCTGCGGTCGCCACGTCCTGGTCGACGAGCTGATCGTGGCCGCCGGCTTTCGGCCCGACCTGTCGATCCAGCGCGAGCTCAGGATCAGCCTCGATGCGGCGCTCGAATGCCCGCCGGCCCTGGCACCGCTGATCGATCCCAACATCCACAGCTGCGGCACGGTGCGCCCGCACGGAGCCCGCGAGCTGGCCCAACCGGAGCCCGGCTTCTATATCGCCGGCATGAAGTCTTACGGCCGCGCGCCGACGTTTCTGATGATGACCGGATACGAGCAGGTGCGCTCGATCGTTGCCGGCGTCGCCGGCGACAGCGAAGCAGCAGAACGCCTGGAGCTGGTGCTGCCCGAGACGGGCGTGTGCAGCCGTCCTCTTGCTCCTGTTGCCGAGGCATGCTGTGGCGGACCTGCCCCTGCGGGCGTTGATGCGTGCTGCTCCCAGGATGCTGAGGCCAAGGCGTCGGGAGCCGCGGGCTGCGGCTGTTCTTAAGTCAGCGGGCGGAGACCATGAATCGTGATAGGGCGGGCGCGCTGAGCGGCATTCGCATTCTTGATCTCAGCAGGGTCCTCGCTGGACCGTCCTGCACGCAGTTGCTGGGCGATCTCGGTGCCGACGTCATCAAGGTTGAGCGCCCCGAGGTGGGCGACGAGACTCGCACCTGGGGTCCGCCCTTCGTCAAGGATCGTCAAGGGGCCGACACCACAGAAAAGCGGCTACTATCTCTCTTGCAATCGCAACAAGCGATCCATCACCGTCGACATAGCCAAGCCGGAGGGAGGCCATGAAACGCGGACAGCGGCCATGTGCAACCACCTCATCCCGCTATACCCGAACAGGCCAGCGGTTGATGTGCAGCATGCGCCCCAGGCTCCCAGTTCGTCCACATCGAGAACTATCACTAGCCGTCCTTCCGAGGGACGAGCTGGGCTTCCGCTCAAGCTCTTGAGCCTCTGGACCTTCCCGCTTGCTCCCGGCACGGCCTCCCGCAGTGAAATCGGCGCATCGATGCCGTCTTGGCGCTTCCGCACCAGGAGAGGATGCGGGCGGGTCGCGATTGCGGTCGGGACTTGCCAGACTCGCGTCCGCTGATCTGGCTTGCGCGGTGCCGCGCTCGAAGCGGTCTCTTATCCAAGTAACCAAAAAGGGTGCACCGGACATTTCCAAGGGTGTATCAAGGACTGTGTTGCTGCCACCCCTATGACGAAGCCCGTGTGGGAGGCTAGCATGAGCAATCGAGAGCTTACCTATATCATCAAAGACCAGAAGCCGTTCGTGCTTGCCCGCGACGAGACCGCTCGACTAGCGTGTCGCGGGATGTGGGAACGTCGAAGCGGATCGGTTCTCGTCGTTGACGCGCGGCGACACCTAAGCGGCATCTTTACCGGCCGTGACGCCGTACGCCTGCTGGCTAGAGGAGAGGATGGCAGCATCCCTCTAGCGAAAGCGATAACGCGCAATCCGGTCACCATTGGACCCAAGAGCCGCGCCATAGACGCCCTGCGTGCGATGGTTGAAGGCGGCTTCCGTCATGTCCCGGTGACGGAGGATGGATTGATCAGGGGAGTAGTCTCGCGCGGCGACCTCAAGGGCATGGAATTCGAAGAGTATTGCTGGAAATACATCTGTCCAACGAGGGGTTCGGCGAGTACCTTCCGCAAAGTTGGGCAAATCATTCAAGGCCAGAAGCCTGTCTTGGCGACCGAAGACGCGCCGGTTCAGCATGTGTGCCGCATCATGCGCCGGCGTAGGATTGGGTCCATCCTCATCGTTGACAGCCACCAGCACTTGTCCGGCATCTTCACCGGCCGCGATGCGGTGCGACTGCTCGCGACACTTCAAGATGCTCCAGCAGCCCCCGTGGCTGATGCAATGACCAGGAACCCTGTCTCGATCACGCCGGAAAGCACTGCAATCGACGCGTTGCGGGCCATGGACGATGGAGGTTTCCGGCATCTTCCCGTCGTCGCTTCTGGTATGATCCTCGGCGTGGTTTCGAGAAGCGATTTCACCGGGATCGAGATCGATCGATTGGATGAGGAAGAGCATTTGAAAGAGGTCATCTGGTAGTACTGCATCCAGCATTCGTGCGCCATGCCCGATGGCTCGCGACAACGTTTGTCCGGAGCAGTGCGGACAGTGCCTTCTATATGCACTAAAGGCTGTGGTACTCGGCCGGGTCGTAAGAGCGGCGCCGCTTTTCAGCCAGCGCAAACGGCAAATCAGAGTTTGTGCTCGACCCAACCTCTTGAAATGGTCATACCGATTGCTTCGTCAATGACGATAATGCGCATTCGATCAGGGTCTTCCTCCAGTCTTTCCGGAACTGGCAACCCATCAGAAAAAATGCCACGTCTGACAACGTATCAGCCTGTTGCTTCTCCCCTCGCTCAATTGACATTTCACACTTTACCCTTATTTGTCTCAAGGTCTCATCGACAAAGCCACGGAGCACCCCTTCCGAGACCTTACCGCCGTTGCTATCGGTTGCCCATCCGCCCTCCTTGGTGTAGACGAATAATTCCGTAATTTGCTGGTGTCTTATGCACGAACGTACGGTGTTTCACAAACACAGCAAAGTCTCTCGCTATGTCTCGGCTCATGCTCTCAACTGTACTCTGATCCACGTTGTTTCTCCTTGCCACTATTAGGCTCGGCGAAGTGCTGCTCTGCGGTCCCCCCGGACAAGCGTTCAGGATACCGACCCGCGGCCTTCTGGTGTTGCATCCAAACGACATGAACGGCAACTGATATATCGATATCGCACGCTTCGTTGCTTCTGCGAAGAAACGGCGGTGGGGCAAACAGGGTCTGGAACCTCCTTTCGTACCTTTGCGCTTACCCCTCCGATAGTACGGGTCAACGCCTGTTCCTCAGAGCACAGCAGAGTCGTGTTCTCTGACGACTGCCCCTGCGCTCGGCTGGGTCAGTTCTCGATTGCGTCCTCGCCTAACTGATGGCCGCAGGCTCTCTCTTACCTCGCCAGCCCCGTGAACAACGGTACGCTCGAGCCCGTTCACTGCTCAATCTTGCGTGGAGCTCGCGGCGCCTACCGATTGCGGAGCCGGTCTTGCGAAGGTTCAATCCGTGCAAGACGGTAGCCGGACCCGCCCCCCGTCGGCGGTACGTGCTCGACGACGATCGCATAGCCCGAGTGCCGGCCGGAAGACTGTCAGCGTCCCCGCGCACGCGACAGGCTTCCAATGTAGCTCAGGAGCGCATCGATCTCAGGCGGATCGAGCGCGAATTCTGGCATCATCGGGTGTCCCACTACAATTCCTTCGGCCAATGCCTCGGCGAGATGATCGACGGGATAGCGCTGAGGCAACAAGCGGAACGGGGGTGCGAGCGCAACAGGACTCGCGCCCTCGGTGCCAATCGCATGACACCGCGCGCACTTGGCCGTGGCGATGGCCCGGCCGCGCTCAAGAGGCAAATCGCCTGCGGCAGCGATCGCGGCCGTCACGGTGACCGAGAGCAAAGCGCAGAGCGCGCCACAGATGCGCCTTGGGATCATGAGGTCACGCTCGAAAGCGGCTTTGTAATCTTGAGGGACATTGGCATCGCGCGTCCCCAGTACGGCTCTCGACCATGACACGAGCTCACTTCAGCGCCTCGCAGCAGTCCCATCGCTGAACAAAGCAACCTACCGCGGCGTCCTCTTGTCCTTCTCTCTTGTTTGACCAATGCATTCCGCCGCGTGCTCCGAAACCGTCGTGAAGCGCGAACAACCCGGCCTCCGCGAAGCGACAGGTTCGATATTCCTCCCCCGCGCCAAGTGGCGGCGGAAGAGTCGAGCGGACCGCTCGAGAACAGGCACACCGGGATTCGTCGGAGACCCGCTATGTGGCGCGTCACCAAGCGGCGGGCGTCACGATGCCACCGGTTCCCGTAAAGGGCGCCGCCGATGATGGCCGCGTCGTAGCCACGCAGTTCGCGTAGGCCTGATGCCGGCATCAGAGCTACCTCGACACCGACTGCCTTGAGCTCATCGGAGATAGTGGACGCGATTTCCGCGGTGCCACCGCGTTTGGAACCCCATGTGACGAGCACGCGCATCTGCGGATTTCCTGAATTTGCGCCAGTGCACACAATTCACTCGCAACCTGCTGGCACCTTGATCTGTCGCAAAGCGCCTCACATGGGCACCAGTTACCGTTGCTCGCAATCGAGCAGGATCAAGTGTGGCACGCGGGATGCGGAGTAGCATTCTTCGGAGGTGCACCCAGCGTGTCCCGGATCCTTTGCCAGGGCGCGTTCAGCGACGGAGCTACAAGCTTGATCTCCGGCGCAGCGGGACGGGCTCAGTCCATCCTCACATGGCGAAATCGCGCCGCTGTGTCGCGCCCCGATCGACAATTGATCTCAATCAATGCCCCGCGGGAGACCACTCCGTCAGGGTTTTGGACGGCGCTGTAGGTCTGTGGGACGCGTGGAAGGGTCTGATCAATACGCGTCTCCGCGGAAAGCGTCAGATAGGGAAAGTATGTGCGGTGGCGCGCAGAGTCATCGAAGTCAATGACCGGATCCAGCGGGGCTATCGCTACGAGCTGACAGCCCCAGCCGGACGCCAGTTCAGTCCCGAGTTCCGCCCTGATCTGACACCTGCCGAAATGCTTCGACTTGGCGTATTCGGTGGCAAGTACATGACGGATTGCAGCGACGAATTCCCTCGCAGTTGGTTCATCGGCGCCAAGCTCTCGCCGCACCAATCCGATTCGTCCTTCAACTGCTTCGGTGTAGCCGCAAGCCAACCGCTCTCGATATGGCGGAAGAGGGGGTGGATACACCCAGCAGACCCGCGCGGTTGGTTTCAATGGTACTGCCGCTACTACCAAGGCAGACGTTTGCCGGACGAAGATGCCCGCCAAATCAAGCGATGGAAGGCCATGCAGCGGCACGTACGTCAACTTCAGCGCAACTGCGAGCCAGGCGATGTCGGCTGCCGCAAGCGCCAGCGTCAGGCCCTACTCCACTGGGCCTATGACAGTCGCAAGCTTTAGGCGGTAATGGATGGCGTCTTGCGAGAAAATAGGGCGCCGATCGGAACTCCAGCCCCCTTTCGCCTCGGTGCCAGCCAGCGAGACACTATGAGAGGCCGCCGCTCGTTTCTGCGCTTGATCGGTTGTTTGGCGCTTTGCATGGGCGTCGCGGTAATCAACGGGAGCGTCACCTATCCGGAGATCCCCACTTGGTACGCCTCGCTTACCAAGCCGTCCTGGACGCCGCCGAACTGGGTTTTCCCGGTTGTCTGGAACGTTCTCTATCCATTGATGGGTCTAAGCTTGTGGCTGCTTTGGGATTGTGCCGGCGATTCGCCCGGAAGACGATCCGCCGTCAGACTCTTCTTCCTGCAGCTCGCTCTCAATGCAGCCTGGTCACCGATATTCTTTGCGCTCCACCAAGCGCGGGCGGCGCTGGTCCTCGCCATCGTGCTGGCTGCGGTCATTGCGGCTACGATTGCTGCAGCGTGGACCACGTTACGAATAGCGGCATGGCTCTTGGTTCCATATCTGCTCTGGGTTCTCTACGCAATCTCTCTAAATGCCGGCATTGCGGCGCTGAATTCCAACCTCGGCCCGCTATGACCCGATTTCGCCTTCCTGTCAGGGCTCGGCGAGTTTGGCGATATGGTTCTTCTGCTCAGCCTCGCCCGGGCAGCGCGCGGCCGCGATCGAGTGTCCACATGACGCGATTGGGGCCAACAACGCCCAGGACGGCGCGGCCGCGCAGCGGTTCGAGGGCTGGCTTCCAGGGGACCAGGGTGAAGGTCTCCGCGCTCCGGATGACGGCGAGCCTGCCGGTCGGTGTCGCCATGGCGCGCTCGTAGACGCCGGAGATCCGGCTTCCGGGCTCGTGCGGCACGTGGATTGCGTTCAGCTGGCGCGACAGCGTGTCGGCGAGACGCGCCGTCTCCCGCTGTCTCAGGCCCGCGTATCATGTGCGGCTTCGGCGCGACATCGTTCGAACCGGACAGGTGGGCCAGCCCCCGCCCAGCCAGCCAGCGGCCGCGGTCGGCAAGACCTCCAGCCGCGGGACGTAGGCTTCCCCCTCAGGGTCTCATCGCCGGCAAGCGCCACCAGCATGCCCCGGTACGGGCGTCAGCTGGCTTGATCCGGCCCAGGTCGGCGTAGTGCACCAGGCCGTCGACGGCATCAAGATCCTTTCGGTGCCGCTGACGGATATTGATGGTTTGCGGCCTGCTAGGGCATGGTGCGCCTGGGATGGGGAACGTTTTCGCACATCGCTCAAGTATGTGCTGACGTCCAAGCGTGTAATCTCTGCGATGGGAAGATGTCCGATCCCGGTCTTGTGCGTTCGTCCCTTCCACTTGCCGAACACAGAGCGATGGCCGCCGCGGATGTTCATGGCGTAGCGGAGTTCGTCCTGATCGCGAGTACGCTTGTCACACGCGACTGTCTCAAGCTATTCGGAAAACGCTTCGTTGAGCGTAGTGCCGGCTTTGCGGCGGCGCTCCTCCTCGCGCTTGTGCCAGGGGTCCTCGCCGCGAGAGATCGTGACGACGATTGCTCCCTTGCGTTTGCGCGCTTCGGCAATCGTAACGTCCGGCCAACGGCCTAGCGGCATGTCCTTGGTGGCACTGCCCGCCACCCGGGCTCGGTAGTACCAGGTCTTCGTGCCCGAGCTTTCCACGTACAGTTTGAGCCCCTCGTTGCGGTGACCATCGACGTGGTAGACGACGCGAGCCTTGCCGTCAGGGATCGCAACGCCTTGATCGCCAGCTCGTTAGCCGGCACAGTGCGCTGAGCCATGCGTCCCCCGCATAGACCGTGTGATGATGTTCAAGTCGGACCCTTTCATCACACGCTCATCACACGGCAGCGGTGACTTGGGGTGAGTTTGACTGAGATGACCTGATTCTGTCTGAGACTTAGGAGCCGCGCTTAATGCCCAGAAAAACCAAGACATTATCAGGTTCAGATGGTGTCGAGGCATCTCGCGGCAAGTCTGGCCCGGCCTACTGGCTGTTCAAGACCGAGCCAGAGACCTTTTCGTGGGAAACCCAGAAGGCGCGTGGCAAGAAAGGCGAGCCGTGGGACGGCGTGCGCAATTTCCTCGCCCGCAACAACATGAAGGCGATGCAACTCGGCGACCTTGGGTTCTTCTACCATTCGGGCAAGGACAAGGAGGTCGTCGGCGTCGTCGAAGTGTGCGCACTGGCCCATCCAGACCCCAAGGACGACACCGGCGTATGGAAGTGCGTGGACGTGCGCGCTGTCTGCGACATGCCCAAGGCTGTGACCCTCGCGGACGTGAAGGCCAACCCCAGGCTCGCCAACATGGCCCTCGTCAAGTCAGCGCGCCTGTCGGTGCAGCCCGTCACGCCCGAGGAATGGAAGGAGGTCTGCCGCATGGGCGGCCTCACGGCGAAAGACCTGGCGGAGCGATAGGCGGCGCCAAGTCAAATCGACGCTGCAGCGCCCAGCAGCTCAGGCTTGGCGCTGGGCGAGTGGTGACAGGACGGTGATTGGCTGCGGATGCGATCGAATTTGGCAAATCTAGCGTGCCGCGGCGGCCCGGATCAGGCTGAGGATGGCGGTGAGAACGCCGCCGCTTATGCCGCCGGCCAAGAGCTGGCTGACAAAGCCCGGAATGTCGAGGGCGCCGTTGGTGGCACGCGCGGCGGCGAGGCCGAGAAGCGCAGTAAGGATCTGGCCGCCGATGCCGCCGCCCACCGCGCCCGAGAGCGTGTTGCCCGGTGCGCCCAGGCCGCCATCTCTGGAAAGATTGCCGGCGACGTTGCCGCCCACGGCCCCGCTCAGCAGCTGGATCAGAAGGTTGATGATGTCCATGGGTTGCCTCAGGCCGGTTGCACCCCCGTCGTCGTCTGCTGAAGCTATACCCGCCCGCCAAGGCTTCAGCTGGCATTCCTGAAACGTGGTTGCCCGCTCAAGGTTGCTGAGTGGAGCTGTAGCTTCGCCTTAATCTGCCTCACGCGTGCTCTGCTGTTTCATTTTTTTTGCGAGTGCCACGTTGGCCGTGCGCACCGGCACGCCGAATAGACGATGGCAGAGACCTGCCAACGCGGCGACGCCCGCACGGATCGTCTCGTGGGATGGATTTGCGAAGCACAGCCGCATGCGGGTCTTGCCATAGATCTTGTCGGTTGCCCACTCGGCGCCTGGGTTGATGGCGATGCCTTCGGCAAGGGCGGCCTGCGCCAGCACCTGGGTGTCGACGCCGTCCGGCAGCTTGACCCACAGGTAGATGCCGCCGGGCGGATCGTCGAACTCGGCAGCGGTGCCGAACTGTTCGGCAAGCGCATCCATCAAAGTCTCCAGCTTGGCGCGCAGACCGGCGCGCAGCTTGGGGACGTGCGCCTCGAAATGCACCGGGCAGAACTGGCCCAGAACCATCTGCTCAAGCGCGCCTGAGCCGGCGTCGATCTTCAAGGGGAGGATGCGGGAGAGGATCTCCCAGCGGGCTACCAGGAACCCCACGCGCAGGGCCGGCGAGATCGACTTCGAGAACGAGCCGATGTGGATCACGCCGCCGCCATCGGCCAGGCCATAAAGCGACTGCGGCCGCGTGCCGGCCCAGACCAGGTCTGAGTAGCAATCGTCCTCGAAGATCGGCACGCCATAGCGGCGCGACAGCGCGAGCAGCTCGGTGCGGCGTGCCGCACTGAGGATGGTGCCGGTGGGGTTCTGCACCGTCGGGATGGTGTAGATGTACTTGGGGCGGATGCCCCGGGCGGCCAGATCCAGCAGCGCGGCGGCGAGAGCGTCTGTCCTCATGCCTTCGCCATCGAGCGGAATGCCCACTGCGTTGACGCCCAATCGCGCAAGTCGCGACAGCGTGCCGCCGTAGTTGGCTTGCTCCACCACCACGGTATCGCCGCGGCTCAAGAAGAGCGCATTGACGAGGTCCATGGCCTGCAGCGAGCCCGAGGTTAGCAGGATCTCCTCAGACGTACAGGCGATGCCCGCATCGCGTGCGAGCTTGGCAACGAGGAACTCGCGCAACGGCCGATAGCCGAGCGGCCCGCTCTGCAGCGTGTACCAGGCAAGGTCGCGCCCCTCCCGCTGCAGCACGGCGTTGGCAGCCTCGACCAGACCCTCGACCGGCAGTTGCTCATGGTCATTGTGCCCGCCGACGAAGTTGTACTTGGGGTACCCGTTCCATTTCGCCGCCGCTGGCGGCAGGTTGGGCGCCAGCAGCGGCGCAAGGTCGAAGGCAGTGGCGGTCATTGGCGTTCCCTGAGCTGTCCCCATCGACAAAGCATATTGGCGTGTCGCAAGTCGAAACAGCATCGAAATGCCATAAGCCGGCCGTTTGCGGTTTCGCACCATCGGTATTTTGGGGCGGGATCTCGCAGCGTTGGTATTCTCGCCATCGGGTACCTAGGCCATTTCGGCAATCAGTCTTCGCCCTGCAAGCGGCTCCAAGTGCATAAGCCCCGGATGCGCAAGATCTCGGCGGTCGACGAAACACGGGTTCAGGCGGGGATCGCCGCTTATCCGGAAAATCCGGAATGGACAGCTGCAGACTCTAAGCTCTCCGAGCCCTTCAATCGGGCGTTTCCCTCGCCAGCAAAGAAGCGCCCGTTCGACGTCCCCAAAAGAAGCCGGCCAAGGTTGCTGTTTCGCTGCGGCTGACGCGTGGGTCCGTGAACGCTTCAAGGCCGGAGGCCGAGGGTGGCAGACTCGCATCGATGCTGCACGGAGAGAAAGGCGGCCGGTCGTCGACGCCGGAGCCGGGCGGACCCGAGTGGGGCCGGCCGCGGAACTCCAAAGCGCGATCATCCTGTCACGCCGCCGCCTTCTTGCGGTTGGCCTCCAGGCGTTCATCCACCAGAGCCACCTGGGCATCGATCGCCGGGTGGCTGAGGCCCTTCTGCCTGGCGATCAGCTGTACCAGCTTGTCGGCGCGCTCGATGTTGGGTGCACCGTTGTTGAGCGCACGCGCCGCCGAGGCGGGACGCACGAGGCTCTGGGCGGCGGCGGCGTACTTCTCGAACGGCACCAGGTCGCCGGGATTGGCACCCAGCTTGACCACCAGGTCGTTGACGAAGTTGTAGACCGAGCGTGATGTCTCGATGTCGCTGTGCACGGCCTCCTGCGCCGTGCGCATGCCGTCGGGCGTGACACAGCGGTAGTTGCCGGCGAGCAGCATCGCCCACTTGGCGAGCGGCACGAAAATCGAGTCATGCACCTTGAGCTTCACCGGCAGCTCGATCTTGCCCTCGGGCGCATCGAACCGCGCCGCCTCCACATCCTTCTCCAGCTGGCGCAGGATGGCAGTGGATTTGTCGTCCTCGAAGCGCGCCACCTTGAAGTTGGTGGGTAGCGTGACGAGCAGGAAGTTGGCCTTCTCGTCGGGCGGACGGATCGCCTGCGGATCCGGGCTGTTGAGCGTCATGCACCTCGGATCGAACGAATCCCAGACCGTAGGATCCGTATAGGCGGGGCGCAGCGATTCGGCATCGAGGCCCGGAATGCGCTTCATGTAGGGCAGCGGCGGCATGTTCATGATCGACATGCATGGCACGCGCGATCTGGCGACCTTATCGAGCAGCTCGCGCACACCGGGAGAGCGGTACTGGGGCTCCTGCATGCACAGGCCGACAAGATCGTACTTGGACGGATCGACGCCATCGGCACCGCCGGCCGTCACCTTGCCGGGCAGCCGGCGCGACTCGAGCAGCACCGGCTCGGAGCGGCCACGCACCGGCAGGCGCACCTTGAATCCCTCCGCATTAATCAGATCCGCCTCGGCGGGCAGGCACACCAGATGAATAGAATGACCGCCGAACAGCAGCTTGGAGGCCAACAGCGACCCGTAGGACGCGCCCATCAGCAGGATATTGTAGGTTGCCATGCGTCCAACTTGCTCCTTTGTGCCATTTTGCGCCCCTTGCGGGCATTGCAGCGGCTGGATCCCTCGCGCGAGCGGATGGGACGATCGCCCGACCACGTGCAGGTTTGCCCCGCTACGTTTGTCCTTATTTAGGCAATGCTATGCCCGTGACGGTTAGCGCGCAATCGTTGCTGTGGCGAGGGCAGACCTCTTGCATTGAAGCTTGCGCCCGATCGGCGACGACGCGGCAGGTTTGCCGCTGTCACGCACCGGTCGCACCTTGATGCCGGCTTCGGGCATTCCCACGTGGAGAAAAGGGAGGCTTTAAGATCGGAAAGGGCCATTGCATGATGACACCGGTCGAGATCCATTTTCACGGGATCGAAAAGAGCGAGGCCATCGAGCAGCGCGTGCGCGACAAGGTCGCCAAGCTGGCGAGCCGCTTCGGCCGCATCACGGGCTGCCGGGTCGCCATCGAAGCGTCGCAGCGCTCGCCGCAGAAGCCTAAAGTTTATCAGATCAAGATCGAGATCGGCCTGCCACAGCGCAAAACCATCGTGGTCGCGCACGAGCGAGTCGGCAGCCACGCGAGCGAGGAACTGTGCGTCGCGATCCGCGACGCCTTCGAAGCCGCCCTGCGCAAGCTCGACGAGACCGCCGACAAGGTCAGCCAGCGCGCCAAGCTGGACCGCGGCCGCCGTCGGCCACGGCCGGAGATGACAGCCTAGAAATCGTCTGGTGAGCGGCACATCCTCGCGCCCGACTGGCGCGAGGAGCGAGTGTCACGTGCGTGGCGGCACGCCCTTGACCGGGCGGTCCGGCGGCAACAGCGGGTTTTCGACGGCCGCCTCCGAGCCGTCGGGCCTGGGCCAGGCGAAATCATCCGAGCGCCCGGGCTTTGGTGGCAGTCGCTCGCCCTTGAACCAGACTTGATAGTAGGGCTGCCCCGGCGCCGCCTTGCGCCGGAGGCCCGGCCCCCCGGTGGGTGTGACGGAGCTGAGCAGCACCAGTCCGCCGCCAACGTCGTCGGCGAGCGAATCACCCATCGCCGAGGCCCGCTCGCCGTTGTCGCGGCGGGTTATGAGCTGCAGCATGGCGGCGGGGATCGACGGACGCGGCAGCTCCAGTGTCACCGTCTCTTCGCGTCCACCGCTGGCGGCCACGGTGCGCAGGGAGATGCGGCCGTTGTCGGCCTTGGCGTCGCCGGCAGCATCGATTGCCGAGCCGGAGGGCGATGTCTTGCTTGGAGCTTTGGCTCCCGCCTTGCCGGTTCCCGGCTTTGCTGCGCCCGCGGTGCTGCCCTTCCCGGCCGGGCCACCACCGGGCGGGCGTGGACGCAGCGCCAGGATGCGCTTCTGCTCGGCCTCGGTGCCGGCCAAGGGGATCGAGCGCTCGGCGCGCGCTTGCGTCAGATCACGCTTGATCTCGCGCTCGACGAAGTGCGCGAGCTTGCGGTTTCCCGCCCAGGTGAACTGCACGCCGTCCGGCTCGCGCACGATCCGCTGCTGGCCGGAGATGTCCGGCCCGTACGGTGTGTAGTTGCCCGCCTCGTCGGCAAAGTGGGCTGTGATGTCGATATACTTGATGCCGTTGAGGTAGGCCTTCTCGCGCACCACGTCGTTGATGGCCTGGGCCGGCTCGTTGACCTCCGGGCGCCGCATGATCGGCAGGCCCACCCAGTACACGGCGGCGCCGCGCTTGCGCAGCGTCTTCATCAGGCGATCGGCGCGCCGGCCATATTGCTCGCGCCACGCCGCCGACCCAACGGGCAGCACCTCGCGCGGCGACACGCGGATATTGTAGCGATCATTGTAGCCGACCATCACCACGGCGATATGCACGGTGTCCTGGCTGGCTTCCTCAACCTTGATCTCGGCGTCGAACTCGGAGCGGGTGATGCCGGCCAGCGGCCGGCGCCGGCGCTGCAGCTGGATGCGCAGATCGCCCGAGAAGACATCAATGAGGCCATCCAGCAGCCCTTGACCGAACACGTCGCCGTAGACCTGCATGCGATAGACATCGCCGGCGGGGAACGGCGTGATGTAGCTGGAGCCGGGAAACTGCTCCTGCGCCGGTGCCCCCGCGATGAGCACCAGCAGCAGTGCCATCGTCATTCCGGCCTTGGTCGCCAACTTGGTCAGGCAGGCGCGCATCACTCGTCCTCGGCGTGCAGTCTCGGGCAGCACCGCTTGGGCCCGCCCCGTCCATCGCGCGGCGCGGTGCCACCCTGCGGCACCCGGCCCGATCCGGCAAGATCGATGCTACCCGGCTGGGCAGTATATCCCGTTGCCGACACTTCGATCGGTGTTCATACCGGGGCTCGTCCGCGGTATCCAGCCGGCAGCGGCCCCCTGGCGTCAGCCGGCTGGCTGAATTGTGGCAACAAGTGCCGGCAATGGCACCGGTTCAAGCATCGAGGGCATGTCAACGCTAACGAGCGCCTAACCGCCCCGCCTCCGCACTGCGCAGGTGCCCCAGCAGCGCCTCCGATGGCCAGCAATCGACCTTAAGCCGGTTGGCACGCTGGTAGGCGCCGATCAGCGCCCGCGTGTTCATGCCGGCCTTGCCGTCGATCTTGGAAATATCGTAGCCCTTGGCCTGCAGTCGTGTCTGGATCTCCTCGATGCCACGCGCCGAAAGCTGGCGTACCTTTCCCCAGGGGGCGTCAAAGGTGCCTGCGCCGGCGATCCGGTCTGACAGGTCGCCGACGAACAGAGCGTAGAGGTCCGACATGTTGTAGCGCTTGATGACCATGAAGTTCTCAAGCGCCAGGAACGCAGGCCCGTAGGCGCCACCGGGCGTCAGGATGAACGCCTGGGCATTCAGCGCCTGTTTCGGGAAGGCTTGCCCGCGGACCCGCATGACGCCGAGCTTGGCCCATTCCGCCACTGTGCGGGCGTGCGGAGGCCCTTCCAGCGCGCACGACGCCCCGGCCGGAAGACGCACCTCGAACCCCCAGGGCAGGCCGGGAATCCACCCTCTGCCACGCAGCTGGTTGGCGGCCGAGGCCAGTGCATCCGGCACCGAGCCCCAGATGTCCTTGCGCCCGTCGCCGTCAAGATCGTAGGCCAGGGAATAGTATTCGGACGGCATGAACTGCGTCAGCCCCATGGCGCCGGCCCAGGATGAGCGCATCGTCTGGCGCGTGCGCACTTTGTCCTGAAGCATCTTGAGCGCCCAGATCAGCTCCCCGCGGAACAACTCCTTGCGCCGGCCCAGGTAAGCCTGCGTTGCCAGGGCCTCGATGGTGTAGTGGGGCGGGCTGTGTTGCGTGCTGAACGCTGATTCGCGCCCCCAGATGGCCAGCACCACCGGCGCCGGTACGCCAATCTCGCGCTCGATCTTCTCCAGCGCCCGGCGGTGCTTGACGCGGAGTTCCCGGCCTTGCCCGGCAAGGCGCTGCAAATAGGAGGCGTTGAGATACTGCTCTGGCGTCCGGGTGAACTCAGCTTGGCCTTTGGCGTCGCTGTCCTTCTTGCCGGGCAGGATGAGATCAGGCGCCTTCATGTCTGGCGTCACACCCTTGAAGGCGGCGTCGAAGGTGGCCCGCGTGACGCCCTTGGCGCGCGCTTCCGGCCACAGCGTCTCGATGAACGAGCGGAAGTCCCCGGGCGTTTGCGCACCGGTCCGCTGCGGCAGAGAGAGCAATACCGCCAGTGCTGCCAACGCCAGGCAAACCACGGGCATGGCGCCACGCCGAAAGCGATAGAAGCCATAGCTATGCAGAATCACGGCTATCCTCTTGCGGCTGACTGCCCCAGGGCTGCAGCCGATTTTATGCCAATATCTCTGGCTCTTGCGTTGTGAGTAGGCAGGCTCAACCATAGAGTGGCGGAAATTGCAAGAAAGGACGTCCTCCCCCGATGCCTAAACGCATTCGCAAAGCCGTACTGCCGGTCGCCGGGCTCGGCACCCGTTTCCTTCCTGCCACCAAGGCGATGCCCAAGGAAATGCTGACGGTGGTGGATCGCCCGGTGATCCAGCACGTCGTGGACGAGGCACGCGCTGGCGGCATCGAGCACTTCATCTTCGTGACCGGACGAAACAAGGGCGTGATCGAAGATCATTTCGACAGCCAGTTCGAGCTGGAGCGCACCCTTGAGGAGCGCAAGAAGCTGGCGGAGCTGAAAGCCTTGCATCAGGACCTGCCGAAGCCAGGACAGACGAGCTTCACGCGCCAGCAGGCACCGCACGGGCTCGGCCACGCCGTCTGGTGCGCGCGTGATATCGTCGGCGACGAGCCGTTTGCGCTGCTGCTGCCGGACGTGCTGCACTCGGCCGAGACCCCCTGCATCGGCGAGATGATCTCCGCGTATGCTGAGCGCCCCGGCAACTACATTGCAGTGGCGCCGGTGCCCCAAGATCACACGCACCAGTACGGTATCGTCGGCGTCGAGGACCCGAAGGCGAAGGTGTCGCCGATCACGGCCATGATCGAGAAGCCGAAGCCCGGCACGGCGCCGACCAACCTGCACATCTCCGGGCGCTACATTCTGGAGCCCGAGATTTTCGCCATCCTGAGCCAGGGCGAGCGCGGTGCCGGCGGGGAGATCCAGATCACCGATGCCATGATCCGGCTCGCCAAGTCGCGGCCGTTCTATGCCTTCCGTTTTGATGGAACGATCTACGACTGCGGCTCCAAGATCGGCTTCCTCACCGCCAACATCGCCCTGGGACTGGCACGTGACGATCTGGGGCCGACATTGCGCGCGGAGCTGAAGAAGCTGCTGTGATGTGGATGGCGTAGGACGCGCGCAGGGCGGATGAGCGCGAAGCGCGTGATCCGCCCGACGCCAATCCCCAACGCTCGCCCTATCTCTGCCAGCCACCGATGCTCTGCAGTTGCTGCCAATTCCACATGGCGATGAAAGCGGCGACCAGCAGCAGGAAAATGTCGCGCGGGAAGGCCAGGTAGACGATGCCGGCAGCCACGACGAGCCCCAGGGTGGCGACGATGCGCACCGACCATACCGGGCCCAGCAGCCGGCCCAGCCAGGCATCAAGCGTGAAGCCACCGTCGAGCGGGTAGGCGGGCAGCAGGTTGAAGACCAGCAGCAGCCAGTTGGCTATGGAGAGGATCAGCAGCGGTGCGACCAGTGCGAATCCGCCGCCGGCGCTGGCCTGGATCGCGAGCGCCTCAAACCCCTTCCAGAGCCCCAGGTTCACCGCCGGTCCCGCCAGATAGATGACCGTGCGGGCGAGAACGGAGTTCGGCAGCGAGCGCTCGAAATGGGCAAGGCCGCCGAGGCCCGTCAGCTCGATATAGGAGACATGGGCATTGAACAGCCGCCCAGCAAAGGCGTGTCCCAGCTCGTGCAGCAGGATCGACGCCAGCAGCCCGATCACGATCACGAAGCCGGCGGACATGTCCATCGCGTCGCCGGTCGTAAAGTACCGGTAGGTGAACAAGAGCAGCACCAGCACGAACATCATGTCGAGATAGATCGGGATGCCGGCGATGCGGCCGATCTCCAGACGTGTGAGCATGATGGCTTCCCTTGCCCCGCAGATTTCCGGATCCGTGCCTGATCGAGGTGCCGGCCGCCGGTCTGCGCAGTCCGGCAAGCTGCCTCTTATCGGCGGCGAGGCTGTGCAGGTCAACTTAATGGGGGGCAAGGTTTCAAGACATGGGCGGATCCGCAGGAAGCGCGTAATCCGCCGTTTCGCGCGGCAAGGGCGACGGAGTCCGCTCCGCTGATCCGCGCCGCAAGCACCTCAGGCGACCTTGCTGAGCTCCAGTCTCGGTGCCGTGGCGCGGAAGTGCTCCTCGGCGGCTGCAACGCCGGAGCCGGCCGCTACCGGCATGCCGATATCGCGCATGGCCATCTCGCAGCCGGCCAGGGCCTGCAGGACCATGATCTCGTTGACATGACCGAGGTGGCCGATGCGGAACACGCGCCTGGCGACCTTCGACAAGCCCTGTCCGAGCGACATCGCGTAGCGGTGGTATGCCATTTTTACGACGTCATCGCTGTTGAAGCCGTCCGGAACGCAGACAGACGTTACCGTGTCGGAATACCAGCGCGGCTGCTTGGCGCAGATCTTCAGCCCCCAGGCCGCGACGGCGAGTCTGGTGCCCTCGGCCAGCCGCCGATGCCTGGCGAACACATTGTCGAGGCCTTCCGCGAGCAGCATATCCACCGAAGCGCGCAGGCCGTGCAGCAGAGTGGTGGCCGGCGTGTACGGGAAATAGCCGTCCTTGTTGGTGCGGATCTGGTCGGCGAGGTCGAAGAAGCAGCGCGGGCACTTGGCCGTCTTGTGCGCCTCCAGTGCCTTCTGGCTGACAGCAATGATGCCCAGGCCGGCCGGCAGCATGAAGCCCTTCTGCGAGCCGGACACAGCCACGTCTACGCACCATTCGTCCATGCGGAAGTCGAGGCTGGCAATGGAGCTGACACCGTCGACCATCAGCAGTGCCGGATGCCCGACGGCATCCAGTGCGCGCCGCACCCCCGCCACGTCGCTGGTAACGCCGGTGGCGGTCTCGTTGTGGCAGATCAGGACGGCCTTGATCTCGCGCCGCGTGTCAGCTTCCAGTCGCGCATGCACCGCCTCCAGTGGCGCGCCCTCGCCCCATTCGACATCGATCACGTCGACGGCCATGCCGTGCCGGCGGCACAGGTCCGCCCACAGGTGCGAGAACTGCCCGAGCACCGGGATCAGCACCTTGTCGCCGGGTGAGAGCGTATTGGTGATCGCCGCCTCCCAGCCGCCGGTGCCGGATGCCGAAAAGACGAAGACCTGGCCGGCCTCGGTCTTGAAGATTTTTTTAAGATCGCGAAAAAGCGCCAGGGTGAGGTTGGGATAATCCGGTGCCCGATGATCTTGCAGCGGCACCTCCATGGCCTGTCGCACCGCGAATGGCAGATTGGTGGGGCCTGGAATAAAGAGGCCATGAAATCCGGACATTTCAGCTTCCTCCCGGTGGGGACAAATGGTGTTGGCTGGTCGGATGATCGCGCCGGCTTGAACCTGCATGAGCGAGGCCTGCCCAGCTGCATTTTCGTAATGGCATATTGTATACCAACGCCACACGCAAGGACATTCGCTGCCGGACGAGGAGGCAGGAGCGCGGTGGAGTTCGCCAAGGCGGCCCGCGAGCGCGGCCGCAGGGGCGAGAGAGCCCGCCGACGGTGAATGGGAGCATCTCGCAACACCACGGCTGGTCCATGCTCCGGCTATTGTTGCTGCCGCCGTCCCGTGCCACCATGCGGCCATGACGAAAAAACGCCGCATCTTCGAGCAAGGCCACGCCCGCAAGCTGCTGGTGGTGGTCGACGAGTCGCCCGAGGTGGAGGGGGCCCTGTTCTATGCCGCGCTGCGGGCTCTGCACGCGGGCGGCAGAATGGTGCTGCTCTATGTCATCGAGCCGGAGAACCAGTTCTGGGACGCCGTGCGCCAAGCCCAGCTTGACGAGCAGACCAACAAGGCACGCGCGTTGTTCCGGCTCTATCGGCGCAAGCTGGTCAATGCCGGCTATGACAAGGTCGGCGTCGAGGAGGTGATCCGCGAGGGCAAGCTGGCGGACGCCATCCTGCAGCAGATCGAGGAGGATGAGGACGTGGCCGTGCTGGTGCTTGGGGCGTCGGAGGACAACGCCGGGCCGGGGCCCCTGGTGTCCATGTTCGCGATCGGCAACCGGGCCGGCAAGTTCCCTATACCCATCACTGTGGTGCCAGGCGATCTGAGCATCGAGGAGATCCAGGCGCTGGCGTAGGGGGCGGGCCAGGGAATGGGGCGGACCCTTCGGCCCCAGTCCGGCTAAAGGGTCGCAAGCTGGGGCGAGGGGCCCGACCCAATTCGGCATGCGACACCGGCACAAATTCCCGAGCCGCGGCCTGCCAAGGTCTTGACTGGCTTCGTCGGCTCTAGGATTTTGACGCCTGCCGCCCCATCTTATAGAACCATTCCAGGGTAGGACGACCGCCAAGCGGAGGTGCGCTGCATGTTCATCCAGACCGAGCCGACACCGAACCCTTCGACGCTGAAGTTCATCCCGGGCAAGGCAGTGCTTGGCGACGACACCGTCGACTATCGCACCAAGGACGAGGCGGCGGCCTCGCCGCTTGCGGCCCGGCTGTTTGAGATCGATGGCGTAACGGGTGTGTTCCTCGGCGCCGACTTCATCTCCGTGACCAAGGGCGATGCCGAGTGGCCGCACATTCGGCCGGCCATCCTGGGCGCGATCATGGAGCACTACATGTCGGGCGCCCCTGCTGTCGGCGGCGGCCCCGCGGCGGATGCGCCGGTCGAAGAGCAGTACGACCCGAAAGACGAGGAGACCGTCCGTACCATCAAGGAGCTGCTGGATACGCGCGTGCGGCCGGCGGTGGCCAACGACGGCGGCGACATCACGTTCTACGGATTCCGCGACGGTGTGGTCTATCTGCACATGCGCGGCGCCTGCTCGGGCTGCCCCAGCTCGACGGCGACCCTCCGCCATGGCATCGAGAACCTGCTCAAGCACTTCTGTCCGGATGTGCACGAGGTGCAGCCAGTCTGAGCCGGCCTTTGCCACCGCGCTGACAGTTCCGGCTTCGGCAGGCCTTGCAGGGCCGGTTTGGCGTGCGCTATCGCTCTCAAGGCCGCGACGCCGATGCGCGGCGTCATGCAGTTTGCGCATGCATGCTTGAGGTCCGCGGCTCAGCGGACCAGTTGGGAGCGACGCCCGATGCGATTGGACGATCAGGCCCTGCGCCAGCTTTTCGTGGAGGCGCGGACGCTGCGGGCCTGGCAGCCCGGCGAGGTGCCCGACGATCTGTTGCGCGAGTTGACCGACCTCATGCTGCTGGGGCCGACGTCCAGCAACTCGCTGCCCGCCCGTATCGTTTTCGTAAAGTCAGCCGAGGCCAAGGAGCGGCTCAAGCCGCATCTCGATGCCGGCAACATCGAGCGCACCATGACGGCACCGGTGACGGCCATCATCGGCTACGATCTCAAATTTCCGACCCGGCGACCGCGCGGGCAGAAGCCCCTCACCGCGCTCGTCAACAGGCCCGAGCAGGTCGAGGCCGGAGGGCTGCGCAACAGCTCGCTGCAGGGGGCCTATCTGATCATGGCAGCGCGGGCGCTCGGGCTCGATTGCGGTCCTCTTGGCGGCTTCGACAATGCAGGGGTGGACCGCGAGTTCTTCACCGGCACCGATATCAGATCGAACTTTCTCTGCAATCTTGGCTATGGCGATCGCACGAGCCTCAAGCCGCGAGCGGAGCGCTTCAGCTTCGACGAAGTGGCGAGCCTTCTCTAGTGTGGGACCATGAACGTCCTGGCTTTCGATACCTGCCTTGGCGCCGTGTCCGCTGCCGTGCGGGCGCGCGAGCCGGGGGGTGAGCTTAAGCTGCACGCGGCGGCGGAGGTGCGCGCGACGGGCCACGCCGAGCGGCTGTTCCCGATGCTCAGCGCCGTGATGGAAAAGTCGGGACTGAGCTTCGCCGCGCTCGACCGGATCGCGGTGACCGTGGGGCCGGGCAGCTTCACCGGTGTCCGCATCGGCATCGCGGCGGCGCGTGGTCTGGCGCTGGCCGCCGGCAAGCCCGTGGTGGCCGCGACCAGTCTTGCCGTCATGGCAGAGCGGGCACGGGAGCTGCTGGCCGAGGCCGGCGAGGCGCTGGGGCCACGCCCACTGATGGCAGCCGTCGATGCCCGCCGTGGCACCCTTTACGTACAGAGCTTCGCCGACAACGGCGTAGGCCCGCTGCGGGCGACGAGCGAGGCGCTCGTGCTGACACCGCAGGAGACGGCACAGAGCATCACTCGCGGCGGTGCCCTCCTGGTCGGCTCCGGCGCAGAGGCTGTGACGGCCCTGCTGCCGCAGGCTGGCGGTGCAGTGGAGGCCCGCTTTCCAGACCTGCAGCCGCACGCCCGCTGCCTAGCGGCCATGGCACCGCACCTGGTTCCGGCCCATCCCGTGCGTCCACTCTATCTCAGGATGCCGGACGTACGGCCCCAGGAGGGGGCGGCGCTGGCTCGGGCGACAACGTCATGAGCGCGGCGGGAACGGCGCCTGTACGCATCCGCAGCTGTGGCGTGCAGCAAGCCGGCGTGCTGGCGCAGCTGCATTCCCATATGTTCGACGAACCCTGGGATGCGGAAACCTTCAGGGAGCTGCTGGCCATTCCCGGCACGCTGGCGCTGATAGCCGGCCCCGGAGCGGCGGTTGGCGCCCCCGACGCCGCCCGACAGGTGCCGTGGGGCTTGATCGTTGGCCGCGTCGTTGTCGACGAGGCTGAAGTTTTGACGCTCGGCGTTGCCAGGGAGCGCCGCCGCCTGGGCGTCGCCGCGCGGCTGCTGCAAAAGCTGTGTCGCATCGTCGGCAGGCGCGGCGCGCAGCGGCTGTTCCTCGAGGTGGCGGAAGGCAATGCCGCGGCACGGGCGCTCTACTCTCGCCTGGGGTTCCAGGAGCTCGGCCGCCGCCGCGGATACTATGAGCGGTGCGGCGCCCCACCCGAGGATGCGGTGAACCTGTGCCTCACCCTCGCACATTACACAGTGCACGGGGTTGCGGCGCACGGGGCGCCGGTGGACGGGGCACAGGGTGTCACCTATAACGGGGCGGCGAACCATGTTTTGTCAGAGGACATGCAAGCTTCACCACGACCGGCAAGCCGCATCGAGAAGCTGTGCGCCGATAAGCGCTTGCGCATGACGGGGCAGCGGCGCGTGATTGCGCGCGTCCTGTCCGAGGCCAAGGACCATCCCGACGTCGAAGAGGTGCACCGGCGGGCGCATGCCGCAGACCCGCGCATCTCGCTCTCCACCGTCTACCGTACGCTGCGGCTGTTCGAGACAAATGGCATTCTGGAGCGGCATGACTTCGGCGCCGGCCGCGGCCGCTACGAGGAGGCTACCCGCAACCACCACGACCACCTGATCGACATCGAGACCGGCAGGGTAATCGAGTTCTCCAACGCCCAGATCGAGCGCCTGCAGCAGCGTGTCGCCGAGGAGCTGGGCTTCCAGCTGGTGGGGCACAAGCTGGAGCTGTACGGCGTTCCAACCAAGCGGCCGCGGCGGTAAGGCCACCCAGCTTTACGTCCTGCGCATGCACCGCTAAACCCGTGCGCAACTGAAGGCTCAATTCAACGGTGGTGCCCTGGGGTCCGACCCGCAGGGTCTGACCCGGCACAAGCATGACCAAACCGCGCAAGATCCACATCAAGACGTTCGGATGCCAGATGAACGTCTATGACAGCGAGCGGATCGCCGAGCTGTTGGCCCCCCAAGGCTTCGCCGAGACGGCGACAGCGGAGGACGCCGACGTGATCGTGCTCAACACCTGCCATATCCGCGAGAAGGCCGCCGAGAAGGTCTATTCCGACCTGGGCCGCCTGCGCGAGATCAAGGCGGAGCGTCGGCTCGCCGGCAAGGAGACCACCATTGCCGTCGCCGGCTGCGTAGCCCAGGCGGAGGGCGAGGAGATCGTGCGGCGCATGCCCAGTGTCGATGTCGTGGTGGGGCCGCAGAGCTATCATGAGCTGGGGCATCTGCTCGCACGTGCTCGCGCCGAGCAGCGTCCGATGGTGGAGACCGCGTTCCCCGAGGTCGAGAAATTCGCCTCCCTGCCGGCCCGCAACGGCGCCGCCGGTCCGGTGACGGCGTTCCTGACCGTGCAAGAGGGTTGCGACAAGTTCTGCACCTTCTGCGTGGTACCGTACACGCGCGGCGCGGAATACTCGCGCGCTGTCGCCGATGTGGAGGCCGAGGCGCGGCGCCTGGTCGAGCGCGGGGTGCGCGAGCTCACCCTGCTGGGGCAGAACGTCAACGCCTACCACGGGGCTGGTCCGGACGGCGGCGCGTGGTCGCTGGCCGGGCTGATCCGGCGGCTGGCGCTCATCGAGGGCCTTGAGCGTCTGCGCTACACGACGAGCCATCCGCGCGACATGGGCGACGATCTGATCGCCGCGCACCGCGATGAGCCCAAGCTGATGCCGTTTCTGCATCTGCCGTTCCAGTCGGGCTCCGACCGCATCCTCGCCGCCATGAACCGCAAACACACGCGTGCCGACTATCTGGCCCTGGTTGCGCGCATCCGTGCTGCCCGTCCCGACATCGCCCTCTCCACCGACATCATCGTCGGCTTCCCGGGGGAGACGGAGTCGGATGTGCAGGACACGCTGGCTGTCCTCGACGAGGTCGGATTCGCCCAGGCCTACGCCTTCAAGTACAGCCCTCGCCCCGGAACGCCAGCAGCCAAAGCCGAGGTGCAGTTGCCCGAGGAGGCGAAAGACAGCCGCCTGCAGCGCGTGCTCGAGGCTGTGACGAAAAGTCAAACGTCGTTCAATTGCGCCCATGTTGGAACCGTGATTCCCGTGCTATTTGAACGGCCTGGGCGCCACGCAGGCCAGCTTGTAGGCCGCTCGCCGTATATGCAGGCGGTGCACGTGGGCGCTGAGCTGTCATTATGCGGTCACGTCGTTGCGGTTGAAATCGTCGCTGCGGGCGCCAATAGTCTGTCGGGAAAGCTGGCAGCGACTGCTTGAGGCAGGCGACGACTTTTGTGCTAGCTTGGCTGCAGGACTTGGAGATAGGGCTCTTTGGGAGGTTTCCTAATTGTCTGGCATGCGCGGGCCGGCGGCAGCGCACGTGGGTAGATCGCCCAAGGGTGCGCAGGCGCGTGTGGTGGTGCCGTTCGAGGACAACCGCCATCTCAACCGGCTGCTGGGCGAGTACGACGGGCACTTGGCGCTGATCGAGGAGCGCCTTGGGATCGAGGCACAAGCCCACGGCAATGTCGTCACCCTGACAGGGCCCGCCGACGCCTGCGCCACGGCGCGTGACGTGCTGGAGAAACTGTACGCGCGCGTGCGGCGAGGCGAGGACATCGCGGCCGGCGACGTTGACGGCATGCTCCGCCACAGCAAGGGCGAGCCCTCGGCCAAGGACAGCAACCTTCCGCAGATCCGCACCCGCCGCCGGGTGATCACCGCGCGCACGCCGAACCAGAGCAACTATATCCGGGCGCTGGACCGTTCCGACCTTGTGTTCGGCGTCGGACCTGCAGGCACCGGCAAGACCTACCTCGCCGTGGCGCACGCCGCACAGTGCCTGGAGAGCGGGCTCGTCGAGCGCATTATTCTGTCGCGGCCGGCAGTGGAGGCCGGCGAGCGGCTGGGCTTCCTTCCCGGCGACATGAAGGAGAAGGTCGACCCCTATCTGCGCCCGCTCTACGACGCGCTCTACGACGTGCTGCCGCCCGCCAAGGTGGAGCGCGATCTGTTGAGCGGGGTGATCGAGATCGCGCCGCTGGCGTTCATGCGTGGCCGCACGCTGGCGCATGCATTCGTGATTCTGGACGAGGCCCAGAACACCACCTCGATGCAGATGAAGATGTTCCTCACCCGCATCGGCGAAGGCTCCAAGATGGCGGTGACGGGCGACCCGAGCCAGATCGATTTGCCGCCCGGCCAGAGGTCGGGGCTGGAGCAGGCGGTCGGCCTGCTCGGCGGCGTCAAGGGCATCGACGCGATCCGCTTCGAGGCAAGCGACGTGGTGCGGCGCGACCTGGTCGCGCGCATCGTCGAGGCCTACGAGAAGGCCGAGGCCAAGCCCGCCGCCAACGCCGCCGTCCGGGCCGGCAACTCCAAGTAGGCTGGTCATGCACGACTCTGGCGACAACTCGCCATCCCTATCCGCCGTCGAGCCGTCCCCGGACGAGCCGGAGCCACCTGGCCGGCTTTCCATCAACATTGTTGAGGAGGCCGGGGACTGGAGCGCGCTCGAGGCGCCGGAGACCGCGATCCGCGCCGCCGCAGCGGCGCTTGCAAGCCATCCGCAATTTGACCGGGCGCCCGGCAGCGAGGCCTGCGTCGTGCTGGGCGACGACAATCTGCTGCGTACGCTCAACCGCGAGTATCGGGGGAAGGACGCGCCCACCAACGTGCTGTCCTTTCCTTTTGATGATCCGCGCCAGCTGGGCGACATCGTGCTGGCGGTGGAGACGCTCCGCCGGGAGGCGGATGCGCAGGGCATAGCGCCGGTGCACCATCTGCAACATCTGGTCGTGCACGGACTCCTGCATCTCTCGGGATTCGATCACGAGACAGATGCCGAGGCTGAGGTCATGGAAGGGCTCGAGGTCGAGATCCTGGCGTCGCTGGGGATCCCCGATCCCTACGCCCCCGCCGACGGCCCCATCGACCGCCCAAGCGAGGAGAGATGAGTAGCAAGTCAGACTCCGGCGAGCCGCAGAGTAGCGGGCAAGGCAGCTGGTTCACAGGTCTCAGGGCCAAGCTCGGTCTGCCGAGCGCGCACACCACGCTGCGCTCGACGCTGGAGAATGCCATCAAGACCGACGGTGCAGCAGAGTCCGAGGAGTTCTCGCCCGAGGAGCGGGCAATGCTGTCGCGCATCCTGCGTTTCGGTGCGCTCAGCGTCGAGGATGTGATGGTGCCGCGCGCGGATATCATTGCCGTCGACGAGGACGCGACGATTCTCGAGCTGCTCAAGGCCTTCGATGATGCGGAGGTCTCGCGCATGCCGCTCTTTCGCGGCACCCTCGACGAACCGCGCGGCATGGTGCACGTCAAGGACGTGCTGCACTGGCTGATGGGCCACGCCCGCAGCGAGCCGGCCGGGGCGGAGCCGGCCAAGGCCGCTGGGTCGGCCCAGGCGGACTCGGCGCCAGCGGGCGTTTGCGGCACCGCCGGCGGCAAGGTGCGGGCGCCCGATCTGGGGCGCGTCGACGTCTCCAAGTCGGTGGCCTCGGCCAAGCTCGGCCGCCCCATGCTGTATGTGCCGCCGTCGATGCCGGCGGCCAATCTGCTGCTGCGCATGCAGGCTAAGCACATCCACATGGCTCTGGTGGTCGACGAGTACGGCGGCACCGATGGCCTCGTCACCATCGAGGATCTGGTGGAGCAGATCGTCGGCGACATCGAGGACGAGCACGACGAGGCCGAGGCAGCGCACATCACCCGCGATGCCAAGCCCGGCCTGGTCGCGGTGGCGCGCACCCCGGTGCACGAGCTGGAGGCGTATCTGGGCCTGAAGCTGCTCGATGCGGAGCAGGAATCGGAGATCGATACCGTCGGCGGGCTGATCTCGACCCTGGCGGGCCGGGTGCCGGTGCGCGGCGAGCACATCGTGCATCCCACTGGCATCGAGTTCGAGGTGCTGGAGGCCGATCGCCGGCGCGTCAAGAAGGCGAGAGTGCACGTGCCGCAGGCGCCGTCGGGGGCCGCACCGGCGGCGTGAATGCAGTCGAATGGCGAATGGCCGATCGCGAATGGTGGGTCGCAATTCCCATTCGCCACTCGCCATTCGACATTCGCGCCAGGGGGGCATTAAGCGTCATGCCGGCGCAAACGCCGATCGCGATAGTCGCCGAGCGTGTGCGCGGCCTCGTCGGCTGGCGCCGGCGCGCGGCTGCGGCCGGCGCCGGTGCGGTCTCGGCCCTGGCGATGGCGCCGTTCTTTTTCTGGCCGGTGCTGTGGCTCACCTTGCCGGTGCTGGTGTGGCTGATCGACGGCGCGGCTGACCGCCATGCCGATCAGAGACGCGGGCGCCGCCTTGTCGCAGCGGCCGGCGCCGGCTGGTGGTGGGGATTCGGCTATTTTCTCGCCGGTCTCTACTGGATCGGCGATGCCTTCCTGGTCGAGGCGGAGGTGTTCGCCTTCCTGATGCCGGCCGCGGTGATGGCCATGCCGGCCGGCCTTGCCCTGTTCTACGCCGCCGCCACCGGCATCGCGTCTCTGGTCTGGCAGTCCCGGCTCTGGCGTGTGCTCGGGCTCGCCCTTGCCCTCTCCGCGGCCGAGTGGCTGCGCGGCCATATCCTGTCCGGATTTCCCTGGAACGTGCTGGGCTATGCGCTGACCTATCCGCTGGAGCTGATGCAGAGCGCAGCCGTGCTCGGCATCTACGGGCTGACGCTGGCCGCGGTGCTGATCTTCAGCCTTCCGGCCCTGCTCGTCACCGAGAGCGCGAGCCGCCGCAGCGGCTGGGCGATGGCGCTTGCGGTGGCGCTGTTGCCGCTGCTCGTTGCCGGCGCACTGGGGTGGGCCAGGCTGGCTGACGCCCCATCGGCAACGGTGCCGGGCGTCAAGATCCGTATCGTCCAGGCCAGCACCTCGCAGCGCGACCGGCTGCGCCCGGAGCAGTGGCCGCGGATACTGCGCGATCATCTCGATCTTTCCGCGCGCGATCCGGCGGGCAAGCCGGACGGGCTGGCCGGCGTGACCCACGTGCTGTGGCCGGAGACGGCCATGCCGTTCCCGCCGCTGGAGCACCCGGAGGTGCTGTCTGCCATCGGCGATCTGCTCCCCGAGGGAACCACCCTGATCGCTGGCGCCATCCGCGTTGAGCGCCATCCCGCAACCGGCAATGTCTCCCCGGTGGGGCCGCGCATCTTCAACAGCCTTCTGGTGCTCGGCAAAGGCGGCTTCCTGGTCGCGCTCTACGACAAGATCCGTCTGGTTCCGTTCGGCGAATTCCTCCCGGTCCGACCGTTATTGGCGGCGCTGGGGCTGAGGGAGATAGCGGAGCGCGGCGGCTTCACGTCCGGTTCGGAGCCGCGGCCGTTGCTGGCGATCCCGGGTCTGCCTGCGGCGGCATTGCCCCTGATCTGCTACGAGGCGATCTTTCCAGGCGCGAACTTGCAGGGCACTGGGGCCGACCGCCAGCGGCCGGCGGTGATCGTTAATGTCACCAACGACGGCTGGTTCGGCAACACATCGGGTCCGCGCCAGCACCTGCATCAGGCGCGGGTGCGGGCGGTCGAGGAGGGGTTGCCGCTGCTGCGCGCTGCCAATAACGGCATCTCGGCCGGGTTTGACGCTTATGGACGCCCAGTCGGATATCTTGGCATCGATGTCCGAGGCACCATGGACGTGTCGCTCCCCGTGGCTCTGGCGCCACCCCTTTATGCCCGATTCGGCGATTCGCTCTTTTTCGCCGCTTGGCTGTGCGGGGTCGGTGTCCTCGGTTGCGTCGTGTGGCGCCAATAGCACAGCCAGAAGACCGTAAACTATCTTATATCCTATAGTCCTGTGACTAGAGGTTGACGCCCTATATGAGTGCACCTAGCACTTGCAGGCGTAGGGGCAACGTTATTTTGGGTGGAGCGCAAATGTCGACATTCCATGGGAGCGCTGAAGCTCTAGACAGCGATGAGAAGGGTTCGAGAAGGGCCAACCCGATAGATATCCATGTTGGCAGCCGTGTACGTTTTCGCCGCATGCTTCTCGGCATGAGCCAGGAGAAGCT
>DASURA010000071.1:0-12218 GCA_036280295.1 Hyphomicrobiaceae bacterium
ATGGAGGACCGGCACATCTCCAAGGAGGAGTGGGTGACGGCGCACCAAGCCCTACACGCCAAGGGCCTGGCCGTGCCGCACTGGCCGAAGGAATGGGGCGGGGCGGATTGGACCCCGGTGCAGCACTACATCTACACCGAGGAGCTGCAGTTCAACGGCGTGCCGCAGCCACTGCCGTTCAACGTCGCCATGTGCGGACCGGTGGTGATCAACTTCGGCACCGAGGCGCAGAAGAAGCGCTTCCTGCCGCGGATGGCCAGCCTGGAGGACTGGTGGTGCCAGGGCTTCTCCGAGCCGGGCGCCGGCTCCGACCTCGCCGGACTCAACACGTCGGCGGTGAAGAAAGGCGACCACTACATCGTCAACGGCCAGAAGACCTGGACCACGCTGGCCCAGAACGCCGACTGGATCTTCTGCCTGGTGCGCACAGATCCCGCCGCCAAGAAGCAGCTCGGCATCTCATTCCTGCTGATCGACATGAAGACGCCCGGCATCACCGTGCGGCCGATCCAGACCATCGACGGCGGACGCGAGGTGAACGAGACCTTCTTCGATGAGGTGAAGGTGCCGGTCGAGAACCTAGTGGGCACGGAGAATCGCGGCTGGGACTGCGCCAAGTTCCTCCTGGGCAACGAGCGCACCGGCATCGCCCGCGTCGGCTATTCCAAGCAGCGCATCCAGCGCATCAAGGCGCTTGCCGGGCGGGTCATCGCGGGGGACAGGCCACTGCTCGAGGACGAGCGCTTCCGCGAGAAGCTTGCCGCCATCGAGGTGGAGCTGAAGGCGCTCGAGATGACGCAGATGCGCATCCTTGCCGAGGAGCGGCACAACACCGAGAAGAAGCCGAACCCGATGTCGTCGATCCTCAAGATCAAGGGCAGCGAGATCCAGCAGGCCACGACGGCGTTGGCGATGGAGGTGGCGGGGCCGCTGGCGCTGCCGTACCAGCCCGATCACGACGATCCCGAGTTCGGTCACAACGAGCTGCCGGTGGATCTGGAATGGGCGGCGCCAACGGCGCCCGCGTACTTCAACTACCGCAAGGTGTCGATCTACGGCGGCTCGAACGAGATCCAGCGCAATATTCTGGCCAAGGCGGTGCTGGGGTTCTGATGTGAAGTCCCCTCTCCCCGCTTGCGGGGAGAGAGTTAGGGTGAGGGGCAGGAACTCACTCTAAGGGCGGAATTTGTCCCTGCCCCTCACCCCGTCCCTCTCCCCGCGCGGATGGAGAGCATGGCGATGGCGGCGAGGCGCGGGGAGAGGGAGAAAGGGCGAAATGGACTTCGATCTCAGCGACGAGCAGCGCCAGCTCAAGGAGAGCGTGGAGCGGCTGCTGGCTGATGCCTACGGCGATCTCAACAAGCGCAAGGGCTATACGCAGGAGCCCAAGGGCTACAGCGCCGCGCTTTGGCAGCAATATGCCGAGCTTGGCATCCTGGCGGCGCCGTTCGCCGAGGCGCACGGCGGGCTTGGCATGGGCCTCACCGAGACCATGATCGTCGCGGAAGGCATCGGCCGGGCACTGGCGGTGGAGCCCTACACCGCAACCATCGTGCTCGCCGGCGGTGCGCTGCGTCACGCCGGCAACGAGGCGCTGCTCAAGGAGATGGTGCCCGACATCGCGGCTGGTCAGCTCACCCTGGCGCTGGCACATCAGGAGCGGCAGGCGCGCTATGACATTGCCGATGTCGCCACCACGGCACGCGCCGACGGCAAGGGCGGCTTCACGCTGGAGGGCGAGAAGGTCGTCGTGCTCGGCGGCGACAGCGCCGACCGGCTGATCGTCTCCGCCCGCGTCTCCGGCGCCCGCGCCGAGCGCGGCGGCATTGGCCTGTTTCTGGTCGATGCCAAGACCAACGGCGTGACGCGGCGCAGCTATCCCACGCAGGATGGTCAGCATGCCGCAGATATTACGCTGTCGGGCGTAAAAGTGGCGCCGGAGGCGGTGCTTGCGGGGCCGGACAAGGGATTGGAGGTGCTGGAGCGGGTCGTCGACGAGGCGATGGCCGCCCTGTCGGCGGAGGCTGTGGGCGCCATGGCCGGACTTACCGAGCTGACCGTGGAGTATCTGAAGACAAGGAAGCAGTTCGGCGTGCCGATCGGTTCGTTTCAGGTGCTTCAGCACCGTGCCGTCGACATGCTGACCGCCATGGAGCAGGCCAGGAGCATGGCCACCTACGCCACCATGATGGCGGGCGAGCCCGACGCCAGCGAGCGCCGCCGTGCGATGGCTGCCGCCAAGGTACAGATCGGCCGCTCGGGCCGCTTCGTCGGCGAGAGCGCGATCCAACTGCACGGCGGCATCGGCATGACCATGGAGTACAAGGCCGGCCACTACTTCAAGCGCCTCACCATGATCGACCTCGCCTTCGGCGACGCCGATCATCACCTGCGCGAGCTGGCGCGGATGGGTGGGCTGTCCTAGCCTGGATAGACGACACGCTACAGCGGATCCGCGTTAGGACGGATACAATTGCGCCGCCGCCCTGCCGTCGCCAAGGTTGCGGCGATGATGGAGGGCGTGCGGAACGTTGGGTGAGCCGATCGGGCATGGCGATGGGCCAGGCGTCAAGATTTATGGTTGCTGTGCTGGTCGGTGGTTTGGGCCTTGCGGCGACGACCGCCGCCGCCGGCACTGGCTGTGCCGGACTTGAGCAAGGCCCCAGCCGCACCGTCACCCGGATCATCGACGGCGAGACCGTTGCGCTCGACGACGGCACCGAGCTGCGGCTGATCGGGGCGCTGGCCCCGCGCGCGATCGATGTCGATGGCATGGCCGGCACATGGCAGCCGGAGGCCGCCACCGTGGAGGGCTTGCGCACGCTGGTGCTCGGCAAGTCCATCGCCCTCGCATTCACGGCTGGCGCACGCACAGACCGCCATGGACGCCTGCAAGCGCAGGCGTTCGTGATCGAGCCAGACGGCCGGCGCTGGGTGCAGAGCCATCTCGTTGCCAGCGGCCTCGCGCGGGCCTACGCCACGGCCGGCCGTCGCGGCTGCAGCGTCGAGCTGCTCGCTGCCGAGCGGGCGGCGAGCGTGAGCCGGCGCGGGCTGTGGAAGGAGGCCGCCTATCAGATCCGCTCCGCCGAGAAGCCCGCCGAGCTGATGCGCTACCGCGCCACGTTCCAACTGGTCGAGGGCAGAGTCCTGCGCGCGGCCGGGCGGCACGCCACCATCTATCTGCGCTTTGCGCGCAACTGGCGCCGAGGCTTCTCGGTGTCGCTGCGCCGCGCCGATCGGGAATTGCTTGGCGGCTTTGGCGACGATCCTCGCGGTTTGGAAGGCCGCCGTGTCCGCGTCCGGGGATGGATCGAGCGATGGCACAGCGCGCCGGTGATCAATCTTTCCACGGCAGGGGCGCTGGAGGTCATCTCCGAGCATGGCGGGAGTGTGGGGGCGGCGGGGGAGCGATGTACGGCACTGCCGGAAAAGCGTTGTTGACCGACACGCGAGCTGATAGGCGAATGCGCCGAAAGTCGGCACACCGCTGCAATGGATGATGAAAATGCCGGACCAATCCGCGGCCACGCCGACCGATCAACGCTCCATGGGCGTGGCAAAGGTCTCGACAGTCACAGCCACCGCAATCGCCGTCGCCGATATGATCGGCATTGGCGTCTTCACCAGCCTCGGCTTTCAGGTAGGGGCTATTCCATCGGCGTTTTCGCTGGTGATGCTCTGGGTCGTCGGCGGGATCACGGCACTTTGCGGCGCGCTCGCCTATGCGGAGCTGGCGGCGGCGCTGCCGCGCTCCGGGGGCGAGTATAACTTCCTGAGCCGCATCTACCACCCCACCGTGGGCTTTCTCGCCGGCTGGATCTCGGCGACAGTCGGCTTTGCCGCGCCCATCGCGGTCGCGGCAATGGCGTTCGGCACGTACTTCATGGGGGCCTTCCCAGGGTTCTTCGGCGGGGTTGTGGCACCGGGGGCGGCTTCGCTGCTGCTGGGCCTGGCGCTCGCCTGGGCCGTCTCGGTGGTGCATCTGACCGGGCTCAGGCAGAGCAGCCTGCTGCAGAACGTCTCGACCGCCATCAAGGTGGTGCTGATTGTCGGCTTCATCATCGCCGGCTTCGCGCTCGGCACGCCACAGCCGGTCTCGTTCGCGCCGTCGGCGCAGGACATCGGCTACGTCTTCAGCGCACCGTTCGCCGTCAGCCTGGTGTTCGTCATGTACTCCTACTCGGGCTGGAACGCCGCCACCTATATCATCAACGAGGTGCGCGACCCCGAGCGCAGCCTGCCGCGCTCGCTACTCGCCGCCACACTGGTCGTGCTCGTGCTCTATGTCGCCCTCAACGCGGTGTTCCTCTACACCACGCCGATGGCGAAGATGGCGGGGCGGATCAACGTTGCGCAGATTGCCGGCACGGAAATCTTTGGGGAGACCGGCGGCCGGCTGGTGGCGGGGCTGATCTGCATCGGCCTCGTCTCGGCCGTCAGCGCCATGGTGTGGATCGGCCCGCGCGTGACGATGGTGATCGGCGAGGATCTTGCAGGCCTGCGCCTGTTCGCCCGAACGACCAAGGCAGGCGTACCGGCAACGGCAATCCTGTTCCAGCTCGCGGTCGTCACCCTGCTGCTCTTCACCCAGAGCTTCGAGGCGGTGATCGACTACATCCAGTTCAGCCTGACGTTCTGCACCTTCCTGGCGGTGCTCGGCGTCATCGTGCTGCGCACCACGCAGCCCGGCCTGCATCGTCCGTATCGGGTCTGGGCCTATCCGCTGACGCCGGTCCTCTTCCTGGGCGTCACCGGGTACATGATGTACTACCTGCTCACGCACCGGCCGATGCAGTCGCTCGCCAGCCTCGCCACCATGCTGGCGGGGCTGGCCGTATATGCGGTGTCCAGGCGATTCGATCCTCAGGTATCGCCCTCGTAGGACGCAGCTAGGCGCAAGCCCGTTGCAAGGGGACGACCGGTTCTGACTGGGCCGCCGCGGGTGCTCGGCGCCATGCGCTTGGGTTATTGTGCGCTACGGCAAAGCGCCCGACGCCATATGGCACCGGGCGCTTTATAATGGTGTCGCAGATTGAGCGGCCTTAAGCCGCCTCCGCAGCGGCAACGCCGCGGCCACGGGCGCTCTTGGCCAGCACGTCGGTGATGCGCTGGATCGCGCCACGCTCGTCGAGCTTCTCCACGGCGGCGATCTCGCGTGCCATGCGGTCGAGCGCGGCCTCGTAGAGCTGCCGCTCCGAGTAGGACTGCTCGGGCTGGCTCTCGGAGCGATAGAGATCGCGCACCACCTCGGCGATCGAAACCAGATCGCCTGAGTTGATCTTGGCCTCGTACTCCTGGGCGCGCCGGCTCCACATGGTGCGCTTCACACGTGCGCGACCCTTGAGGGTCTCGATTGCCTTCTTGACGGTCGCCTCCTCGGCCAGCTTGCGCATGCCCACGCTCTCAGACTTACCGGTCGGGACCCGAAGCGTCATCTTGTCCTTCTCGAAGGTGATGACGAACAACTCCAGCGCGATGCCGGCGATCTCCTGCTCCTCGATGGCCACGATCCGGCCGACGCCGTGCGCCGGATAGACGATCCACTCATTGACCTTGAAGCCGTGCCGCGTGTGCACCGGCTTCTTGTCAGCCGTCTGTTGCGGGGTCGGCTGAGGCGCGGCAGGCGTCGGAACGGGCGTCGCGGGCAGGCCCGCGGGAGCATGCTGGGCCGCGGGCGCGATGATCTTCTGATTGGCGGTCTTGCCAACCGAAGCCGGCATGGTGCGAGGGCTGCTCGGCGCCGCGTGACGGCCTGCCGCGGGATGAGAAGTCGGCGCCGCCTTAACCGGCGATTTGCCCGCTGACGAAACGGCCTGGTGCTTGGACGGAGCGTGGGGCCGCGCCGCCGGCGCTTTCACGGCGGCTTTGTGAGGAGCAGCGTGAGCATCGCGGTGGGCGGGGGCCTTGGCCGTGACATGCGTCGCCGGCTTGTGCGACGGCGCTTTCGCAGCCGGCTTTGCAGCCGCGGGCTTCACCGCCTGCTTGACATGCGCCGTAGCGGCCTGCTTCGGCTTGGCGCTCTTTGTGCTGGCTGCACCCTGCGCGTCCTTTCGGATTGAGGGCTTCTTCGCGGCCTTCTTACTTCCAACCTTCGCCGGGGCCATTTTTTGTGCCATGTCGTTCTCACTCTACATTCGCAAGCGGATCGGCCGCTCTTGGCTCTGGAGCTGCCGGCCGAGGTGCAGTCGCGCGTCGCCGCCCGTGCCCTGGATGGCGTGCCCTGCTGTCACCCCGTCACCGGCAGGGAGCCGTTTGCTGCCGCCCACCCGCTAGCACTGAACCGTTGGCTGCCCACAAACGCCCGCACGCGGCGCCTCCCTTCAGACGCCGCATGCTCTTGCTGCGCAGTGGGAAAATCGCCTCACCTGCGGATCGTACGTTCCAGATTTGCTCGAGCCTAAACCACGCTTAAATACGATAGCACAATTTTGGGCGCGCTTGAAGCGGGTGTGGCCATTTCACAGCTCGCAATCAAAGAAATGCTTAAGCTCGTCAGACAGCCTACAAGTGCAGTTTGCACAACTTAAGCGAGCTTAGAAGTAGATAACTCTACCTCAGCGGCTAATCTCCGGAGCCAGCCTCGGGATCGAAATACTTGTCGAACTTATCTTTTTCGTCCCGGAACGCATCGGCATCGGGCATGGCATCTTTCTTTGCCGTAATATTCGGCCACTTGTCGGAATACTCTCGGTTGAGGGTCAACCACTTCTCTACACCCGTGGCGGTATCGGGCTTTATTGCATCGACCGGGCATTCCGGTTCGCAGACCCCGCAGTCAATGCACTCGTCCGGATGGATGACGAGCATATTGGCGCCCTCGTAAAAGCAATCCACGGGGCAAACCTCGACACAGTCCGTGTATTTGCACTTGATGCACTTATCGTTGACAACGTAGGTCATCGCGTTTCAGGCCCCAGGCACCTCTTCGTGGCGCGTTCTTGAGAGTTCGCCCACCGTTGCCATAGTTTGCGGCTCTGCCGCAAGGTTGAAGTCTGCGTGAGATCCGCGCGGTAAAGGCAGGCGAGCGGACAGCGCCGGGCGATGGTTCTTAACCTTTCTTGCCGGTCTCGAGATTACCCTTCCGGCGATCAGCAGCTGCAGCCGACATCGAGCTAGCGTCCTCCACTAACCTGTAAAGGAGCTGAGCCTCCTGCGGCGGACCTCGACGCTGCCCCATGGCCCGGACCTGCAGGATCCGGACCTGGCCGCCGAATGCAACCGTCAGGACATCCCCCTCACGCACCTGATGGCTCGGCTTGTTAACCCGAGACCGGTTGACCCGCACCTTGCCGCCGCCCACCAGTTGCGCCGCCAGGGTGCGCGTCTTTACGATCCGCGCGAACCAGAGCCATCTGTCGAGACGCTGCGCCGGAGCGCTGGGCTTGTCCATCATGCGCTAACTGCGGGCAGCAGGCATCGGCGCTATTCCTGGCTCTGCTTCTCCAACGCCGCCTTGAGCGAGCTCAGCGCTGCAAACGGAGAATCCGGGTCGAAGCCTCCCTTGGCCGTGGGCGGCGACGCCGAATGCCGGAACTGCCGCTGCTGCCGGTCCTCCCGCCGCCCGGACGCTCCGTGACGGCGATCGTGCCTGTTGTCATTCCGCTTGTGCCGATGATCGCCCGGCCTGGCCTCAGGCCTGCTGTCAGGGCGGCGGCCGTCGCCGCCACCGGACCGGGCCTCGGCGGGGCGGTTCTCGCCACCACCGTGCTGTCGATTGTCGCTGCGGCGGCGGTCGCGGGCGCCATCCCCGCCCCGACGCTGGCGGTGGTGCGATGCCTCCTCCCGACCAGCCTCCGCCGGAGCGGCGCCGCGGCGCCGTCCACGGTCATTCTGGTGTCGGCCCTGACGTCGCGGCCGCCAAATCTCCTCAAACTTGGCCTCAACGGCGGCGGCCTCATTGGCGACAGCAACCTCGGTCTTCGGCTCCTGCGCAGGCTCCGCCACGGCTGCTGTCGCGGTGTCCAGCCCGGCTGCCGGCTCAGATGCCTCCGCAGGCGCGGCCTCCTCTTGTGCCGCAGGCGCAGTCTCGACGGCTGCCTTTGCAAGCTCGACGCCGTCATCGGCCCCTGGCGCCGCCACGTCGGCACTCGTGGGAGGCTCGGCCGCAACCGGCTCTGCGACTGCCGCTGTCCCGGCTGGTGCGGCGTTTGCGTCCTCGCCTTCGGCGCGCGCCGGTGGCGTCTCCGGTGCCGTCTCGACGACGGCCTTCTCGACGACGGCGGGCGGCTCCACGGCCTTCACCGGCACGCGCTCCGGGCGGAAGCCCAGCTCCTGCAGGATCTCGCCCACGTTGGATGAGGAGCAGCCCAGGATCGACATCATGTCGGGAGTCACCCGGAAGCCGCCGTCGCCGGTGGCACCCTTGGGCGGCGGATTCGAGCTTGCCGAATCGGGGCGCCACGCGACCAGCGGGCGTATCAGGTCGGCAAGCCGCTCCAGCATATCGATACGGACGGCGCGGCCGCCGCATGGGTGGAACCCGGCGACGCGGTAGAAGGCCGGCGGCAGCGCCTTGTCGACCACGATCGAGGTGAGCCCGGCGCGCGGCAGCGTGGGCGGATTGGCCGGGTCGAGGCCATTCTGCTCGCCATGCTTCAGGAGCCACAAGGTGAGCGCGAGCTCTACGGCGGCCGGCTTCAGCAGGGCGGGGAAGTAGATGTTGAAGGCGCCGAAGCGCACGCCGTAGCCGCGCAGCTGTGCGCGGGCCGGCTGGTCGAGAGCCCGCACCTCCTCGGAGACCGCCTCGCGCCGCAGCACACCCAGGTTCTCGCTCAAGCGGAACGCAATCCCGCGCGCGAGCCCGGCAATGTCCTTTGCGGACGCAAGATCCACCAACGGCTTCAGACGCTCTCTGATGATCTCCGCGATCCAGCTGCTCAGTCGCTCCTGAACTTTCTCCCGGTCGCCCGCACTCATTGCCTCATCGGCAATGAGGACGGCGCTTGGCTTGAGGAGATCCTCACCGGCCTCCAGGCGGCCGATCTCCTCGTCGCGCCAGAGGATCTGGCCGCGAGGGGTGAGCTTGAAGGCATCGTTCTTGGCTGCCGACACCCGGCGCGCGCGCATGGCGAGCTCCTTGGACAGCACGTGCGCGGCGGCGGATCGCGTGGCCTTGCCGTGGATGCCCTCGGCCTCGGTCTCGGGGAAGAAGCGGAAGCCCTGCAGGCGGCCGACGTAATGGTTCTGCACCTGCACGGCGCCGTCCTGGCCGATGTCGGCGACCAGATCGTCCTTCTCCTTGAGGCCGCGCATCAGGGCGCTGGTGCGGCGATCGATGAAGCGCTGCGTGAGGCACTCGTGCAGCGCGTCGGAAAGGGTGTCCTCGATTGCCCGCGTGCGGCCCTGCCAGTGCTCCGGGTCGTCCAGCCAGTCGCCGCGGTTGGAGACGAACGTCCAGGTGCGAATGTGGGCGATGCGGTTGGCAAGGGTGTCGATGTCGCCGTCCGTGCGATCAGCGAAGGCCACCTGATTGGCGAACCAGTCAGCCGGAATGCGCCCTGTCGGCCCCATCAGGAACTTATAGAGCGTGCCGACCATCTGGGCGTGATCCTGCGCCGAGATCTTGCGGTAGTCTGGAACCTGGCACACGTCCCAAAGGCGGGCCACTGCTTCCGGCGTGGTGGCCAGGGCGGCCAGATCGGCGCTGACGTTCTCCAGGGCAAGGGTGTCGTCCGCCATGCGCGCCCGTGCCAGCCGGGGCTCGTCGGGCATGCGGCGCAGGCTGTCGCGCAGCCGGTCGAGCGAGGCGAAGTCAAGGTCGCGGCTGCGCCACTGCAGCGACTTCACGTTGTCGAACGCATGCGTCTCCAGACGCTCGATGACGTCGGCACTGAACGACGGCACGCCCGCTGTCACGCCAAAGGTACCGTCATTCATATGGCGGCCGGCGCGGCCAGCGATCTGCGCGAGCTCCGCCGGCGTCAGGTCGCGGTGCACGTGGCCGTCGAATTTGCGCACGCCGGCGAAGGCGACGTGGTCGACATCGAGGTTGAGGCCCATGCCGATGGCATCGGTGGCGACCAGGAAATCGACATCGCCCGATTGGTAGAGCGCCACCTGGGCATTGCGGGTGCGCGGGCTGAGCGCGCCGAGCACGACGGCGGCGCCGCCGCGCTGGCGCCGCATCAGCTCGGCGATGGCGTAGACCTCGCTCGCCGAGAAGGCGACCACGGCCGAGCGCGTCGGCAGCCGCGTGATCTTCTTCTCGCCGGCATAGGTGAGCTTCGACAGCCGTGGCCTGGAGATGAAGTTGGCGCCGGGGATCAGCTCGGCAATCGCCGGCCGCATGGTCTGGGCGCCGAGCAGCAGCGTCTCCTCGCGGCCGCGCGCATGCAGCAGCCGGTCAGTGAAGACGTGGCCGCGCTCCGGATCGGCAGCCAGCTGTACCTCGTCAACGGCAAGAAAGTCCACGTCAGGCACACGCGGCATGGCCTCGACGGTACACACCCAGTAGCGCGGCCGCTCCGGCTTGATCTTCTCCTCGCCGGTGATCAGCGCCACCGCCTCAGTGCCCACCCGTGCCACGACCTTGTCGTAGACCTCGCGCGCCAGGAGGCGCAGCGGCAGGCCGATCAGGCCGGACTGGTGTCCGAGCATGCGCTCGATGGCGAGATGCGTCTTGCCCGTGTTGGTAGGGCCAAGCACGGCGGTCACATTGCGAATGTGATGTCCGAGATTGCGGCTCATGGGATGGCCCTTTGGCAGCGTCCGAACCGAGGGATTGCAGAGGTGTGCGGCAAGATCAAGGGCTTACCCCGAAAAAGCCGGCACAAGAAGCCGCTCCGCCGGTCAATTGCGTCGCGCCGTGCGCGTCTCGCCCTACTGATTGCGTCCGCCCGCGAGCAAGGCGGCACAAGGAATGATGCCGGGTCTTTCAATGCAGGAGCGCGATCTGTGGCCGTCCGGGGGACTCGATCTCCACGCGCTTGGAAACAATGGTCGCGTAGCCGATCATCGTGGGAATGGTGATCTGATAGGGCACCAGGATGTTGGCGCTCGGGACTGGCCGCAGCGACACCTCGATGGCATCGGTTGTTGCCAGATATGAGTTCTCGGCGTCAACCTTGTGTCCTGCGATCGGCCGGTATTTGACACGGCAGACGTGGGCGATCGCCGGCTGACCGCTCGGCTGCTGCTCGCTGACTTTGGTCTCTCCCTTATACGACATCACCAGGTCGAAGCGCTCCTTGCCATCGAAAATCGGCAGGCGTCGATCGCAAGGGTTCGGGCTCGAATACTGCGCCAGCATCATGATGGCGCTGAGCGGATCCACCACCCCCTTCAAGTTCTGCTCGCGCACCGGCACGATGTCCGGCTTCGGCTCTGGCGTGGGCGTATGCTTGACGCTCAGCACGTTGTTGTTGTCGCCGAAATCGATCCTGGTGGAGCCGATCTTGTTGTTGGCCCGGAAATCGAACGTGAAAGCCGCGGGCTTCGGCACCTTGTTGGACATCAAGCCGAACGCCCGCGTCTCGCCGATCCAGGTGAAGGCGCCGAGCAGAAGCGTGAGATGGGCGTGACCGGTCAAGGTGTAGCTTTGGTCCTCGGTCTGCGCCTGGAACTCGAAGGTACCGACGTTGAAGCCGTTGAACGCCACCTCATAGGTTGCGCGCACGACGGCAGGCCATGCCTCCGCCCGGCTGGAGGCCAGACCGCTTCCGGCAAGGATTGCAAGGATACCGGAAAGGAGGGGCATTACGCGCTTCATCAGGCAGCCTCTGAACGCCTCGGGCGACGCAGCGCGATCGCCAGCACATCCGCGGGTACGCTCGTGCGATGATCGAGAAGGCCGCATCGCGCGCGGCTAGGTGGTGGAGCCGACTTCTCGATCTGAAGCGCACGAGCCACGTGAGGCTGGCCAGTGTCCTTCAGATCGCGAAATACGTTCCCAACCATGCGGCACGCTGTAACGGATTTCGCGATCAGGACACTAGTGGGGTTTGCGTCAATTCTGTGTCTAGCACAGGCTGTAACAGAAGAGGTAAAGAATACCGCTACAGCCGCCCCGACCAGCACAAAGCCTTGACGCGACGGGCATCTTGTATAGAAGGGCGGCAGCAAAGTCGCCGCGCCACAGGCGCGCATTTCCCAAGGACGTCTCCAGAATGACACGCCGCTGCGAGCTCACCGGCAAGGGGCCGATGTCCGGCCAATTGCGCAGTCATGCCGAGAACAAGACCAAGCGCGTTTTCCGGCCCAACCTCGTTGATGTCACGCTC
>DASURA010000072.1:0-38468 GCA_036280295.1 Hyphomicrobiaceae bacterium
TCCTCGAAGCCGCGCGAGGTGATCTCCTCCAGGATCTCCTGCTTGCTGCGGAAATGGCGATAGGGCGCCGCCGTCGTCACGCCGGCGACGCGGCAGGCATCGGCCAGCGTGAAATTCTCCGCCCCACGCTCCATCACCAGCTGGCGCGTGGCCGCGATCAGCGCTTCGCGCAGCCCGCCGTGATGGTAGGACGCCTTGCGGACGTTGCTCTCCCGTGCAGGTTGG
Source organism: Hyphomicrobiaceae bacterium (assembly GCA_036280295.1). Classification (GTDB taxonomy): domain Bacteria; phylum Pseudomonadota; class Alphaproteobacteria; order Rhizobiales; family Hyphomicrobiaceae; genus AWTP1-13. The sequence goes on from DASURA010000072.1 coordinate 226, forward strand.
TACTTGGGCGGTCTGCTCGCGGCCTTGGCGGCTTTGCGTGTTTTCATGACACCCAGAATGGCCGTTTCACGAGGCATTGAAAAGTTAGTACCGCTGACGGCTTTGAGCTTCGCTTGCCTCGCTCGATGTTGGTCTCACTTACATTGACGTAACGAAAAAGCGCCAGCAATGGCGCAGCGGCGGAGCATCGTCGTGCGCGGGCACGGGACAGTCGCCTGTTCCGGCTATGACCTTGTCGACGGGAACGCGGAAATGGCGCGGCGTCCGTCGCCAGGCTTTCATGCATCTTGCTGTTCTCGGCAGTTGCGGCCAGTCAAGGTCGACGCCGTGGTCGCTGCTGCCCAAGGGGCGGCCTGGTGGCCGGCACTATCCTTGCGCTGACGTTTTTGCCGACGCTCTACACCTTCGTGTTCAGGATGCGGCAACGGCCGCCAACGAGCCGCCGGTCGAGCCGTCGAGCAGGCCGTGCCGGATTCGAACAGGGAGCTCGCGGAGGCGGTCTAGTGCGGTGATCGAGAACGAGAGCAACAGAGCCGTGCATGGTCGGCGGGTTCCACTGGCGCGGGCCATGCGCTACAACGGCTCGACGCTACAAGAAAAAGCAGAGGCCAAGGGAGGCCGCCCAGTCCATGTCACGTGTGAAGGACCAGAAGGATTTCTGGTCCGGCATCCTGTTCATCGTCTTCGGCTGCACGGGGCTATGGCTCGGCCGCGACTTTGCGATCGGCACCTTGTCGAAGATGGGCCCCGGCTTCTTTCCGGCCCTGATGAGCATTGCCCTCATCGGCATCGGGGTGCTCCTTGGCGCGCGCTCTCTTGCGGTGCCTGGCGATCCGGTTGAGCGGATCGCCTTCTGGCCGCAACTGCTCATCCTCGCCGGCATCGTCGCCTTCGGCCTCCTGATCGAGCGCGTGGGGCTCGCCGTTGCCGTGCTCGCCGTCGCCGCCATCTCCGGCATAGCCGCCCAGGGGCTGCGCTGGTACGAGCTGGCCGCGCTCGCGCTCGCCATGAGCGCGTTCGCTGTTGTCCTGTTCGTCACGCTGCTGGGACAACCAATCCCGGTCTGGGTGCGCTGAGGCATGGATATCCTGGCCCATCTCGCCACCGGCTTCGGCGCGGCGGCAACCCCTATCAATCTCGCGTTTTGCCTGATCGGCGTCCTGCTCGGCACGGCGGTCGGCGTGCTGCCGGGCATCGGACCGGTCGCGACCATCGCCATGCTGCTGCCGATCACGTATGGCGCGCCGCCGCTGGGGGCGCTGATCATGCTGGCGGGCATCTACTACGGGGCGCAGTACGGCGGCTCGACCACGGCGATCCTGGTGAACCTGCCGGGAGAATCCTCCTCGGTGGTCACCTGCATCGACGGCTACCAGATGGCCCGGCGCGGCCGCGCAGGGGCTGCGCTCAGCATCGCGGCCGTGGCGTCGTTCGCCGCCGGCTGCGTCGGCACGCTGGTGCTGGCGGCATTTGCGCCGGCGCTTGCCTCTGTCGGCGACCGCTTCGTCTCGCCGGAATACTGCGCGCTCATGCTGTTCGGCCTGGTGGCGGCGGTGGTGCTGGCGCACGGCTCGGCCGTCAAGGCGGTCGGCATGGTGCTGCTGGGGCTGCTGTTCGGCATCGTTGGCACCGACACGCAGAGCGGGGCGTTGCGCTTCACGCTCGGCATCGACCTGCTCTACGACGGCATCGATTTCATTCCCGTCGCCATGGGTCTGTTCGGCATCTCCGAGATCATGCGCAACCTGGACCGCTCCGCCGTTGAACGGTCCGTCCGTCACGCCGTCGGCAGTCTGTGGCCGACACGCGAGGAGGTGAGGCAGGCATGGCCGGCCGCTTTGCGCGGCACCTGGCTCGGGGCGGGGCTCGGCATTCTTCCCGGTGGCGGCGCGGTGCTCTCCTCGTTTGCGGCCTACGTGCTGGAGAAGCGCGTCTCGCGCACGCCGGAATGCTTCGGCCAGGGCGCGGTAGAGGGCGTAGCGGGGCCCGAGGCTGCCAACAATGCCGCCTCGCAGACCTCGTTCGTGCCGCTGCTCACCCTGGGCATGCCGTCCAACCCGGTGATGGCGCTGATGATGGGCGCGATGGTGATCCAGGGCATCGCGCCCGGCACCGCCGTCATCACGGAGCGGCCGGAGCTGTTCTGGGGCATGGTGGCCAGCATGTGGATCGGCAACCTGATGCTTGTCATCATCAACCTGCCGCTCATCGGCATCTGGGTACGCATGCTGCGCGTGCCCTATCGCGTGTTGTTCCCATGCATTCTGGTGCTGTGCTGCGCCGGTGCGTACAGCGCGCAGCAGACGCCGATCATCCTGATGCTCACGGCCGCCTTTGCCTTGCTCGGCTACATCTTCCTGAAGCTTGGCTGCGAGGGCGCGCCGTTCATCCTGGGCTTCGTGCTGGGGCCGCTGATGGAGGAGAACCTGCGCCGCTCGATGTCGATCTACAACGGCGACCTCACCATCTTCATCACCCGCCCGATCTGCGCCGGGCTGCTCGTTGCCACGCTTGCGCTCGTGCTCCTGATCGTGGTGCCGCGCTTCCGCAAGACCCGCGACACGGCATTCCAGGAGGACGATTGACGCGGGGGCCGATGTCTTCGCCCGCCATCCAGGCTGCGCCTCTCTCGCCGAGCCGGAGCACGGCGAGAGAGGAACTTGGCTCCGCGGCGAGCGCCTAGAGCTTCATTGTGCGATAGCGGATCGAGTACGCATCCATGGTGTAGTCGGCCACCTGATGCCAGAAGTAGCCGTCATTCTGGAAGGCCGTGTAGCTGTCGTAGAACTTCTTGAAGGCCGGGTTCTTCTGGTTGATCTCGGCATAGAGCGCCTGGGCGGCCTTGTAGCAGCCGTCCATGACGTCCTGCGAGAAGGGAGTCAGCACGGCGCCCTGGCTGGCCAGCTTCTTCAGCCCCGATGCGTTGACGGCATCGTACTTGGACGACACCCAGTTGTTGACCTCAAGCGACGCCGAAGTGAAGGCCTCCTTGTAGAGCTTCGGCAGAGCTTCGAACTTCTCCTTGTTTACGATGCAGGCGAGGGTCGAGTTCGGCTCCCACCAGCCCGGGTAGTGGTAGAATTTCGCCACCCGCACGAAGCCAAGCTTTTCGTCATCGTACGGCCCCACCCACTCGGCGCCGTCGAGCGTGCCCTTCTCCAGCGCCGGATAGATGTCGCCGGCCGCGATCTGCTGCGGAACGAGGCCCAGGCGCTGCGCGATCCTGCCGGCGAACCCGCCCAGCCGCATCTTCAGGCCCTTGAGGTCGTCCAACTTGGTGATCGGCTTGCGGAACCAGCCGCCCATCTGGCAGTTGGTGTTGCCGGCCGGGATGAAGTGGACGTTGTAGGACTTCAGGAAGTCGTTGATGAGATCCATCCCGCCGCCGTGCAGCAGCCAGGCGTTCTGTATACGCGGGTTCATGCCGAACGGAAGCGCCGACAGGAAGACGAAGGCATCGTCCTTGCCGAAGTAGTAGTACATGGCCGTGTGGCCGCACTCGACCGTGCCGCTCTGCACCGCGTCGAGCACCTGCAGGCCGGGGACGATCTCGCCGGCGGCGAACGGCTGGATCTGGAACTTGCCGTCGGTGAGCGCAGCGACACGCTTGCTCAACATCTCCGCGCCGCCGAACAGCGTATCGAGCGACTTTGGCCAGCTCGCCGCCATGCGCCAGTGCACCTCCGGCATCGACTGGGCGATGGCCGGCGCAGCGACCGCGGTTGAAACGGCGCCGGCTGTAACTGCGCCGCCAGCCTTGATGAAGCCACGTCTGCTGACTTTGGTCATGGTCGTCCTCCCTTTGGGACTGATTGAACTGCCGCCTGGTCTTCTCCCCTGTCTCTCGATCGCGGCAGCGATGATCGGGAGTGCGATGCGCCTCCTACGTTGTAGGACTTGCAGGTCTCTTTGGTCTGCGTTCTGTTCCTGTCAGTTCACCCCTCATTTGGTAAGGTTCGGCGGCGGCAGCGCGAACGGCACTCCCGGTGGCCCGAATGGCAGCGGCTGGATCTGGATCTTGCTCGGATCGACAGCTGTCGTAGCCGCCTTGTAGTGCATGACCATGGCAGGGAAAATGATGACGAGGATCACCATGATGCCCTGGATGATGACGAACGGGATGGCGCCCCAGTAGATCTCGCCGGTGGTGACCGGCGCCGTCATCCTGCCCGTCACGCGATCCTTGTAGGGCTCGCGCGGCGCCACCGACCGCAGATAGAACAGGGCAAAGCCGAACGGCGGGTGCATGAAGCTCGTCTGCATGTTCACGCCGAGTATGACGCCGAGCCAGATGAGGTCGACGCCGAGCTTCTCGGCGGCGGGCACCAGCAGCGGAATGATGATGAAGGCGATCTCAAAGAAATCGAGGAAGAACGCCAGCAGGAATACCAGGACGTTGATGAAGATGAGAAAGCCGATCTGGCCGCCCGGCAGCGAGGTCAGGAGGTGCTCTACCCAAACGTGCCCGTTCACGCCGTAGAAGGTGAGCGAGAAGATGCGCGCGCCGATCAGGATGAACACCACGAAGGACGACAGCTTCGCCGTCGCCTCGGTCGCGGACTTCAGCAGCGCGAAGTTGAAACGGCGCGGGTCGCCATCGAGCCAGCGCTTGAAGACGGCGAGCAGGACCGCGCCGGTAGCGCCCATGGCGCCGCCTTCGGTCGGGGTTGCCACACCGATGAAGATGGTGCCGAGCACCAGGAAGATCAGCAGGAGCGGTGGCACCATCACGAACGTCACCTGCTGGGCGATGGCGGACAGCAGGCGAAGGCCGGTGAGCTTGGCAATGACCCAGCTCACGACCGCCACAGCAAAGGCGAACAGGATGCCGACCGCCATCGTCAGGATCACGAAATCCGCCCCGCCGTAGACCTGTTCGCGCATGACGAGATATGCGACCAGCGAGGAGACCACCACCAGCACGGAAAGGGAGGTGAGCCCGCGGCGGCCTTTCGGCTCGCGGAAGCCGACGGCATCCGGCGGCAGGCCGGGGGCGGCGTTGGCGGAGACGCGGGTGACGATGAAAATATAGCCGGCGTAGAGCGACGACAGTACCATGCCGGGAATGAAGGCGCCCTCGTACATGTCGCCCACCGAGCGGCCGAGCTGGTCGGCCATGACGATCAGCACCAGGGATGGCGGGATGATCTGCGCCAGCGTACCGGAGGCAGCAATGATGCCGGTGGCAACGCGGCGATCATAGCCGTAGCGCAGCATGATCGGCAGCGAGATCAGGCCCATCGAGATCACCGAGGCCGCGACCACGCCGGTGGTCGCCGCCAGCAGGGCGCCGACAAACACCACCGCATAGGCAAGGCCGCCGCGCACCGTACCGAACAGCTGGCCGATGGTGTCGAGCAGGTCCTCGGCCATGCCTGAACGCTCCAGCACCAGCCCCATGAATGTGAAGAACGGGATCGCCAGCAGCACCTCGTTGTTCATGATGCCGTAGATGCGCTCGGGCAACGCCTGCAGCAGGGGCCAGGACAGCGTGATCTCGCCGTGCGAGAGGGGAGCCAGCTCGGTGCCGACGACGAAATAGACGAGGCCGACAGCGGCAAGGGAGAAGGCGGCGGGGTATCCCAGGATCAGGAAGACCACGAGGGACAGGAACATGATCGGCGCCATGTTGTGGGCGACGAATTCTGCCATCTGCGAAAGCTCTCTGGTGCGTGTCTTGTAAAGTCTTGGATCAGCGCTTTGCGTCAGGCCCTATGGGTCCCATCGGCGCCCTTGTCGAAGTCCTCGCGAGCCGCCTGCAGCAGGCGCTCGGCCTCCGCCTCGGCGGCAGCGTGGTGCCCGCCGCCCGTTGAGGTGTCCTTGAGGTCACCCCGCATGATGGCGATGCGTTTGATCAGCTCGGAAATTGCCTGGACGAAGAGCAGGCTGAAGGCGAGCGGGATCAGCAGCTTCGAGGGGTAGACAGGCAATCCGCCGGCATTGGTGGACTGCTCGTTCTGCATCAGCGAGCGCCAGAAGAACGGCCAGCCCAGCCACGCAATAACGAATGCCATCGGCATGAGGAAGAAGAGGTGCCCGCAGACATCGATCCAGTTGCGCACCCGCTTGGGGAGCATGTTGTTCACGATGTCGATGCGGATGTGCTCGTTGGCGATGAGCGTCCAGGAGGCGCACAATAGGAAGACCGCCCCGAACAGGATCCATTGGATCTCCAGCCAGGCATTGGACGAGGTGTTGAGGATCTTGCGCACCGTGGCGTTGACGGCACTGACGACGATCGCTGCCACAAGAAACCAGGAGACCATCCGGCCGATAAATGTATTGACGGCATCCACCGCCCTGCTGAAACGCAAGAGCTTGAGCAACTCATTCCTCCCCTTCAAGGCGTGTTCCGCCCTGCCCTGTTGGGAGAGAACATAATCCTGTGAAGCGGCAAGCGGCTAGCGACTTTAGATGTAGGTCGCAACAATTGAGTGTGCGCCTGCGATATGCGCTTGATGCATGCCTTGCCGTTGCGATGCACGCGCACCCCCAGCGCGGTGCGCTATTGCGGCAGCCCGTGATGCACCGCCGCGCGCATGCCCTCTCCCGCATGCGAGGAGAGGGCATGGTGCATGCGTTCAGGCGGCCATCAACCGCTGATGTCGTAAGCCGCCAGCGCCGCCAGGTTGACGATGTCGCTGTCCTTCGCGTTGAGGTGGCAGATCTGGACCGAGTGGGTGAGGCCCACCAGCATCGGCCCGATCAGGGTCGCGCCGCCCAGCTCCTTCAGCATCTTGGTGGAGATCGAGGCGGAATGGAAAGCGGGCATCACCAGCACGTTGGCCGTGTCCTTGAGGCGGCAGAACGGATACTGCGCCAGCGCCTCCCGGTTGAGCGCCACGTCGGCGGCCATGTCGCCGTCGTACTCGAAATCGACGCCGCGCCTGCCGAGGATCGCCACGGCCTCGCGAACCTTGTCGGAGCGCTCGCCGCGCGGATGCCCGAAGGTGGAGTAGGCGAGCATGGCAACGCGCGGCTCCATGCCGAGGCGCCGCGCCACCCGCGCTGCCTCCTCGGCGATGTCGGCCAAGTCCTCAGCGCCCGGCATGTCCGTTACGCTTACATCGGCCACCAGCACCGCACGCCCGCGGATCAGCGCCGTCGACACGCCGATCACGCGCCGGCCGGCCTTGGCGTCGAGCACCAGACGCACGTTGTCGTAAGCCGTGTGCCAGTTGCGCGTGACGCCTGTAACCATGCCGTCGGCGTGTCCCATCGCCACCATGCAGGCGGCGTACACGTTGCGATCGTTGTTGACGAGGCGCTGGCAGTCGCGCAACAGGTAGCCCTGGCGCTGCAGGCGGGCGTAGAGGTACTCGGCATACTCGTGCCGGCGGTCGTCGCGGCTGGTGTCGTGCGTCTCGATGGCATCGGAGAACTCGATGCCGGCGGAGGCGAACGCCTCGGCCACGTGCTCCTCGCGGCCGATCAGAACCGGCTGGCCCAGTCCAAGGCTGAGATAGGCGTTGGCCGCGCGCGCAATCTGCGGCTGCTCGCCCTCGGCGAAGATGATGCGCTTCGGTGCCGACCGCACCTGGGTGACGATGTTTGCGAGCCACCCCGCAACCGGATCGAGCCGGCCGGCGAGCTGGGCCGCGTAGCCCTCGATATCAACGATCGGCCGGCGCGCCACGCCCGATTCCATCGCTGCCTTGGCGACGGCGACCGGCACGCGCGTGATGAGGCGCGGATCGAAAGGTGCCGGAATGATGTACTCGCGGCCGTACTTCACCTGCCGGCCCATGAAGGAATGGGCAACCTGGTCCGGCACCTCCTCGCGTGCCAGCTCGGCCAGTGCCTTGGCGGCGGCAATTTTCATCGCCTCGTTGATGGTGGACGCCTGCACGTCGAGGGCACCACGGAAGATGAAGGGGAAGCCCAGGACGTTATTGATCTGGTTCGGATAGTCAGAGCGCCCGGTGGCGACGATGGCGTCGTTGCGCACGTCCGCCACATCCTCCGGCGTAATCTCCGGGTCGGGGTTGGCCATGGCGAAGATGATGGGCTGCGGCGCCATCTTGCGCACCATCTCCTTGGTGACGGTGCCTGCCGCCGAAAGGCCGAAGAAGGCGTCGGCTCCCTCCAATGCCTCCGAGAGCGAGCGCGCCCTGGTCTCGGCGGCGTAGGCGGACTTCCACTGGTTCATGCCGTCCTTGCGGCCGCGATAGATCACGCCCTTGGTGTCGCACAGCACGATGTTCTTCTTGGGCATGCCCATTGAGACCAGCAGATCCATGCAGGCAATGCTGGCCGAGCCGGCGCCGTTGACGACCAGGGTGCACGTCTTGATATCTCGCCCCGTCAAGTGCAACGCATTGATCATGCCGGCGGCGGCGATGATGGCCGTGCCGTGCTGGTCGTCGTGGAACACCGGGATATTGAGCAGCTCCTTCAGCCGCTGCTCGATGATGAAGCAGTCTGGCGCCTTGATATCCTCAAGGTTGATGCCGCCGAAGCTTGGGCCCAGGTAGCGTACGCAGTTGATGAAGGCCTCGACGTCCTGCGTATCGATCAAGAGGTCGATGCCGTCGATATCGGCGAAGCGCTTGAACAGCGCCCCCTTGCCTTCCATCACCGGCTTTGCCGCCTGCGCGCCGAGGTTGCCGAGCCCGAGGATGGCGGTGCCGTTCGAGACCACCGCCACCAGGTTGCCCTTGTTAGTGTAGTCGTAGGCGAGTTGCGGGTCCTGGGCGATGGCCTGCACCGGTACGGCGACGCCCGGCGAGTACGCCAGCGACAGATCGCGCTGGGTGGTGAGCGGCTTGGTCGGGGTGATCTCAAGCTTGCCCGGCTTGCCCTGGCTGTGGAACTGCAGGGCTTCCTCCGCCGTCCAGCGGGCCAAATCGAACTTGACGGGCATTTCGCTTTTCCTTCCTATAAGTCCGCCTTACGCGCGGAAATCCTCCCAACTCCCGCTTATCGGCGGAAAGTTTGACGATAGTGACCTCGTCCGCGCGGCACAACGGCACACGAGGCACACCGCCTGGCGCGAATGCATTCCACAGCCAGAATTGCCAGCGATGCGCCAATCGCGCCTCACCTCTTTCCTTTCGCAGCGACGAAAGAGTATGCCTGCCGGCAGCGGCAACGTGGGCGGGGGACCGATGCGCCGAGACGAGGGACAGCGTGCCGGCGAGGCCGCCGCCGGCGGTTTCGCGGAGGCGAGTGCGACTGGCGGCCGCCAGAGCGCGGTTCCGCCAGGCGTCACGCCCTCCATGGCCCAGTTCCTGGAGATCAAGGCTGCCAATCCGGGCTGCCTTCTGTTCTATCGAATGGGAGACTTCTACGAGCTGTTCTTTGACGATGCGATAACAGCGGCGGAGGCGCTCGGCATCGTCCTCACCAAGCGCGGCAAGCACCTTGGCGAGGACATTCCCATGTGCGGGGTGCCGGTTCACCGTTCCGACGAATACTTGCAGCGACTGATCGCGAGCGGCTTTCGCGTCGCTGTGTGCGAGCAGATGGAAGATCCTGCTGCCGCGAGGAAACGCGGGTCGAAGGCCGTTGTGCATCGCGATGTCGTGCGGCTGGTGACGCCGGGGACGCTGACCGAGGACAGCCTGCTCGATGCGAGGGCGCGCAATTATCTGACCGCGATTGCAGGTGTCAGGCCCTCGGGGTCTGACACCAAGGCTTCCTTCAGGGCTCCCAAGGCCATGCCCATCGCGCTGGCCTCGCTTGATATCTCCACCGGCGAGCTCGAGGTCGGCGAGGTGGCGCTGGCGGATCTTGCCGGGGAGATCGTGCGCCTCGGCTCCAGCGAGGTGATCGCCGCTGATGCCGCACTGGCCGATCCGGACGTAGCCAAGGCGGTCGCCTTCGGCCGCTGCGCCACCACGCCGGTGCCGGCCGCCACCTTCGACAGCCTGGCCGGCGAGCGCCAGCTCAAGACGCAGCTCGGCATCGCCGATCTCGCGGCGTTCGGTGCGTTCTCGAAAGCCGAGCTGGCGGCCGTCGGTGCACTGCTCAAATACGTCGAGCTCACCCAGATCGGGCGCAAGCCGTGCCTGCGCCCGCCGCGCCGCAGCGGCTCGTCACAGCACCTCATCATCGACGCCGCTACGCGCGCCAGCCTGGAGCTCACCCGCTCCACCTCGGGCGACCGCAAGGCAAGCCTGCTCGCCGCCATTGACCGCACTGTCACCGGCCCCGGCGCGCGCGAGCTCACCTCGCGGCTCGCGAGCCCGCTCGTCGACGTGCATGCCATCGGCGCCCGCCTCGACGCAGTGGAGATGCTGCGCGAGGACGAGGCGCTGCGCGAGGACCTGCGCCGCGCGCTGCGGCATACGTCCGATCTCGCCCGCGCCATGGCCCGCCTCGCCCTGCAGCGCGGCGGCCCGCGCGACCTTGGCGCCGTTCGCGATGCGCTGGCAACGGCGCAGACGTGTGCGGAGCTGCTGCGCAAGGCTGCCGGGGCATTTCCCGCGCCGGGAGACCAGACCGTCGATGCTTCAAGAAACGCGCGCCCCATCGTCCCCTCCCCCGGAGCGCCGGAGGCGCGCGCCAATAGCGTGGAGAGGGACAGGGTGGGGGGGGATTCCAGAGCGTCGAAGGGAGGGGTTCCCCCCACCCCTGACCCCTCCCCACAAGGGGGAGGGGAATCCGGTCGAGCGAGTGGTAAGCGAGGGAACTCCCCCCTGCCGGGCACGCTGGCGTTGATCACCGAGCGCCTGGCAGCGTGCGATGGCTCGCTGCAGCCGATGCTGACGCGGGCAGTGGTGGACGATCCGCCGCATCTGAAGCGCGACGGCGGCTTTGTGCGCGAGGGCTACTCGGCAGATCTCGATCAAGCGCGCAGTCTGCGCGACGACGGCCGCAAGGTGATGGCGGCGCTGGAGGCCAAGTATATCCAGGCGACCGGCATCAAGGCACTCAAGGTGCGCCACAACAACATCCTGGGCTACTACATCGAGGTGCCGGCCGGTGCCGCCAGGCCGCTCACCTTGGCGCCCCTCAACGAGATGTTCCGTCACCGCCAGACCATGGCCGGGGCCATGCGCTTCACCACCGAGGAGCTGCGAGAGACCGAGAGCCGAATCGTCTCGGCCGCAGACCGGGCTCTCACCCTGGAGCAGGACATCTTCGCCGAGCTGGCGGCTGCGATTGCAGCGCAGGACCGCGCCTTGGGCGAGGTGGCCGGCGCGCTGGCGGATCTCGATTGCGAGGCCGGTCTGGCCGAGGTGGCGGCACGCGAGGGCTATACACGGCCGGTGCTCGACGACAGCACCGCGTTCGAGATCGTCGGCGGGCGCCATCCGGTTGTGGAGCAGGCGCTAAGGTCCTCTGCCGACGGCGGCCAGTTCATCGAGAACGACTGCCGGCTTACGGATGGCCTCGGAGGGGGCGTACCGTGCGGGTCTGACCCCATGAACGATCAATTCGGTGGTGCCCTGGGATCAGACCTGGAGGGTCCGACACCCTCCCGCCTGTGGCTCGTTACCGGCCCGAACATGGCCGGCAAGTCCACATTCCTGCGCCAGAATGCGCTGATCGTGGTGCTGGCGCAGATGGGCGCGTTCGTGCCGGCGCGCGCAGCCCGCATCGGCATCGTCGACCGGCTGTTCTCGCGCGTCGGCGCCGCCGATGACCTGGCGCGCGGGCGCTCCACCTTCATGGTGGAGATGGTGGAGACGGCTGGCATCCTGAACCAGGCGACACCACGCTCGCTCGTCATTCTCGACGAGATCGGCCGCGGCACCGCCACCTTCGACGGCCTCTCCATCGCCTGGGCGGTGGTGGAGTATCTGAGCGAGGTCTCGCAGTGTCGCGCCTTGTTCGCCACGCACTATCATGAGCTGACAGCGCTCGCGGGCCGCCTGCCCGAGGTGGCCTGCGTCACCATGGAGGTGGCCGAGTGGAAGGACGAGATCCGCTTCCTGCACCACGTCAAGTCCGGTGCCGCCGATCGCAGCTATGGCATCCAGGTCGCCAAGCTCGCCGGCCTGCCGGCGGCGGTGACGCGGCGGGCGGGTCAGGTGCTGGCGCTCTTGGAGAAGGGTAACGGCAAGGCTACCGATGGGGCGCCGCTGCTGGAGGAGCTGCCGCTGTTCGCGGCGGCGGGGAGGCCTCACGCGGCTGCGGCGGGCTTTGCGGAAGATGCTGGGTCGCAAGAGCCCAAACCATCGCCACTGCAGATGGAACTGGCAGATGTCGATCCTGATGAGCTCACGCCGAAGGAGGCCTTGGAGGTGCTGTACCGGTTGAAGAAGATCGCGCGGCGCGAGTGAGTTGCTCTCGCGTCTGGTGCGCGCCCCTACCCGGGTTCGTCCGCGATATGTTTTGGCGAATCCATAGTCAATCCAGACGCGTCTTTCCCTTCCGTGGTAAGAACGGCCCGTTCAGCCCTGTTCCACCACAAGTGCCCCATGGACACCGCCATCGCCCCCCTTGATGCCCCTTGGTTCGACCCGGACTCGGTGAATACCGAGCTGACGCAGCTTGTGCACGCGCACGGGGGCGTGCAGCAGGCACGGTCGGCCGTGCTTGAGCGCCTCAAGGGGCTGGTGAGGACGGCGCGTGAGGAGTCCGAGCGGCAACTGCTGACAGGCGGCAGCGGAAGCGGAGCGGGGCGGCGCTGCGCCGAAGGGCTCTCAACTTTCGTGGATGCCCTGCTGCGCGTGGTCTACGACTATACCGTGACGCACGCCTACAGCGTCGAGAACCCATCCTCTTCCGAGCACATGGCCGTGGTGGCGACCGGCGGCTACGGCCGCGGGCTGCTGGCGCCGCATTCCGATGTCGACCTCCTGTTTCTCCTCCCCTACAAGCAGACGCCCTGGGGCGAGAGCGTGGTGGAGCACGTGCTCTACCTGCTCTGGGACCTGGGCCTCAAGGTGGGGCACGCCACGCGCAACGTCGACCAGTCGCTGAAGCTCGCGCGCGCAGACATGACGATCCGCACGGCCATGCTTGATGGGCGGTTCATACTCGGCGACCGGCCGCTGTTCGAGGAGCTGACCCGGCGCTTCGATGAAGAGGTGATCCCCGGCACCGCGCAGAAGTTCCTTGAGGCCAAGCTTACCGAGCGCGACCAGCGGCACAAGCGCTCGGGCGAGTCCCGCTATCGCGTCGAGCCCAACATCAAGGACGGCAAGGGTGGCCTGCGCGACCTGCACACACTGCACTGGCTGGCCAAGTATCTCTATGGCCACGGCCTCGACGGCAGCGGCGAGAGCCAAGCTTTCACGCGGCACGAGTATGCCACCTTCCGGCGCTGTGAAAGCTTTCTCTGGAGCGTCCGTTGCCACCTGCACTTCCTGGCCGGCCGGCCCGAGGAGCGGCTCTCCTTCGATGTGCAGCGCGCCATGGCCGACCGCATGGGCTATGCCGACCGCGCCGGTCTGCGTAGTGTCGAGCGGTTCATGAAGCACTACTTCCTCGTCGCCAAGGACGTGGGAGATCTCACCACGTTCCTGTGCGCCGCGCTGGAGATCGCTCAGGCCAAGGCACACCCGACGCTGGGGCAGCGGCTCAACCCGCTGAGCTGGACGCGGCCGGAGAAGCCCGCGGGCGATTTTCGGCTGGAGAACGGCCGCCTCAACGTCACCGATCCCGGCGTGTTCAAGCGCGATCCGGTCAACCTGATCCGCTTCTTTGCCAAGGCGGAGGAGAACGATTCCTTCTTCCACCCCGATGCCCTGCGGCTGCTGCGGCGCTCCTGGCGCCTGATCGACGACAAGCTGCGCAATGACCCAGAGGCCAACCGCATCTTTCTGAAGATGCTGTGCACTCGCAAGAACCCGGAGCCGACTCTGCGGCGCATGAACGAGGCGGGAGTGCTCGGTCGCTTCATCCCGGATTTCGGCCGCGTGGTCTCTATGATGCAGTTCAACATGTACCACCACTTCACGGTCGATGAGCACCTGATCCGGACTATCGGCATGCTGTCGGCAATCGAACGCGGGGTGTCAGTGGACCTGCACCCGCTGACGACGCGCGTGGTCGGCACCATACAGCATCGGCGTGCGCTTTACGTGGCGGCCTTCCTGCATGATATCGCCAAGGGGCGCGAGGAGGATCACTCGCTTGTCGGCGTGCGCATCGCCAGGGTGCTGTGCCCGCGCCTCGGACTGACTCCGGCCGAGACCGAAACGGTCATGTGGCTCATCGAGCAGCACCTGACCATGAGCCACATCGCCTTCTCGCGCGACATCTCCGATCCGAAGACGGTGCGCGATTTCGCCAACATCGTGCAGAGCCCGGAGCGGCTGAAGCTGCTCCTGGCGCTCACGGTCGCCGACATCTGCGCGGTCGGACCCGGCATCTGGAATGGCTGGAAGGGGCAGCTGCTGCGCGCTCTCTATTACGAGACCGAGCCTCTGGTGGCGGGTGGGCACACGCAGCTGCCTGCGCGCGAGCGCATCGCCCGCGCCCAGGACGAGTTCCGCACCGCCATGACCGACTGGCCGAAGGAGGAAGTGGAGCGCTTCATCGAGCGGCACTACCCTGACTATTGGATGCGGACCGAGACACGGACGGCTGTGGATCACGCCAGGATGGTTCGCTCCGCCGAAACTGCCGGCAGCGGGCTCGCCAGCCATGCGATGACCGACGCCTTCACCGCCATCACCGAGCTGTCGCTGTTGGCCCCCAACCACCCGCGCCTGCTTGCGGCCTTCGCCGGCGCCTGTGCTGCCTCAGGGGCCAACATCTCCAGCGCCCACATCTCGACCACCCGCGACGGCTTTGCCCTCGACACCTTCCTGCTCGCCCGCGACTTCGACCTCGACGAGGACGAGTTCCGGCGCGCCGGCCGCATCACCGACACCATCGAAAAGGTGCTGAAGGGTGAGGTCCGGCTCTCGGAGCTGCTTGCCAGGCAGCGGCCACGACGCGGCAGCCCGATCGGCGCCTTCACGGTGACGCCGGAGGTGCTGATCGACAATACGCTGTCCAATGAATACACGGTCGTGCAGGTCTCCGGCCTGGACCGCACCGGCCTGCTCCATGAGCTCACCAGTGCCCTGTCGGATCTCAACCTCGACATCGCCTCGGCGCATGTCGCCACCTTCGGCGAGAAAGCCGTGGACGTGTTCTACGTCACCGATCTCACCGGCAAGAAAATCAGGAGCCAGCACCGCCAGCAGGCGATCGAGGACCGCCTGCTGGCCGTCCTGGGTACCTCCGAGAGCGATGATGCCCCCTCCGTGATGAGCGGAGCTTAGCGCCGAACAGAAGACGCTACTGCGATGATCGAGAAGTCCGTTTCATCGGTTTGGCTGGGTGGCGAACCGGACTTCTCGATCTGAATCGCACTAGCCATCATAATGTTGGCTAGCGTCCTTCAGATCGCGAAATTCGTTCCAGCCTTGCGGCACGCTGAGACGAGTTTCGCGATCAGGACACTACGCAGCGAGCGGCTGCCGATCGGCCAGCGGCTCGTCTACCGTCGCTTGCTCGGCGGCGGCAACGGCCTTGAGCGGCAGCTCGCGCATGGGCTCCAGCGTCGGCGCGATCGGCATGTGGCAGATCCTGACGCACTCGAGCACCAGGCGATTGTAGGCATGCTCGGCCGACAGGATTTTCACGGCCGCCTTCTCCTGCAGTTCCGCGACCCTGGGTGCGTGCGCAAACGCGCTGCGGGCACGGCTCGCCACCCGCTCCCATTCGGTCTCGCGATCGAGCCTGGGTGCGGCCTGGCTGATGCCGTGCGCGAGGGCACGTCTTTTCCTGTGCAGGCGATGGCCGATGAGGGCCGCAAGCCCAGCCAGCGTGACCACGATACCAGGAAGAATTGTAATGACGCCGCCAAGGTGATGCACGATCGGTCACCGCAGGAATGAGGGCAGGACGAAGATTTTATGCGCCCGGAATCTAGCTCGAAGGCCTTGCATAAGAATTAATGCCTCACAGCTGATATCCAATGTAGCGCGAATACGGGGTTTGTGAAGTCTGCAATGATAATAAGAAGTATGGTGATTATTATATTCAATCATCGAGGCCGACGAGGCGGCGGATCCCGGCAGGGCTCGTGCCGCCCTCGCGCAGAGATCTGAGGCTGGTATCGCCGGCGCTCTTGGAGAGCTTGCGCCCCCCGGCATCGACGATCAGCCGATGGTGGCGATAGATGGGTGTCGGCAGACCCAGCAGCACCTGCAGGAGGCAATGCAGATCTGTCGCCGCCATGAGATCGCGGCCGCGCGTCACATGCGTTACCCCTTGCCAGGCGTCATCCACCACGACGGCGAGGTGATAGCTGGCGGGCACGTCCTTCCTGACGATCACCGCCTCGCCCCAGCGCTCCGGACGCGCCTTGATGATGCGCGGCTCGCCGTCATCGCCGAGCTCCGTGAAACTGAGAGGACGATCGTGCTGAAGCTCCGCCGCGGCCTGCTGCGCCGCCTTCATATCGAGGCGCAGGGCAAAGGGGCGGCCCGCCGCCAGCGCGTCGGTGGCATCCTGTTGGCTCCGGTTCTTCCAGAGTCCGGGGTAGAGCGGTGCGCCGTCGGGGTCGGTGCCGGCTCCGGCCGCTGCCGCGTCGATCTCGCTGCGCGTGGCAAAGCACCGGTAGAGGACACCGAGCGCCGCAAGCTTCTCTGCGGCGGCACGATAAGCCGGCAGGCGTGTCGACTGGTGCAGCACCGGCTCCTCCCAGCTGAGCCCCAGCCAGCGCAGGTCGTCGAGAATCGCCTGCACCAGCTCAGGCCGGCTGCGAGCGGCGTCGATATCCTCGATCCGCACCAGGAAGCGCCCGCCGAGCGCCTTGGCCTCGCGGTAGCCCACCAGGGCCGACAGGGCATGGCCCAGGTGCAACGCACCGTTGGGGCTGGGCGCGAAGCGGAAGACTGGGCGGCGCTCGGCGCTCGGGTTGATCGCCGGCGCCAGACCCCTTGCCTCCATCGTCTCATTTCCTGATGAACGCTGCTGCGTGAGGTCTGACCCCGATCACCATATCTTTCAAGCATGCTCGTGAGCGCGAGGGAGCTGACCTCGATCCGCCGCCCCTCCCCGCCACTATCCGCAATTGCGGTCCCCGGCGCGATAGCTGCGCGCGACTCTCTCGACGATGCGATCGTAGATGGCACGCTCCTCGACCGGATAGAGCATTGCCCAGCTGTTGATGCGTCGCCCGTCGCAGGAGAAGGTCACGCGCTCGTAGAACATGGTGCCAGCGCGCGTTCCGGACAAAACGAACCAGTTGCCGCGCACAGGGGCATAATCGAGCTCGGCGCCGGGATAGCTTTGCCGGAGCACCAGCTCGCGATACTCGCGCAAGCTCATTCTGTCGGCATTGTCGAGCGCCCCGGCAAGGAGCCGCGCGTTGCCGTCATGCGAGATCCACACCCGGCCCTCCTCGCTCAGCGGCTCCTGTGGCCTGAACCGGGCGGTCGGGTAGGTCAACGAAAAGCCATACCGCGGGTTGCGGTAGGTGGCGGTCTCCTCGTCGGGTCGGAATGATTGGGCCGCGGATACCCCCGCAGCGAGGCCAACAACGCCGCCAAGCAGGTTCTCAAGACAGACAGGCGACAGTACCTCATTGGCATCCCCGGATCGCTCAGGGTGCCCCCCGGTCACCGGGAGAAATATTAGTGGCTGCGACCGGCAGGTGGAAGTGGCGTCGAGGGGGAGCCTCGACGCATCCATCGCCGCCAATCAGGCCGACGATAGAGGCGAGGGGTCCGACCCGGCTCCAGGCGAGCCGCCCTTCCGCTCCAGCGGTGTGTCGGCCAGGGGGTTCTCGGTATCGGCGGCCAGCGTCTGCAGCAGGCCGCCGTGCAGGCGCTGGGCGAACTCCAGCGTCCGAGCCACGACGATCTGGCGCTGCCGGTCGAGGGTGACGATGTGATAGCTGTCGTCGAGCACCACAGTCTCCTTGAGGCCGCCCAGGTTGCCTTGCAGGTAGTGGAGGTTGCGCAGGCTCGCGCGGTCGTCCTCGCGCGGATGAACGATGAGAGCGGGTTGCCGGATCTGGCCGATCTCCTGCCTGACCCGCTGCACCAACCAGCGCAGCTCCAACATCAGGCATCCAGGCAACGCGGCGATCCCCGCGCGCGAGCTGTCACCGCTGGCAATTGCCTGCGCAACGATCGCGCGCAAACGCGGGTCCTTGATGCCCCAGGGATGTCGCTCGGAAAAGGGAAACCAGTCGGCGAACCACTTGTGCGCGACCAGCCGGAAGAGCGCCGCATGCCAGGGGACGCCCCAGCCATCGAGCCACAGCGACGGGGCATAGAGGGCGAGCCCGGCAACCGTTTCCGGACGCGAGGCAGCCAGGTGAAGCGCCAGGATCGAGCCGACCGAAAGACCGCCGACGACGACGGCATCGCAGCGCGTCCGCAGCACATCGTGCTCGCGCTCGACGCTCTCGTACCAGTCCAGCCAGCCGGTGGCTTTCAGCTCATCCACGCCGCCGCAATGCCCCGCCAGCTTCGGCACGTGCACCGTATGCCCCTCGCGGGCGAGGCCTTGGGCGATGTAGCGCATCTCCATGGGCGTGCCACCCAGGCCGTGAATGAGCAGGAAACCGAGCGGTCCGCTGCCCCAGCGCATGCCTAGGTCTGCTGCCTGCATCTTCCTCGTGTCCGATCTAGGCGCTGGTCTCCCGTCGCGACGGCGATGGGCAGCGGACTGTGCCGGATGCCGTGGTCCGGCCCGCGCGCCGCTCCAGCCATTGCGCCAGGTGCGAGGTAACGTCGTCGAAATTCCTGAACGAGGCGTGCGCGATGCCGCGCGTGCGGCAGAAGTCGGCGAGCGCCCCTTTGGCGATCACGAAGCCGGCGCGCGCCGCCATGCAGAAGTCGGAGCGGCCGTCGCCGATCACAACCGAGCGGTCGTCGCCCCAGTTTCCATGCGCGCACTTGCAGTTGGCAGCCCCCGTGCGGCAGTCGCTGCGGCAGTACGGCATGGCCAGGCGCCACCGATTGCCGCCCTTCCATTCGAGCGCGTTGGCAAAGAAGCGGATGGGCAGCCGCGCCGCATCGAGCGCCGTGGCAACCATCCGGTCGAAGCCGTCCGATACGATCGCCAGGTCAACGGAACGGCTGCGACAGAAGCCCACGAAGCGATGGAAGGCTGGATCGATGCGGACCGAGCGGATGGCGGAGTCGAGCTCATCCGGCGTCGCACGCAGCAAGTCTACCTGGCGCTGCATGCACTCGCGCGAGGTCAGCCTGCCGGCCTGCCATTCGGCCTCGACCACACGCCAGGCCGGATCAGCGAGCTGCTCGAGCAGCCGGTCGGTCGGGTCGTCGGGCGCGATTGTCCCATCGAAATCAAGGAGGACACGATAGCCGGTGCTGATCGGGGCCGGTTGGGGCGGGGCTCGAGACACTAGGCGGCCCGTTCGCACGACCCGGCACCGACGCACCTGCGCCGCAGGCATGGGCGCAGCGACCAACTCGAACGCATGCTCGTCACTCCTGCCGCTATTTCTTGCCGTCCCACATCGAGCGGCAGCAGGCGCCGATCGCCGGGACGCGCAGAAGCAGCAGAAGCATTGCCGGCAGCCACTTGGCGAGCCTGCACCGCGGGCTGTGGTAAACACGGGGCAGACCAGGAGACGCTGCGAAATCGGGCTAAACCCTCGTCAACCAATCACTAATTGGCGGCGCCCGTTCTCCCCGGCCCATGATGGTCAGCACCGGCGATCTCGCTGATGAGCTTGCGCAGCACTGCCTCGGCGAAGGTATCGTAGCTCTCCGCGGCAAT
Organism: Hyphomicrobiaceae bacterium; assembly: GCA_036280295.1. GTDB lineage: Bacteria > Pseudomonadota > Alphaproteobacteria > Rhizobiales > Hyphomicrobiaceae > AWTP1-13. The sequence goes on from DASURA010000072.1 coordinate 19,876, forward strand.
GGCGAAGGCGTTGGGTCCGCCGATCACGTTGGCCTGGTAATACTCGTCGAGACCGGGCTCCAGCGCGAGGATCGGCAGGCCATTGATGGTGACGCCGTGCTTGATGGCTTCGTCGCGCGCCTCGGCGGCGGGGCGCCCGCGGTTGTTGGCGCCGTCTCCCGATACGTCGATCACCTGCCGCTCACCTTTCGTGCCGCTTTCCGCAAACAGCGACATGGCATGGTCGATCGCACCGCTGATCGAAGTGCCGCCGCCGTAGAGCTGGCGCGTCATGCGCTCGATGGCATCCGCAAGAGCGAGCATGGAGGCCTCGTCGGAGATCACCATCCAGGGCACCACCTGCGCCTGCTGGCCGGGGCCTGTCCACTGGGTCACGGTTACGGCAATCGACCGCGATGCACCGGAGCGGATCGCATCCAGGATGCGCCAGTTGCGGAATGCCTGGGCATAGCCCTGCATCTGCAGCTTGAAGCGCTCGTCGCTGACGCTGCCGGACACGTCCACGGCCAGAACGAGCTGCAGGTCGACGGCCGTCTGGGCGGCAGCGGGCGGGTTTGCTCCCAGCATCAACACCAGGGCAAGAAGCCAGGCGCAGAAGATTGCGGCGGTCCGTTGTGCCACGAGCAATCAGCCACCCGCGATCGGCGGCAGGATGTACACGTCGCTCTCGGCGGCGATCACCTGGAACAAGGCGTCCTGGTAGATCTGGCCGTCGATGGCGATGGCTACCCCCTGTGAGAGCTGTGGTGCCAGGGAGGGATAGCGCTCTTCAAGACGGGCGAGCAGCTGGCGCACGCTGGCGGCGTCGATCTCCATCTCGGCGATGCCGCCTGTGTGCTGGCGCAGATTGCCGGTCAAGGTTACGTGAGCCATGCGCTCTCCTTCCTTGCGCCGAACCGATCGGGACGGGCTCAGCCCCTCGCCGCAACCGGCGTGAACGGGTCCACCCCCTCATCTTACCCGTCGTCTCTTATCGGCGGGTTTGGATGAAGGTCCGATCCTTTCACGGGTCTTTACCCTGTCCCTGTCCCTGTCCACGCCCGCGACTCCGCCTAGTCTTCCGCGCGCTTCAACGCCACGCCGATGTCGTAGACGCGCGCCTTGGCGATGCCCAGATCCTCGGCAGCGGCCTTGGCCGCATCCGAGAGACTCATCACAGGCAGCATCGGTGTCAATTTCGCGACAATGTCGGCGTCGGTGACGGCCGCGGGCAACGGCGGTCCGACCAAGATCACCATCTCGCCCCTGGGGCTCGTCTCGCGCGTCCATTGCGCGAGCTCGGCCGGCGTGCCACGGCGCACCTCCTCGTGCAGCTTGGTAAGCTCGCGCGCCACGGCGGCGTCGCGGGGTCCCAGCACGTGGGCGATATCGGCAAGGCTCTCGGCCAGCCGCGATGGCGCCTCGAACAGGATAAGGGTGGCCGGCACCTCCTGCAGCCGCAGCAGGCGGGCGCGGCGGGCGCTCGACTTCGGTGGAAGAAAGCCCGCAAAAAGAAAGGTATCCGTAGGCAGACCAGCGCTCGCCAGCGCCGCCAGGGGCGCGCTCGCGCCGGGCAGGGCGAAGACACGGTGGCCGGCCGCAGCGGCATCGCGCACCAGCTTGTAGCCGGGATCGGAGACGAGCGGTGTGCCGGCATCGCTGATCAACGCCACCGACTTGCCCGCCGCCAGCTCCGCCAGGATGCGTGGCCGCTCGCGCTGGGCATTATGCTCATGGTAGGGCCGCAGCGGGCGCGTCACCGAGTAATGGGCAAGGAGCGTGCCGCTGTGCCGTGTATCCTCGCAATACAGCACATCGGCACGCACCAGGGTTGCGAGCGCGCGCAGGCTGATGTCGCCGAGATTGCCGATCGGCGTCGCCACCAGGAACAGCCCCGCCGGCAGCGCCCGCGCGATCAGCGCGCCCAGCTCGTCAGCTGTTCGACGCAAAACGCCCGCTTCTATAGCCGCCGTGGTCTCCAGTGCAGGGCCTCGTACAATTGCGGATACCCTACGGGCACACTAGCCGAAGAAGACGCCGTTGCGAAAGGCGCAACGCATGTCTCCCCCAACTAAGGAATTGCCCTCTCGGCGCCTTGGTTGCAGCTTAGCTGGAGATCGTTGCTGGGGATCAAGGCCGGGGGGCCGATGGGACGTAGGGGTCTTGGGATACGCCGCCTGACTGCGGCTGGGCGGCGCGTCGCGCTCGCGCTGGTCGGCGCCGCTGTGGCGGTCGCCGCGGTGTTGGCGGGCTGCGCCTCCGGCAGCAAACCGGGTGAGCTTGGCGTGACTGCCTTCAGCCCGGCCGCGCTCCTGCCCCCGTCAGGCCCGCCCAAGGTTGCCATCCTTGTGCCGCTCTCAAGTCAGGGAGCGCCCGGCGTGATCGCCAGGAATCTCAAGCAGGCCGCGGAGCTGGCGGTGTTCGAGCGCGACAGCCGCAACCTGGAGCTGATGATCAAGGACGACAAAGGCACCCCTGAAGGCGCCAAGGCCGCCGCCGAAGAGGCGATCAGCCGTGGCGCGTCGTTGTTGCTCGGGCCGCTTTACGCGAAGTCGGTCGCGGCGGTGGCGCCCGTCGCGCGCAAGGCCGGCGTACCGGTGGTGGCGTTCTCCAGCGACCGGCAGGTGGCCGGCAATGGCGTCTATCTCCTGAGCTTCCAGCCGGAGCCGGAGGTTGGGCGCATCGTGTCGTTTGCCGCCATGCGCGGCAAGCTGCGCTACGCTGCCCTGATCCCGCACGACAGTTTCGGCAAGCTGGTCGAGCCGGTGTTCCGCGATGCGGTTGCCCGCAATGGCGGCACCGTCGTTGCGCTGGAGACGTATCCGGCCAACGCCAACGCTCTGTTGAAGCCGCTGCGCAAGATCAGCGCCGATATTGCCGCCGCCGAGGCCGCAAACCAGCCCATCGAGGCCCTGTTCATGCCAGGTGGCCAGGATTATCTGGAGCTGCTGGGTCGCCTGCTGCCGATCGCCAAGATCAATACGCGGAAGGTCCAGGTGGTCGGCACCGGCGGCATGGACTATCCCAACGCGGGACGCGACGCTGCGCTGGTAGGCGCCTGGTATCCAGGCCCAGACCCGAGCGGCTGGAGCGAGTTCGCGCAGAAGTTTGCCAAGACCTATCAGGCCGCTGCACCGCGTATCGCCGGCCTTGCCTTCGACGCCACGAGCATGGCCATTGCTCTCGCCGGCGACCCGGCCCGCTACAGCGCCGCTGCGCTGACGCGCGCCAACGGCTTCAGCGGCATCGATGGCGCCTATCGCCTCCGGGCTGATGGCACCACCGACCGGACCCTAGCCATCCTTGAGGTGCAGAAGTACGGCCCGACCGTGATTGAGCCAGCTCCGCCCCTCGGTGCTCCGCCAAAGGCCACGTCTGCCACCGTCTCGGGAGGGTTCAACCTGTTCAAGGTCATGCAGTAGGGCGCAATCGGAGCGACCCGCGATTGCACTGCTGCCACGCTCTTAACCCACGCCCAATGCCGCCCGGAAGCGGTAGGCGATGGTGGCGCCGTCCTTCTCGGGCAGCGCCCAAGGGTCCTCGGTGAGGGCGATCTTGGCGATGGCGAGCACCGGGCCGGGCGTCTTGAACAGCAGATCGGCCAGCTCACCCACGGTACTCTGCTCGGTCACCGTCAGCGTCTTGCCGATGCCGAAGCCCCGCGCAACTGCGGCGATATCAGTGCGGCCGGAGGTAAGGCCGGGCTGGCGGCCGGTCTCGCCGAAGTGCTCGTTGTCGAGCACCAGGATGCCGAGATTGCCAGGCGCCTGATCTGCCACCACACCGAGCGCGCCGACACCCATCAGCATCTCGCCATCGCCGGTGATGCAGACGACGCGCTTTGAGGGCTGTGCCAAGGCCACGCCAAGCGCGGTCGGCACGGCCAGGCCCATCCCGCCCCAGGAGTAGAGGTATTCCGGGCTGTCGCCGGCGGCGAAGGCGTCCCACGTCGGGCTGCCGAGGCCGCAAACGACGAGGGCGCCGTCGCGCCGCGCCAGCAGCTCGGCCACGAACGGCCGGCGGGCGATCTTGTTCGAGGCGGGTGTGTTGCTCATGCTCATTTCCGGCCGAACCCCTTGGCGCCTATGATGCGCTGGCTCACCAGCACGGCAGCGCTGAGCCGGCCATGGAATGCCAGGTCGGCTGCCGCGGCGAACGTCTCGCCCACCTCCTCGGGCTTATCGACAGGAAAGCATTTGACGCCGACTGCCTCCAGCGTCGGCCGCACCGCCTGGCCCATCGGCACCTGCCACGGATTGAACTCGCCCCATTGCCCGCGCATGGTCACCAGCATCAGGCACGGCGCGCGCAGGGCCGTTGGCAGCCCCAGCGCGTTGATGCAGTTGCCCACACCCGAGGACTGCATGGCGATCATGGCGCGCGAGCCACCCAGCCAGCAGCCGGTGGCAACGCCGATGCCTTCTGGCTCGGTGGAGAGCGTGACGAGGCGCATGCCGTCGTCTGTCTCCACCATCCTGAGCAACTGCGTGAGACCGCCGTCCGGCACGGTGCAGACGGTGGCAATGCTGCGCGCCTGCATGGCGCGGAACACGTCAGCGGACCAGTCGTGGGAAGGCATCGTGACCTGTTGCTCGCTGCGGATGCTGCTGCGACTGCGTCGGCGATCCTCACGCGTAAAGGATTTCGTTGCCAGCCTCCTAATCCACAAGCCACCCTTGCGCAATCGCGCTTGATATCGGCGCTGGAAAAGGCGGTGGTCCCGCCGTCGTCGCATCCGCAACTGTCCTGATCGCGAAATTCGTCTCAGCGTGCCGCGAGGTTGGAACGAATTTCGCGATCTGAAGGACACTAGCCAACATTATGATTGCCAGTGCGATTCAGATCGAGAAGTCCGCTTCGCCACCTAGCCAAACCGATGAAGCGGGCCTTCTCGATCATCGCACCAGCGTGGCGCAACACGTACGCCTTGTTGCTCTTTCTGCCTTCGGCTAGCGTTTCGAGGCATGCAGCCCAGGGAGCCCCCCTTGTCCACCGACACCAAGCCTACCACCTCGACCCGCGTCGTTCAGCGCACGGCCCGCGCCGTGCCGCGCGAGCTTGGCGTCGATATCTGCGTGGTCGGCGCCGGTATCGCCGGCACGGCCGCTGCGCTGCAGGCGGCCCGGCTCGGCCGCCGCGTGGTGATCGTGGATGGCCTGCCGGCGCTGGGCGGTCAGGCGGTGAACTCGATCATCGCCACGTTCTGCGGCCTGTTCTCCAACGGCACGCACGGATACCAGCTGACCTACGGCATCGCCGAGGAGATCCTGTCCGACCTGGAGAAGGAGGACAAGGCCCTCTTCTATCGCAACGGCCCGGTCACCACCGTCGTCTACTACGACGAGGTCGTGCTCGGCCGCTGGGTGGAGCGGCAGATCGAGAAGGCCGGCGTCATCCCGCTGCTCGGTGCGGTGCTGCGCGATGTCGAGATGGATGGCCGCCGCATCGTCAAGCTGCACTTCGCCACCCGCTACGGCGATGTCGCAGTGAGGGCCGCCGGCTTCGTCGATGCTACCGGCGACGCCGCGCTGGCGTGGAACGCGGGCCTGCCCTGTCGCGAGCCTGCCGATGCCAAGGTGTTCGGCTCGCAGATGGTGGTGCTTGAGAATATCGATGAGGCACACGCTCCCGCGAAGCCTGAGATCTCCGAGCGCATGAAGGAGCGGGCCGGCGATTATGGCTTGCGGCGCCGCGAGGGCTTGGGCTTCGTTATCCCCGGCCGCGGCATCGCCGCCATGAACATGACGCACGTGGAAACGCCGCTGGATCCGCTGGAGGCCTCCTTCAAGGCGCTGGAGGGCAAGGACCAGGCCGACCGCGCGGTGGCCTTCCTCAAGGCCGAGTTTCCCCAGTGCTTCGGCAATGCCAAGATCCGCGCCTATGGCTTTCCGGGCATCCGCCAGACGCGCTGGCTCAAGGGCGTGCACCAGCTCACCGAAGATGAGGTGCGCGCCGGCATCCGCTTCGACGATGCCATCGGCCGCACCGCCTGGCCGATTGAGCTGCACGATCACGCGCAGGGCCATCACTGGCACACGTTCGGCGAAGAGCACATGCACTACATCCCGCTGCGCAGCATGGTCTCGCCCGATGCCGACAATCTGGTGGCCGCGGGCCGCTGCATGGACGGCGACGCCGCCGCCCTCTCCTCCACCCGTGTCATGGGCCCGTGCATGGCCATGGGCATGGCAGCGGCGCATGCGCTGGACATCGCCGGCAGCGGCAGCGTGCACCAGATCGACCTCGGCACGCTGCAGGCCCGTGTGAAGGACAACGTCGAGGCCAAGGTGTACCGGTGGAAGTAAGCGCCGGCCGCATCCCCTCACCCCGCGGTGCCGACCGGGAAGGGGCCCGTGCGATGCGCCGGGAAAGGGGGAGCCCCGTTCCTCCCAGGAGTGCACCGATGCTTTTTCCTTCCCTGGGTACCGCAGCTTGACTTGGGTCGAGGGCGGGTGCAGTGCGGATTGCGCGTTACGCGCAGCTAAGGATGGATGGAGGCTGACATGGCGTTCCTGACGGCAGATGTTGTTTCGGACCCGGGCGGAGAGCTTCCCTACAAGGTTGTGTTCAAGCAAGGCGAGACCATTATTGGCGAGTGGCCGGTCGAGACCCAAGCCGAAGGCGAGCAGCAGATCGTCGACCTCATCCGCGATGCCATCGGCGACGAGCGCGAGGACGAGGGCGACGAGGAGGATGACGAGGACGAGGATGAGGATGACGACGATCGCCCTCGCCGTGGCAGCCCCGCCCGCGACGACGACTGAGCCGGACCGTTAGCAATTTAGCAAGAAGTGCGCGCGGCCCGGCTACATGCCGTGCCAGGGCCGCGCCAACCGCGCCATCAGGCTGCGAAAGCGGATCGGGCGGTCCTGCGCCACCACGCAGATGCACCCCTCGGGGCCGGCGATGGGTGTGTGCTCGACCGCCTCGTCAAGGTCGCACACGTCGCCGCGGTGGTAACAGCCGGTGCTGTCCTCCAAGGTGCCACGCAGCACCAAGGTCAGCTCGCTGCCCAGGTGGCCATGGTTCGGCAACCTGGCGCCGGGCTTGCCTTTGAAGACGTGGAGCAGCCCTTCGCCCGTAATCGGCAGGCGTTTCACCCAGACGCCGCGCGAGAGCCAGCGCCAGCGCACCGACTGAAGATCGTCGCCGATCAGAGTGGCGAGCGGCGGGGGGACCTCTGCCGCCTGGGAAGGCTCCGCGCTCCGCCGGTGGCTTGGCGTCATGTTTGGTGCCGCCGGCTCGGGGCGCCGCAGCGGAACGCCAGGCAGGTCGGCAAGCAGGGCACCGCCCATCAGCTCCATCACCGCAAGCTCGTCGCGGCAGCGCTCGCAGAGCGCCAGGTGAGCGGCAGTGACGGCCGCCAGCGCGCCCGGCAATGCGCCGGCCGCGTAGCTCATCAGCGTGGAGTCGTCCGGATGGTGGGTGATGCTCATTCCTGGCTCTCAAGCGTCTGGCGGATCTTCTGATAGGCGATCCGCATGCGCGACTTGACCGTGCCCAGCGGCATGCCGAGCCGTTCCGCGATCTCGCTGTGCGAGAGCCCCTCCAGATAGGCCAGGGCCACCACCTCCTTCTGCTGGGGTGGCAACGCGGCCAGCGCCGCCTTGACGCGATGCTGCCGCTCCTTCTCGGCCATCGCCTCGTCCGGCAGCGGCTCGTCCGAGGCTTCCGCGAGGCGTCCTTCGGGCAGTTCCTGCCACGGCACCTCCCGGCGCAGGCGGTCGATCCGGAGATTGCGGGCGATGGCGAACACCCAGGTGGTCATGCTGCCCTTGTCGTGGGCGTAGAGTGCGGCCTTGCGCCAGACGGTGATCAGGGTCTCCTGCGCCAAATCCTCGGCGGTGCCTGCATCGGCTCCCTTGCGCATCATGTAGGCCTTCACGCGCGGGCCGTAGGCCAGGTAAAGCTCGCGGAAAGCTGCCGGGTCGGACTGCTCGGCAATGCGCCGCAACAGCTCTGCGCCGCACTCTGGCTTGAGCTCTGTCATGACGCCGCGACGCGCTTTGAGCAGGGATTTCCCGCCGGTTTCCTGAAGGAGTGATGGAGAGACCATAGCCCACTGCGGAACCTTGATGCAAAGCTGTTACGCGACTTGGGCACGGTCGGATCAGGTTGCCTGCAACATCTCCTTGCCGCATTTTGCGACATCGGCTTTTCGTTGGACGCTGCAATGACTAAGGTGGCGGCGGGCAGTAAGGCCCGGGGGCTATGGGCGTGCCGCCGGTGGCCAAGAAGGCGGCCGTAAACATGGCATCGGCAAAGCACATCATCTGTGTCGGGCACTCAGCCCTTGATCGGATCTACCGGATCGAGGCATTCCCGCCACAGCCGACCAAGGTGCGGGCCCTGGAGCATGTCGAGGCCGGTGGTGGCATGGCGGCCAATGCTGCGGTTGCGATTGCCCGGCTGGGCGGGGCGGCGGAGCTGTGGAGCCGGGTTGGCGACGACAGCGCCGGCCATACCATCCGCGCCGGCCTGAAGGCCGAGCGCGTGGACGTGCGCTATGTCCAGGCTTTCGAGGGTGCCCGCTCGTCGACCTCGGCCATCATCGTCGACGACAACGGCGAGCGGCTGATTGTCGGCCAGCGCGATGCCGGCATGCCCTCAGGCACCAGCTGGCTGCCGCTGGAGCGGGTCAAGACGGCCGCGGCCGTGGTGGGCGACGTGCGTTGGCTGGAGGGCGTGCGAACCGTCTTCACCCAGGCACGCAAGGACAAGGTGCTCACCCTGCTCGATGCCGATCTGGGCGCGCGCGAGGCGCTGCCGGGGCTGCTCAAGCTCGCCGACTACGCCATCTTCTCCGGGCCGGCGCTGCGCGACTTCATTGCCGACGGCACCGATGCCGAGCGGCTGGAGCAGATCCTTTCCTTCGGGCCCAGACATGCCGGGGTCACCCTCGGAGCTGAAGGCTACCTGTGGCGCGAGGCAGCTGACGGCGGTCACATTCCAGCGTTCAGTGTCAGCGTGACGGATACCACAGGTGCCGGCGACGCCTTCCATGCCACCTTTGCGCTGATGCTGGCGGAAGGTCATTCCTCGGCGGAAAGCGCCCGCCTCGCCGCTGCCGCCGCCGCTCTCAAATGTACCCGGCTCGGCTCCCGCGCCGGCCTGCCGGCTCGGGCCGAGCTGCAGGCGTTCCAGGCGAGCCGCGGGTAGGTCTCGCAAGGCGAGGCAGGCCGAAGGCAGACCCGCGCTTGCTACGCGGATGCGAGCCTGGCCATCGCACTGCAGCACGGGGGACGGGTCACGCGAGTACGATATAGGCGTCGGCTGACTATTCCCAACGCGCCCCCTACGGCCTATCCTCGCGGGAGGCTCGGCCATTTTGGCCGGCCCTCTTTCATGGAGCGCCAGATGCGTACGCCTTTTCTTGTCGTTGCCATTGCCAGCCTGCTCCTGCCGCAACCCGTTCTCTCTGCGGAGAAGGCCGAAAAACTTCCCAAGGCCGACGCGGCATTCATCGCCGAGTACAAGAAGCTGCAGAAAAAATATCCGGGTGCGAGCCGGAGCTTTCTGCTCACCTACCGGCCGTCCGGTCAGCGCGGCGTCGCCGACCTGTGCGCCTGGCCCTGCCATGCCGCGGGTTACGGCGATTGCCGATGTCCGGGGCAGGAGTTGAAACAGTAGTCTCGCCCTGTCCCGGCAACGTCTGGACCACCAGCCCTATGTCTGCGAACCATCCCGATGCGGCCGAAAAATGTTATCATATACTAGTTGTCTGACTATGGGGTGACGCAATTGTGAGGCGCACAGAAGAATGATCCGGTCCATGATAAGTTGTCCGAGAGCGTTCGCGACGAATGGCACGACCCGACAATGCCCCCAGCCCCGTCGGGCATGCCATTCCTGCGAGCGCTACATCCGGCGGGAGCGAGGACGTGGCTGAGAGAGGCGGCCACGTCCTTCTCATTTTGGGGGCACGCGGAAACGCCTCACCAACACATTGAGCAAGTGCGCCGTTGCATGTGTTGGGGCTGCGATGACGCTCGACCCACCCTGCTCTGCGCATCGCGCCTCTGGTGCGCAGGCGCCACAACCCAGCAAATCGCATAAGCCGAAGCTTGCTTGTCGCCGTGTCCTACCGCACCAAGGGCGAGGTGCGTACGGGAGGTTCAGTCATGCTGCCAGGCGCAAGCTCGGCCCGTCCGTGGAAGCGGATCCTCGTCGTCGTGACCGAGGACTGGTTCGTCCTGTCGCATTTCGTCCCGCTTCTGACCGAGCTGAAGGCGCTGGCAGGGAACGTGGTGGTGGCAACGCGCTCCAGCGGCAGGCTCGACGCCATCCGGGCAGTGGGCGTCGAGGTGCGCGAGCTTGACCTGAGGCGCGGCTCGCTCAAGCCTCGCGACATCATGGCGGCACGCGAGGAGCTGATCCGCGTTATCGATGGCGAGGGACCGGACGCGATCCACGCCATTGCCATGCAGCCGATGGTAATGGTGAGCCTCGCTCTGGCCCGGAGCTACCATCAGCCGGCCGCCGTGATGTTGCACTTGACCGGGCGAGGCTATCTCGGCTATGCGCGCACGCCGCTGGCCCGGCTGTTGCGCGCCCTGGCGCATCGGGCGCTCAGGCATTGCGCGGCGCATCATACGGCTTGGCTCATTGCCGAAAACGAGGACGACGTCGCGGAGATGGTCGCTGCCGGCGTGGCGACTCCCGGTCGTACCGCCATCCTCCCCGGCGCCGGCGTCGACCCGGCGCGCTACCCGCAGATGCCGCCACCGAATAACGCCGTGCCGCAGATGGCCTTTGTCGGGCGCATGCTGAGATCAAAGGGCCTGCATGTGCTGATCGACGCGTACCGCCTGCTGCGCGTGCGCGGGGTCGCGGCGAAGCTGGCCCTCTACGGCGACGCTGACCTCGGCAACCGCGAGGCGATTCACGAAGAGATTCTGGTGCGCTGGAACGAGGAGCCGGGTGTCACCTGGAGCGGGCGCACCGACAATGTGGTGGAGGTCTGGCGCACGGCAGACATCGCCGTCGTACCTCCGCTCGGTGGAGATGGCATGCCGCGCGCCATGCTGGAGGCGGCCGCCTGCGGTCGGCCCCTGGTGGTCACCGACGTGCCCGGCTGCCGCCAGTTCGTGCGGCCCGGCGTCGAGGGGCTCGTCGTGCCCCCCGGTGACGCCAAGGCGCTCGCCGATGCGCTTGCCACCCTGATCGCCGACCGCGAGCTGCGCCTCCAGGCCGGTGCCGCCGCCCGCCGAAAGCTCGTCCGCGAATACACCGAAGCCGCGGTCCGGGCGCGGACGCGGGAGGCGTATCTGGCGGCGCACCGAAGCGGACAAGTGCCTATTGAGCTGGAACACTCAGATCCTAAGCTCACCTTGCGCCGACTCATCCAAACGAAGGACTCCAAGTAGCTGCCATGTCTGCGGACGCTTGGCTTGGTTCCCAATCGCAAACACCATGCCCTTGCGTGGGTACTCCTCATTGAAAGTGGACGCCATCCACCTCAGAGCTTCATTTGCATCCTTGCGTCTGCTCTCACGCCAGAACATGGCGTGAGTTTCCCAGTCACCGTTCGCGTAGTCATGCTTCCCGTCAGCATCTTCAAACCTGAAGCGGAATTCGTATGGGGATGGCTCGAGTTCTGCCAACTCCTTATCAAACAAGGATGTCTGGCGTGCCGCCCTTCGATACGCTTCGCGCTCATCCTCGATATCTGTCTTGCTCTTGGCCTTAGTGATGAAGCGCGTATTGCGGGGGCGGATCAGCGCGAGGGATTGGCCCTTTAACGCTGCTTCTTTAGCGGAGGCTAAAATAAGCGGCGTAAGCAGACGGACTTGCTCCTGCTTCCTTGCGAGCTTCCCATCAATGCGGATGCTATCCTCGAATACGTGACAACTTTCGGCGCGTACATCAGTAGTCGGCCGCTTGTACTGGAATTGCACCCAGTTCCAGCGCACGAAGCTGCTATCGCCAGCCAGGTGGCGGAACCTGATCGGGAACAAGCGCTTCCATTGACCTGCGGGCGTTACGCCGGCACAACAAACGGTCTCGCCATATCGCTTACTAGGCTGCGGAAGCGCCTTCACGAGGATCGTGACGCGGCAATTTTTCAGGGTGGCTGACATTGCGGCCCGGATCGTCAACGGATAGGTGCAAAACTTCGATACCGTCGATTCTAAGACGATTCGCAATCAAGGATCGGTGGCAGACTGATGGATCGCGCTCGAAGCACAGCAGGCAGGTCGGCTTCGTCTTTGCAAGCTCAGATAGCGCTCGAACGGCACCTTCAGAATCGGCGCGGTCTAGATGTCGAGTGTATATTTTCTCGAAGACCTCGTATCTGCCCGCTCGGGCCGCCTCTCGTCCCGGTTTCGGATCGCCAAGCTCGACGAAGTGAACATAGGTAATGCCTTCGCGCTCCAAACGTGCCTGAAGCGCAGTCTTCGAGAAGCCCTTCTTTCGCGAATTTGGGACGGCCCGAACGTCGGCAAGAGCAGTCACGCCCATCAATTTGAGCGTCTCTACAAACCGATCAATGTTGGTTCCCTCGTAGCCAATTGTATAGGCGGTCGTCATTGCCTCTCCGCTTTGCAAAGTATGAGTCCCTGCTTACTCTTCAAAAAAAGGAACTACAATGCGAAAATGTAAGTTATCCACCACGAAGAGACACCAGAAGATCAAAACTCCAGCCGGCTCACGCGCACCACATGCGGCAGCGCCTTGATTCTGGCGAGCACCTCCTCGGAGGCAGGCTCGTCGATGGCAACGATGCAGATGGCGTCGCCGCCGGGCTTGTCGCGTCCGAGGTTGAAGGTGGCGATGTTGAGACCGGCCTCGCCCAGCAGCGTGCCGAAGCGGCCGATGAAGCCCGGTTTGTCCTGGTTGCGCACGAACAGCATGCGCGGGGCAATCTCGAACTCCATGTCGATTTCGCGAATCTGGATGACGCGCGGGCGCCCATCGGAAAACACCGTGCCGGCCACCGAGCGCTCGAAGTTGTCGCCGGCGCGCACGGTGAGGCGGATGTAGCTCTCGAACGCGCCTTCCTGGCCGCGTGTCACCTCCTCCACCTGCATGCCGCGCTCGCGGGCGCTGATGGCCGCGGAGACCATGTTCACATGGTTGAGCAGCGGATGCAGCACGCCGGCCAGCGCCGCCGCGGTGAGCGGCTTGGTGTTGAGCTCAGCCACCTCGCCGGAATACTCGATGCGCACGCCCTTGATGCTGGTCTCGGTAAGCTGGCCGGCAAATGAGCCGAGCTGCTCGGCGAGCCTCACCCACGGCTGCAGTCGCGGCGCCTCCTCGGCGGAGATGTTGGGGAAGTTGACGGCGTTGGAGATGGCGCCATTCAGGAGAAAGTCCGCCATCTGCTCGGCCACCTGCAGGGCCACGTTCTCCTGCGCCTCGCCGGTGGCAGCGCCCAGGTGCGGGGTGCAGATCACATTGGGCAGGCCGAACAGCACACTCTCCTTGGCCGGCTCAACCTCGAACACGTCGAACGCCGCTCCCGCCACATGACCCGACTTGAGCGCGTCGGCCAGCGCCTGCTCGTTGACGAGCCCGCCGCGGGCGCAGTTGATGATGCGCACGCCCGGCTTGGTCTTGGCCAGCGCTGCCGCATTGATGATGTAGCGCGTCTTGTCGGTGAGCGGCGTGTGCAGGGTGATGAAATCGGCGCGCCGCAACAGGTGGTCGAGATCGACCTTGCTCACGCCCAGCTCGATGGCCCGCTCCTCGGTGAGAAAAGGATCATAGGCCAGCACCCTCATCTTGAGTCCGACGGCGCGGTCGGCGACGATCGAGCCGATGTTGCCGCAGCCGATCACGCCGAGGGTCTTGCCGAAGACCTCTACCCCCATGAAGCGCGACTTCTCCCACTTGCCTGCCTGGGTGGAGCGGTCGGCCTCGGGGATCTGGCGCGCCAGCGCCATCATCAGCGAGATGGCGTGCTCGGCCGTGGTGATGGAGTTGCCGAACGGCGTGTTCATCACGATCACGCCCTTGGCGGTAGCCGCCTTCACGTCGATGTTGTCAACGCCGATGCCGGCCCGGCCCACCACCTTCAGCCGCCTGGCTGCGGCGATGACCTTCTCGGTGACCTTGGTGGCGGAGCGGACGGCGAGGCCGTCGTAATCCTTGATGATCCGTTCCAGCTCCTCCTTCGGCAGCCCGACGTTCACATCGGTGTCGATGCCGCGCTGCTCGAAGATAGCCACGGCGGCGGGGGAGAGTTGGTCGGCAATCAGTACACGGTGGGACATGGGTGTGCCTCGTAGAGGTCTCGGGCCCTCTGGGTCTCGACGGAATACCTAATTGATGTTCGCCGGCGCACTCCCTCTCCCCGCTTGCGGGGGGAGAGGATCGGGGAGAGGGGCAGCCAAAAGCGCGAACCTCTCCACGAGTAGCTGTCGAGCGCTCTCAATGAGCGGTGCACTGGTGGTCTTTGACAGGTTCGGAGCCCTTGGCTGCCCCTAATCCCATCCCTCTCCCCGCGAAAAGCGGGGGAGAAGGAGTCGCGCACCTAAGCCGCTTTCGCCAGCCCGGCCTTGGCCTCGGCGAAGGCCCAGTCGAGCCAACCCGTCAGGATCGCCAGGTCGGTCGCCTCGATCGTACTGCCGCACCAGATCCGCAAGTGCGGAGGCGCGTCGCGATGGCCGGCGATGTCATGCGCGGCGCCTTCCTTGTCGAGGATCGCCTCGACCTGCTTCACGAACGCGCGCTGGGCGTCGACCGGCAGGGCGGCCACGGCCGGGTCCACCACCTTCAGGCACACGGAGGTGTTGGACCGCGTCGCCGGATCGACTGGCAGCGGCTCCAGCCATGGCGTCTTGGCAGCCCAGTCGTAGAGCACGTTGGAATTGGCGTCGGCGCGCGCCTGCAGACCGGCGAGGCCGCCGACGCTCCTGGCCCACGCCAGGGCGTCGAGATAGTCCTCCACGCACAGCATCGACGGCGTGTTGATGGTCTCGCCCTCGAACACGCCGGCCATGAACTTGCCGCCCTTGGTGAGGCGGAACACCTTGGGCAGCGGCCACGCCGGGGTGTAGCTCTCCAGCCGGGCGATAGCGCGCGGAGCGAGAATCAGCATGCCGTGCGCGGCCTCGCTGCCCAGCGCCTTCTGCCAGGAGAAGGTGGCCACGTCGATCTTGTGCCAGGGGATGTCCTGCGCGAACACCGCCGAGGTGGCATCGGCGAAGGTGAGGCCGGCGCGGTCGGCCGCGATCCAGTCGCCGTTGGGCACGCGCACGCCTGAGGTGGTGCCGTTCCAGGTGAACAGCACGTCGCGGTTGAAGTCGACCTCGGCCAGATTGGGCAGCTTGCCGTACTCGGCCTTGAGAAGGCGCAGGTCCTTGAGCTTGAGCTGCTTGGAGACGTCCGTCACCCAGCCCTCGCCGAAGCTCTCCCATGCCAGCGCGTCGACGCCGCGCTCGCCGAGCATGGTCCACATCGCCATCTCGAAGGCGCCGGTGTCGGAGGCGGGAACGACGGCGCACACGTAGCCGGCCGGCAGGCCGAGCATCGCCTTCGTCTCCTCGATGGCCCGCTTCAGGCGTGCCTTGCCTTCCTTGGCGCGATGCGAGCGGCCGAGAAACGCGTTGCTGAGGGCTTCAAGGGACCAGCCGGGGCGCTTGGCGCAGGGGCCGGAGGAGAAATTGATATTGGCCGGCTTCTGCGCCGGCTTGGACGTGGCCATGTTGTGCCTACCCTTCCAGATAGATGCCCCTCGTTGGGGAGGGGTGTCCCACCGTCGCGTCTAGCGACAAGGGTAGAGCCTGTCAATGCGCACGCCGACATGCGCGGCTACGGCTAGCGGACACGTGGATGGCGCCGCACGGCGGCCACTTGGTAACGATCCGAGACGTTCGCGTCACACCTCTGGAAAGAGGTACAGCGAAGCCTCTTTTGCATGCCATAGCCGGCAGTTACCGAAACGTGAAACGATCGTCATTTCAACTCACCAGCCCGTTGGCCTATAGTTTCAGGAGTTGCTGCCGCCTCGACGAATATGTGCTCACGCCGCTGGTTGAGAAGCAGATTCCGCAGACGGCGAAGCGCGCGGGCTCACAGAGGAGCAGGTGACCCGCGACCTGCGGCTCCACGCGCAGCCGACGCGGCAGTTCGTCACAACGGAACAGCTCGGTGCGCTGGCGGTGTCACGTGCACCGATCACCGGCGTCGCGCTGCCGGTCGAGAGCGGCTGGACAGCGCAATAAGGAGGCCAGCCCATGGAGTCCCAACCGAAGAGCAAGGCCATTACCGACGCGGCCCAGGCGCTCAAGGCCGAGGTCGGACAGCTCGTTCTAGTGTTGCAGGGTGGTGGCGCGCTCGGCGCCTATCAGGCCGGCGTCTACCACGCGATCCACGACGCCGGCCTCGAGCCGCATTGGATCATCGGCACCTCGATCGGCGCCATCAACGCCGCACTTATCGCCGGCAACGAGCCGGCCAACCGGATTGCTGCGCTCGAGGAGTTCTGGAAGCGTGTTGCCTACAAGCCTGATGCGTGGAGCTCTTTCGCCCACCCGCTCTTCTCCCAGCCCCTGTCCTTCTGGTCGATCCTGTATGGCGGCCTCCCGAGCTTCTTCAAGCCGAACCCGCTCGCTTTCCTGGGCCCAGACGTGCCGCTCGGCACCGATAGCGCTGGCTATTACTTGACGGAGCCCCTGAAGTGCACACTCGATGAGCTGGTCGATGTCTCGGTCCTCAATCGCGGCTCACCACGCCTCACGGTCGGCGCAGCGCGCGTGCGAACCAGTCAGATGCGGTATTTCGACAGCCGGTCGGAAACGCTCGCTATACACCACATCATGGCGTCCAGCGCGGTGCCGCCGGCGTTCCCCGCCGTGCGCATCGACGGTGAGCTCTACTGGGACGGCGGCATTCTCTCCAACACGCCAACTGAGATCGTGTTCGACGACTGTCCGCGCCGCGATTCCCTGATCTTCGCCGTCCACTTGTGGGACCCGACGGGTCCTGAGCCCAATACCATCTTCGATGTCATGCGCCGCTATAAGGACATCCGGTTCTCGAGCCGCGTCGAAAGCCACATCGCCCGCCAGAAACAGACCCATCGGCTGCGCCACATCATCAAGGACCTGGTGGCGTGCATTCCGGACGCGGACCGCCAGAGCGCACGGGTCCGGGAGCTGGAGAGTTGGGGGTGCGTAACCCGCATGCACCTGGTCCGCCTGCTGGCGCCCAGCCTCCCCAATGAGGCCCAGACCAAGGATGTCGATTTCAGCCCCACAGGGATTCGGGCGCGCTGGCATGCGGGCTACAGCCATGCCCGCCAAGCGATCGAGCGTACCCCTTGGCGCGGCGAGTTCGACCCGCTCGAGGGCGTCATCCTCCACGAGCCGCCGTGGTCGGGCGGGCTTCATCGCCCGGCCGCCCCGGATGGGGGCGCCGAACCGGCGTCGACCAGGATACCGACACCACGACCCGCGCATGCGGCTCGGGAGCGAGTCTGATCCCTTCTTGACAGCTCCTTGGTGTCCGGGTCGTCGAGTTCGATCCTCTCACCGCCCACCACCGTCAAGGGCGAGGGTGGCCCGGCCTGTCGGGGCGCGACCGCCTGTGTAGGCTTGGCGCACGACCCATTTTGCGGCCTCGAAAGCTGGCTCATATCTCTCAGCGCTTCGATCGCTAGGTCGCGCGCCGTCCATTGCTCACGGTCCGCTCGGGTGGAGCGCTCTCTCAACTTCGCCTTGGCTATCCATGGTGATCTGCACGCCGCATCTGCGTGCCGCTACCGGCGAGGCGCAGGAGAAACGTGGCCCTGCAGGCGGCGGAGCAGATGTCGGATTACCTGCTGCGCGGCGTCATCTCGAACGCCGTAAACGTCCCCCACCGCCGAGGAGGCGCCGCGCCTCAAGCCGTGGGTGAAGCTCGCCGAGCAGCTGGGTCGCGCGTCGTGGCAGGCCTTTGTGACCGCCCGACGTTTGGACACCAATCCTAGACCGAGCAGCATCGATAAAGGGCGCGTCGCAGCCTCCATCCTACACTTCACCATTTCACCACTTCACCATTTCACCACCTCACTATCTCACCTCTCATTGCGACGTTTGCGTCACACTTGCGAGAAATCGGGGCAGATGGCGCCCGAGAGCTGTCGATTCTGCCCTTGCTGGGTTTGCATTTGGCAGACGACGCACAGTATTCTTGCAACCCAGGATTGCGCACCTGCTGCCAGTTTGTTCGCATCAGACGTGTGCACAGGATTGTCGGCGTAGCGGCTGGCTGCCGAGCGTCCCGCGTCTAGTCCCTCGGCTCCTCATCGACCGCACAGTTCCCTTTTCATAACGCGCCGCCGGTGCGGGCGCGCTCGGAGTCGAAGCGAGAGCGTGGCGCGTCTCATGACGACGCAACGTTCGCGAGCCACACCTTGGAGAAAGGTCAAATGAGGCGAAAGCTGACAGCAATTGCGGCAGCGGGCACGTTGTCGCTGTGCTCGGTGACCCCGGGCTTGGCAGGGTCTGTGACGCAGCCAGGTGAGACCGTGGGGTTACCTGCCGGCGCCCCGGTCCCTCCCGGAGTCTATTTCATCAACACGGCGGACTGGGGCTGCAGGGATACGGAGCCGGACAACACCTGCCTCGGCGTTACAATCCCTGTGCTTCTCTGGTCGACTCCCTGGACGATCTTGGGTGGCAGGCTGG
>DASURA010000073.1:0-5724 GCA_036280295.1 Hyphomicrobiaceae bacterium
TCCTCCCATCCGGCGCCACCGCCAGGCCCACGACAGGAGCCGTGTGCCCCTCGAGGACTTGCCCCGGCCGGCCGGCTCCGGGCTGCCAGACGGCGATGCGGGCATCCTCGCCGGCAGTTGCCATGCGCCCGTCCCTGAGGAATGCGACGGCATTGACCGCGCTGTCGTGGAACCGCAGCACACGCTCCGCGGTGCTGGAGGGCAGCGACCATAGAATCGCCGTCCCGTCGAAGCTGCCCGTCATGGCGCGGGCCCCGTCAGGGGACACCGCAACCGCACGCACCGGGCCGCCATGGCCGCGCAGCTGGGCCGCGGCCGGCACCGCCGCAGCACCGAGGACGAGAAGCAAGAGGATCAGATCGACACGCCGCGGCATGACGGCCTCCCTCATGGGACCTCAGGACACCTCACCTGCTTAGCAAGGCAGAGGCCTGTCCGGCAAATCGCGGCGCCAGCGCCGCGGCAGCAGATGCATGGGGCGATCGGCCAGGCCGGAGCTCGCTGCAACCGCGAAGGCTGGCGCCCCAGACATCCTGCCCACCGCCAGCTCCGGCACCTTGCGTTGCGGCTGCGTGCCCTGCATCCGCCAGCCAGCCCAGCCGCGCCGAAGCTTCCGGCATCGTTCCCCAGGTCGGCAACGCCGGAGGGTCGATGCACCGGCTCAGGCAAGACCACCCTGCTCGGGTTCAACGCCGGCCGCGACTTAATGTCCTGGACCCGCTGGGCTAGATCGCCAGATACTCGTTTCGGAGCTCTGCGTCGTCGAGCACGGCTCGGGCCGTTCCGTCGAAGACGATATGGCCCATCTCGAGGATCAGCGCGCGATTGGCCAGCTCCAGGGCGGCGACCGCGTTCTGCTCGACGATGATCGTGGTAATGCCGCGCTGCTTGATTTCCTCGACGATGCGCTCGATGTCCTTGACAATGACGGGGGCCAGCCCCTCATAGGGCTCGTCGAGCAGGAGAAGCCTGATGTCGCGCACCAGTGCGCGGGCCACCGCCAGCATCTGCTGCTCGCCACCCGACAGCGTCACGCCGTCCTGCCGGCGCCGCTCCGCGAGGCGTGGAAAATGCTCGTAGATCTGCTCGATCGACCAGCCCCGCGGCTCGGCGATCCGCGCCAGCTGCAGGTTCTCCTCTACGGTGAGCCCCGGAATGATCCGGCGATCCTCCTGGACCAGCTGGATGCCGCGCCGCGCCGCCTGGAAGTCCCTGAGACCGTGGATCGGCTCACCGTTCAGCCAGATCTCGCCGCCCCTCAACTCCGGATCGAGCGTGCGCGCCAGCGTGCGCAGCGTCGAGGTCTTGCCAGCCCCGTTGCGGCCGAGAAGGGCGACCACATCGCCCTCTGCAACGTCGAAGCTCACGCCCTGGACGATGTAGCTCTCGCCATAGTAGGCATGGATATCGCGCACGCTGAAGTACGGCGCTGCCGACGTCGTGGCCGCGGGGCCGGCCGCGGCCTTCGCGCCGATTTCGGCCATCGATGCGGTTGCGGTCATGCGTGCGCTCCCCCGAGATAGGCTTCCTGCACCTTCGGGTTGCCCCGTACCTCGTCGGGTCGGCCGTCGGCGATGATCCTGCCCTGCGCAAGCACGGTGATGCGATCGGCCAGCGAGAATACGACGTGCATGTCATGCTCGATGATGACTTTCGTCATCCCGCGTCCCTTGAACCTCTTAAGAAGGTCGATGGTCGAATTGGTATCGTGGCGCGACATGCCCGCCGTGGGCTCGTCCAGGAGAAGCAGCCTGGGGCTCTGGACCAGGCCCATGGCCAGCTCCAGCCGGCGCTTGTCACCGCGCGACAGGCTGGCCGCGATAGCATCCTTCTGGCTTGCAAGGCCGACATCCTCCAGCCAGTGCATCGCCTCGTCGCGGATATCGGTCCGGCCGAGAACGGACTGCATGGCGTTCAGCCTGAACGCGCCGTCACGCTTGGCGAAGGCCGGGACCATGACGTTCTGCAGCAAGGTCAGGTCGGCGAAGATCTCAGGCGTCTGGAACACCCGGACGACGCCCATCTGGTTGATCTCGTGCGGCTGCTTGCCGGTGATCACCTGGCCGTCGAAGACGACGGCCCCGCTGTCGGGCGCAATCCGTCCGATGCAGACGTTCAGCAGCGTCGACTTGCCGGCGCCGTTCGGCCCGATGATGGCATGCGTGGTGCCCGCCATGACCTGCAGGTCGATATCCGACAGGGCATGAAGGCCGCCGAAGCTCTTGTGCACGTCGGCGACATGCAGGACGACATTGCCGCTCGCCATCGACTACTCCGCCGGCTGGGGTTGGGTGGCCGGCATCTTGCCGCCGCGGCCAGGCTGCCGCCTGAAGAGGCTCCAGATGCGCCGCAGGCCCTCCATGAGCCCGCCTGGCAAGAAGATCACGATCAGCATGAAGACCACGCCGAGCGTCAGCTGCCAGCCGTCGCCGACAAACAGCGAAAGAAAGGACACCACGGGCTGCTCGATCGAATCCGGCAGGAACCCTAGGATGCCGTGCAGCGTGCGGTCGCCGAAGGCCGAGAAGATGTTCTCGAAGTACTTTATCGCCGCGGCGCCGATCACAGGGCCGACCAGCGTGCCGACGCCACCGAGGATCGTCATCAGGACGACCTCGCCGGACGCCGTCCATTGCATGCGCTCCGCTCCGACAAGAGGGTCGGTGGCGGCCATCAGGCCGCCGGCCAGCCCCGCATACACGCCGGAGATGATGAAGGCAGCGAGCAGGTAGGGACGCGTGTCGAACCCGGTATATGGCATGCGTACCTGGTTGGACTTGATGGCCCGCAGCATCATGCCGAAGGGAGAGCGGAAGATGCGCATCGCGACGAAGAAGCCGAGGATCAGCATCACAGCGCAAAGATAGAAGCCCGCATATCCGCCGCCGCTGATATTGAGGGCGAAGAGGTTGACCCGCGGCAGACCCTGTCCCGGCGCCGCGAACATCGCATCGATCATGCGAGGATCGTGGAGGGACAGCTGGAGGCCGGTTTCGCCATTGGTCAGCGGCGTCAGCACCGAATAGGCCAGGTTGTAGCTCATCTGGGCGAAGGCGAGCGTCAGGATCGAGAAATAGATGCCGGAGCGCCTGAGGCTCACATAGCCGATGATCAGTGCGAACAGCGCCGCGAACACCACGGCCATCACGATGGCGGGAATAGCGTTCATGGTGAACAGCTTGAACGACCATACCGCGGCGTACGAGCCAACGCCCAGGAAGGCGGCGTGACCAAACGAGAGATAGCCGGTGAGGCCGAAGAGGATGTTGAAGCCGATGGCGAAGATGCCGAAGATGCAGAACTTCTGCATCAGCGCGGGGTAGGCCGCGCCGATCGGCGCCAGGATGATCGGCAGGCCGAGGATGACCGCGCTGAAGCCCGCCAAGAGCAGCCAGTCGTTGCGGGCGGAATTGTTGAGCACCGCTTCAGCCCTCCATTACGCCTTTGCGGCCCATCAGCCCGCGCGGCAGCGTCAGCAGAATGATGACCGCGACCAGGTAGATGACGATATGGTCGATGCCAGGCACGATCGCCTTGATCTCGTTCATCGAGGCGAAGGACTGGAGAATTCCGAGCAGGAACCCGGCAGCGACAGCGCCGCCAAGAGAGCCCATGCCGCCGACAACCACGACGACGAAGGAGAGGACGAGGAAGTCCATTCCCATGTGGTAGTCGGGCGGCAGGATCGGCGTGTACATGACGCCGGCGACGCCGGCGACCGCCGCAGCGAGCCCGAACACCACGGTGAACCGCCGCTCGATGTCGATGCCGAGGAGCCCGACGGTCTGGCGGTCATGCATGCCGGCGCGCACCACCATGCCGTAGGTGGTGAACCTCAGAAAGGCGAACACCGCACCAATCACGACGAGCGCGAAGAGCAGGTAGACGATGCGCCACCACGGATAGGCCAGCGTCTGGCCCATCCCGAGCACCGTTCCGACATAGGCGGTGCCCGCAAACGCGTGCGGAGCCGCCTGGGGTATCGGATTGGCGCCGAAGAACTGCTTGATGATCTCCTGCAGGACGATGGCCAGGCCGAACGTCACCAGGATCTGGTCGGCATGGGGTCGCTTGTAGAAGTGGCGGATGAGACCGCGCTCCAGCGCGATGCCGATCAGCAGCATGAACGGGACGGCGATCAGGATCGACGCGGGAACGGAGTAATCGTGCAGCACCCGGCCAAAATCGCCGAGCCAGGCTTCGACGTAGGGGGTTCGCACCTCAAGCGGCGTGCCCCAGGCCGTCGTTTTGCTGGGATCGACGACGACGCTTTCCAGGTTGAGCAGCTTGTTGAAGGTGACGGCGCAGAAGGCACCCAGCATGAACAGGGCGCCGTGCGCGAAGTTGACCACGCCGAGCGTCCCGAACACCAGGGTGAGCCCGAGCGCGATCAGTGCATAGGCGCCACCCTTGTCGAGGCCGTTCAGGACCTGGAGAAGTATCGCATCCATTTCATTCGCCCGGCTTGGGTCGCCCGCCCGGTGGAACGGAAACGGACCGGCCGCTGGCTAGGGCGGCCGGTCACCGAGTCGCGAGATCGGCGCGCTGCTAGCACTTCTTGGGATCGGCCGGGCCGAGTTCGCCGCCGAAGATCTTGGCGTCGTACGTGAGCTCCTCGCGCGGCACGACCTTCACGATCTCCATCAGGTCGTACTTGTCCTTGGGGTTCTCCTTGCCACGGACGACAAGGGCCGACTTCATGCACTGATGGTCCTCGGCCCGATAGAGCGTCTTGCCGTTGCCCATCCCGTCGAACTCGAAGCCCTCCAGCGCCTTGATGACGGCCGGCGCGAAAAACGTGCCGGCGCGCTCGCAGGCATCAGCATAGAGCAGGGCCTGGACGTAGCAGGTGTGGGCAGCCTGCGACGGCGGCGCGCCGTACTCGGCGCCGAAGGACTTGGTGAACGCCTTGGTCGATGCGTCGTCCAGCTTCCAGTCCCAGTTGCCGGTGCCAAGGATGCCCTTGACGGCCGCTCCGGCGCCCTGCGCCATCAGCTCGGAGAACAGCGGAACGACGATCTCGAACTTCTTGCCGTTGACCTGCTTGTCCCGCAGCCCGAACTGCACGGCCTGGGTCAGCGAGTTGACCATGTCCTTGCCGTAGTGGTTGAGGATAAGCACGTCGGCGCCGGAGTTGAGCACGGGCGTGATATACTGCGAGAAATCGCCGGCGCCCAGCGGCGTGCGTACGGCCTTTGTCGTCTTCCACCCGAGCTTCTCGGTGGCGTTCTTGATCGATTCCTCCTGGGTCCAGCCCCAGGTGTAGTCGGCCGTCAGGTGATAGGCTTGGCGGTCCTTGCCGTATTCCTGGGCGAGAACCGGAGCCAGCGCCACGCCCGACTGATAGGCGTTGAAGAAGTGCCGGAAGCCATAGCGCTTCTTGTCCTTGCCGGTGGTGTCGTTGGAATGGGTGAGGCCGGCCATGAAGATGATGCCGAGCTCCTGGCAAAGGCCCTGCACCGCAACCGCCACACCCGACGAGGAGCCGCCGGAGATCATGATGGCTCCGTCGCGCTCGATCATGCGCTTGGCGCCGTCGCGGGCCGCGTCCGACTTGGTCTGCGAGTCGCCATGCACAGAGGTGACCTTCTTGCCGAGGATGCCGTTGCCCTTGAGGGCCGTCGGCTTCATCGTCTTGAGCATGCCGCCGTCACCCTCGCCGTTGAGGTGCTTGACGGCCAGCTGGAAGGCCTTGAGCTCGTCGGCACCCTCGTCGGCATAGGC
>DASURA010000074.1:0-3335 GCA_036280295.1 Hyphomicrobiaceae bacterium
GTTCTACGACTACGCCGACTCGGGCGCCTGGACCGAGAGCACCTACCGCGCCAACGAGACCGACTTCCAGCGCATCCACCTGCGCCAGCGCGTCGCCATCGACTTCTCCCACCGCAACCTCGCCAGCAGCATGGTCGGCCAGCCCGTTGCCATGCCCGTGGCGCTGGCACCGGTCGGCCTGACGGGCATGCAGCACGCCGACGGCGAGATAAAGGCTGCACGGGCTGCCGCCGCCGCCGGCGTGCCGTTCACGCTGTCGACCATGAGCATCTGCTCGATCGAGGATGTGGCCGACAATACCGACAAGCCGTTCTGGTTCCAGCTCTACGTGATGCGCGACCGCGAGTTCAACTCCAAGCTGATCGCCCGCGCCAAGGCGGCCCGCTGCTCGGCATTGGTGCTGACCCTGGACCTGCAGATCCTTGGCCAGCGCAACAAGGACATCAAGAACGGCCTCACCGCGCCGCCGCGCATGACCATCTCCAACATCATCGACATCGGCCTGAAGCCGCGCTGGTGGCTCGGCATGCTCGGCACCAAGCGCCGGACCTTCCGCAACATCGTCGGCCACGCCAAGGGCGTGGGCGATACCCGTGCCCTGGCGTCGTGGACCAACGAGCAGTTCGATCCCACGCTCAACTGGGACGACGTGAAGCGCATCAAGGACGAGTGGGGCGGCAAGCTGATCCTCAAGGGCATCATGGACCCTGAGGATGCCGAGCTCGCCGTGCAGAGCGGCGCCGATGCCCTGATCGTATCCAATCACGGCGGCCGCCAGCTTGACGGCACCGTCTCATCGATCGCAGCCCTGCCCGCGATCGATGCCGCCGTCGGCGACCGCATCGAAGTATTCATGGACGGCGGCGTCCGCAGCGGCATGGACGTGCTCAAGGCGCTGACCCTGGGAGCCAAGGGCGTCCTCATCGGCCGCGCCTACGTCTATGGCCTCGGCGCCATGGGCGAGGCCGGCGTTGCCAAGGCGCTGGAATGCATCCGCAAGGAGCTCGACGTCTCCATGGCGCTGTGTGGCCTCACCGACGTGAGGAATGCCGGGCCGGATAACCTGGTGCGGCATGGGTGAGCGATTGGGCGGTTGCCGTGCTGCAACCCGTTCCTGCTGCCGGCGGGCTGAGCGCAGCGGCGACCTCCGCCACGATCTCCCGGCTGACGTTCCCATGCATTGCGCAGGGCAGGCCATGCGAGCCTGCCGCTTGTCCATCCGATAGCGTCCGATGTAGACGTGCCGTGCTGACGGCAATACAACACATCTGGAATGGCGAGGGAGGGCCAGCTGGCCCTCGTCTCGGTCGCCCGTCGCTGCCGAGGGAGGGCAAGTGGCAGATGCAGCGCCGATCGAAAGAGCCCAAACCGTCGACTATGCCGCCTGGGGCTTGCTGCGGCTGAGGTTTGTACGCGCGGTCCTGGCATCATGCCTGCTCGTGGTGATCATCCACCTGGCCGTCGTGCTGGCGTCGGTCCAGCTCGACTCCCTGGTCGATTTCACTCGGACGGGCCTGCAGGAATGGGATACGGCATTCTATCACGTTCTCACGACCGTCGGGCTCGTCCTGGTGGGGATGGCCATCGCCATGGTGCTTACGTCGCTGGCCGGGGCCGTGCTCCGCTGGACACCCCGTCGCCTGGTGGCGGCCGTCGCACTCGTGGCTCTGCTCCCTCCAGTTCTTGGTCTTGGAAAGATGGTGCTGCAGGCCCTTTACGTCTGGGTCGGCGCCATTCTCATGAGCTGGCACGGCAGCGAGTTCGCTCCTGAGCTGCTGCACTTCTTCGGCGATTACCGATACTGGCTGGTGTTCCCCCTGCTGGTGGCGTTGAGCCTCGTCGTGGCACTTGAGGGAACGTCATGGGCATGCTGGCAGCTCACGGCGTCACGACAGCAATTTTACGCCGCGTGCGGTTGGCAATCGCCGACGTGGCGGCTCATGACCACCTTCCGCCTCCACCTGGGGCTGCCGCCGTTCCTGGCTAATTTTGGACCCGGAACGCTGAGCCTCGGCCTGCTGTACCTCGGCGTGGCCATCCTGAATATCGGCATCGTGGCAATGATCCTGGCGCCACTGGCCCTGTTCGCGGACATGCGGGAGCCCGCACCAGCTCTCAATTTGGCCAACGGTATCCTGGGCAGCCTTGCGCTGCTCTTTGCCCTCAACCTGCTCGGTGCCGGCAGGTGGCTGGTCGCCGTCGCCAACCGGCGCGCAACCGATCTCTATCAAAGCGTGCGCGAATGGGACGACCGCGCCCCGGTGGTGTTCCTGCGCTCCTTCGACCAGGACAAGGCGGCCATCGATACCACAACGCGCGATCCGTTCCTGCGGCTTGCGGCCGGCGTCGTCGTATCGCGAACCATCGATGAGATCTTGCTTGAGAACGCCTCTCCCTATGGGCCTGTCATCGCCATCGGCGATCCGCGGGACCCCACACCGCCGCTCGGCGCAGCCCGCGTCTTTGTTCCTGGAGAAAATGCCTCCTGGCAGGATGTCGTAACCGGGCTGGTAACTGCGTCCAAGGCGGTGGTCATCTGCCCCGGCAAATCCGAGGGCGTGCGCTGGGAGCTCGATCTGGTTGATCGCGTCGGCGCTGCCGAACGCACGATCTATCTGGCCAATCCCTCTCTCGCTCCTGACGACATGACAACCCTGCTGGAGACGATCGCTCCTCAGGGCGCGGGACAGCACCTGAGCCTCGGACAGGTTGCAATCGCCGCCTTCAACGATCCGGCGGCCGGCTGGCGGGTGCTCAGCGCCAGACGCGTGAGCGTGCAGACGCTGACGGTGGCGCTCAACGCCGCGCTCCAGGCGGTGCTGGGCATGAGAGGCGTGCCGCTTATTCCGGTGGACAGGCGGACGGCTCGGAAGGGGGCCGGGGCCTGGCTTCGCGCTCTCGGGCGGACCGCTGCCGTGATCCTTCTTTACGCCGTCGCGTTCTTCGCCGTCTCCATTGCCATTGCCCACCACGAGGGTTTGACCGGGCTGCATCGCCTGTCGCTGCTGCTGGTCGGCGCCGGCGTCGGCTGGACAGCCGGTCTGATGTGGCTCGGTCGAGCATTGGACGCCCTGTGGTCAGCCGTGCGGCGCAAGGCCGTGCCGGCCGACGGGGTTGCCGTGGCTGTCGCGGGCGTGCTCCTGACCGGCTTGGCTCCGGCACTCTTCCAGCATCTCATGTCCACCAAGACCTTTTCGGCCTATATGCTGCTGTGGCTCCTGGTCTGGCTCGGCCCGGCGCTCGTCTTGCTGGGCGGGCAGCGACTGGTTCGAGCGCTGGCGCGCAGGGCCAGGAGCCGCAGCCGATGATCGCATATGGGCGACCATTGCAACCTC
>DASURA010000075.1:0-3869 GCA_036280295.1 Hyphomicrobiaceae bacterium
CACGCGCGACGCCGTGCAATCGCTCAGCGATGCCGACCTGCCTATTGCGTGGACAGTCGACACGCCGGTCACCGGCATCGAGGCCGCATTGGCGCCGGGCGCGCCGATCATCCATGCCAACAAGCCGGACAACGTGCTGCAGCGCGGCTTCCTGCAAACGGGCGACATCGACGCCGCGCGGCCGGCCGCGGCGGCAGTGGCCGAGGGCCGGTTCGAGACCGCGTTCGTCGAGCACGCCTACATCGAGCCGGAGGCGGGCTGGGCCAAGGCGGTGGGCGACAGCATGGAGGTGACGTGCTGCACCCAGGCGCCCTACATGGACCGCGAGGAGACCGCGCGCGTGCTGGGCGTCGCGCCCGACAAGGTGCGGATCCGGCCCACGGCCTGCGGCGGCGGCTTCGGCGGCAAGCTTGACGTCTCGGTGCAGCCGCTGCTGGCGGTGGCGGCGCAAGTGACGGGCAAGCCGGTACGCATCGTCTATACGCGCACGGAGTCGCTGACCTCCACCACCAAGCGGCACCCGGCGCTGATCTGGGCGCGAGCCTCGGCAGATAAGGACGGCCGGCTCGTTTCCTACGAGATGCAGGGTGATTTCAACACCGGCGCCTATGCCTCGTGGGGGCCGACCGTGGCAGGGCGGGTGCCGGTGCACGGCACCGGGCCGTACAGGATAGCGAACGTGCGCAACCGCTCGCGCGCGGTCTACACCAACGATACGCCGGCCGGCGCCTTCCGCGGCTTCGGCGTGCCGCAGGCAGCCATCGCGCACGAGACGCTGCTTGACGACCTGGCCGAGCAGCTCGGCATGGATCGCTGGCAGATCCGGCGTGTCAACGCCATCGGCAAAGGCGATAGAACGCCGTCCGGGCAGCGGCTCGACCATTCTGCCGGGCTGCCGGAGTGCCTTGATGCGCTGCAAGAGGACTGGCACGAGGCGCTGCAGCGCGCGGCCGCGTTCAACGCATCGCGCGCGGCGTTGGGTGGTCGCAGGCGCCGCGGCGTCGGCATCGGCTGCATGTGGTATGGCTGCGGCAACACCTCCGTCCCCAATCCTTCAACCATGCGCATCACCCTGAGCCGGGATGGCCGGCTGACATTCCTGAACGGCGCGGTGGATATCGGCCAGGGCTCGTCGACGGTGCTCCTGCAGATTGCCGCCGATGCGCTGGGGCTGCCGCCGGAGCGCTTCGACATGGTTGTAGGCGATACCGCACTCACCTTCGATGCCGGCAAGACCTCGGCCTCGCGCCAGACCTACGTCTCGGGCAATGCGGCGCGGCTGGCAGGTGAGGCCTTGCGGGCCAAGATCCTGAAGCTTGCCAATGCAGGTCCGCAGGCCGTGCTCTCGCTGGATGGCGGGCGGCTCACCATCGCCGACGGCGAGGCATCGCGGGTGATCGAGCTCGGGGGGCTGGATGGCGCCAGACCCGGAGGGCCTGACACCATCGTGCTGGAGGGCATCGGCACCTGGGACCCGCCGGCGACGATGCTGGATGAGAATGGACAAGGCAGCCCCTACGGCACCTACGGCTTTGCCGCGCAGACGGCCGTGGTCGAGGTGGACATGCGGCTCGGCACGGTGCGGGTGCTCTCGATGGTGGCGGCGCATGATGTGGGGCGCGCGATCAACCCGACGCTGACGGAGGGGCAGATTCACGGTGGCATTGCCCAGGGCCTGGGCCTCGCGCTGATGGAGGAGTATCTGCCCGGCCGCACCGAGAACCTGCACGACTACCTGATCCCGACGGTGGGGGACATGCCGGACATCAAAATCCACCTGATCGAGGATGCCGAGCCGACCGGCCCCTACGGCGCCAAGGGTGTGGGCGAGCCGGCCCTGGTGGCCACGCCCCCCGCGATCCTGGGCGCCATCCGCCATGCCACCGGCGTGCGCATCACGCGCGTGCCGGTGCTGCCGCACCGGCTGTGGGCGAGGTTGAACGGTGCCAAGGGGAGCAGTCGATGACGCGCGGCGCTTATCTCCCTCTCCCCGCCGCCCTCGGGCCACCCGCAAGGGTACGCTCACCACAAGTCCCCCGAGGGCGTCGGGGAGAGGGTCGGGGTGAGGGGCAGCCAAAGTCGCTGCTCTTTCCACGCGAAGCGTTCATGGCGGGCGAGCCGCGCACGTTTCCCACGCCCCGCGCTGATAGGTCCAACTGGACCCTGCCCCTCACGAGTGTTTGGCTGCCCCTCACGAGTCTTTGGCTGCCCCTCACCCTGGCCCTCTCCCCGCAAGCGGGGAGAGGGGATCCAGGTGGAGTCTTTCTCGCGGGTGTGCCATGAGCGGCCCGGAAAAGCCCGCCGACAAGCTCTCCGCCGCGGCCCGCTCCAAGCAGTTTGGCGCCGTGGAGGACGACGGCATCATCCGCTGCGATGCCTGCCCGGTGCTGTGCCGCATCCGCCCGGGCCGCGCCGGGGCCTGCGACCGCTATGCCAACCGCGATGGCACCCTGGTGCGCATCGATCCGGTGCTGCTGCTGGAGCGCACCATCGAGACCGGCGGCGACGTGGTGGCGTTCTCCGGCGAGGGGGCCAACTGGGACGGCCGGCTGCTCGATCCGCAGCGCACGTTCGTGACCGGTGTCGGCGCCGGCACCACCTATCCGGACTACAAGCCGGCCCCGTTCATCGTCGCATCGGAGCACGCCGGCGTTGATACCGTCACGGTGGTGACGGAGGGCATCTTTTCCTACTGCGGCGTCAAGGTGAAGATTGATACGGACCGCCATCTCGGCCCCGAGACCGCCGCGGTGCGCGTCAACGGCGAGCAGGTCGGCCACGTGACGACCGCCGAGTACGGCTCGCAGATGCTGTCGATCGGCGGTGTGCGGCACCTGACCGGCGGCTCCAAGAAGGAAGGCACCGTCACCTGCGAGACGCTGCTCGGCCTGTGCGCCGGCGAGGCGGTGACGCTTGTCATCGACGGCGGCCACGAGGTGGTGGTGCAGGCCGGGCAGGCGCCGCTGGTGGATGGCGAGCCGGAACGGCGCATGCGCGTCGGCTGCGGCTCGGCGGCGGTGGGCATCTTCGCCAAGCAGTGGCTCGGGCACGCGGACGAGGTGATCGTGGTGGACGACCACATCACCGGCGTGCTCACCGAGCACCAGGCCGGCAAGGTGCTCGACATGCCGGCATCGGGCATTCGCGTGCGCGGCCGGCGCTCGACGCCGGGGCGCTATTTCCAGGTCGCCAATCCGGGGCTCGGCTGGGGCGGCACCGACATCGCCGATCCGTTGCAGGTCATCCGCGAGATCGACCCGAAGGTGGCGCGGCCCGGCTTGCGCCTGCTGCTGACCTCGACCACGGGCGAGGACGCGCTCTACTGCGTGCTCGATCAGAACCTGGTGCCGGTGCCGGCTCCGATGCCGGAGGCGTTGCGTCTGGTGGTCGACCGCATCGGCGAGAACTGCGAGCCGTCGCTGTGCACGGTGCTGTTCGTGGCGGGGGCGGGCGGCTCGCTGCGCGCGGGCGTGACCGAGAACCCCGTGCTGCTGACACGGTCGGTCGCCAGGGGCGAGACGCGCGTCACCATGGGCGGCGCGCCGGTCTACGTGTGGCCGGGCGGCGGCATCACCGTCATGGTCGACGTCATGCGCATGCCGGGCAACGCCTTCGGCTACGTGCCGACGCCGGCAATCGTGGCGCCGATCGAGTTCACGCTGCCGCGCGCGCTCTACGAGGGCCTCGGTGGTCACGCCGGCGATATCGTCGACGTGCGCGACGTGATCCGCGAGGTGGGGCCGGGCGCCCGCATCGAGGGCTGGAGCCAAGACAATCCGTGGCCGTTTGCGGAGAGGAAGACGTAGTTTTGTCATTCCCGCGAGCGCGGAGCGCGTCAGCGGGAATCCAGCCAAATACGCGCTCCGAGA
>DASURA010000076.1:0-29567 GCA_036280295.1 Hyphomicrobiaceae bacterium
AGCACCAGGCCGAAGTGCACCGGATCGATGCCGACCTGCTGGATCAGCGGCAGCACGATCGGCACCGTCAGGATGATCGCCGCCGCCGAATGCAGGAACATGCCCAGGATGAGGAACAGGATGTTCAGGAGCAGGAGGACCAGATAGGGATTGGTCGTCACCTGGACGATGGCGTGGGCCAGCGCCTGCGGCACCCGCGCTTCGGTCAGGTACACGCCCACCAGCGCCGAGGAGGCGACCAGCAGCATCACCACCGCGGTCTGCAGCGCGCCGTCGACGAGGGCGCGGTACAGCGCCGCAAGGTTGAGCTCTCGATAGATCACGATCGAGATGAACAGGGCGGCAACCACAGCCAAGGCCGCACCCTCGGTCGCCGTGACGAAGCCCCCAAAGATGCCGCCCAGGATGACGACCGGCAGCATCAGCGCCCACAGCGCCTCCCGGAATGCGGTGACGAGCCGGCTCCAGGCAAAGCGCTGCTCCACCGGGAAGTTGTGCTTGCGCGCGTAGTACCAGCTGGCCAGCGCAAGGCCGCCGCCGCCGAGTAGCCCCGGCAGCAGGCCCGAGATGAACATCTTGACCACCGAGACCTGCGCCATGACGGCATACAGGATCATTGGGATGGATGGCGGGATGATGATCGCGAGGCTCGCCGAGGAGGAGGTGATCGCCGCCGCATATTCCTTGCTGTAGCCGCGGTTTTTCATGGCCGGGATCAGCAGCGAGCCGAGCGCGGCAACGTCGGCGACTGCCGAGCCGGAGATCTCGGCAAAGAGCATCGAGGAGCCGACCGTGACCATGGCAAGGCCGCCGCGGACGAAGCCAAGCATGGCCGAGGCGAGATTGACCAGCCGGCGCGAGATCGTGGACGCATTCATGATGCCGCCGGCGAGAATGAACAGCGGGATCGCCAGCAGGGGAAAGTTGGTCGCGCCCTCGTACATGGTGAGCGCGACGTTGGGCAGCATGGCCGTGCCTTGGGTCACCCAGATGGCTACCACCGCCACCATGCCGAGGGCGATGGCGATCGGTACGTTCAGCAGCACCATGCCGAACAGGCCCAGCCCCATGAGGCCGATGGTTCCGTTCATCGGGCGGCTCCGCCGGCGGTGGTCGGTGCATTGACCGACTCGAGTGCTTCCTTCAGCTCTTGGTCCTCGAAGCCGGCACCGCGTGCGGCGGCAAGGGTCTCGGGAAAGCGCAACAGCTCCGCGATGATGAACAGGACAGCCGTGACCGGGATCACCGATTGCGTGACGACCAGCGATACGGAGGGGATCGAAACCAGCGTCGTGCCCTGGATGGCGTCGAGCACCTCGAGGCCGGTGACGGCCAGGATGACGAAGAAGGCGATCACGATCAGCTCAGCGACGATCGTCGACGCCACGCGCAGAGAGGGCGGGAAGGCATTGACGATACCGGCAAAGCCCATGTGCGCCCCGCGCAGCGCCGCGAGCACGCTGGCGTAGTAGGTAAGCCAGCATAGCCCGATCGAGGCGATCTCGTCGTACCAGACAAGCGACAGGCCGACCGCGCGGAACCCGAAGCCGAGCACGATGGTCACCGTCAGGGCCGCCATCAGCAGGGCGGCGATGACTTCCAAAATCCGGTCATAGACCCGTCTGATTGCCAGCATTTCCGTTTTCCATGAGCCGGAGAAGCGCACGCCGGCATGCGAATAGACTAGGTGGTGTCTTGGGAAGGCGGCGGGGCCGCTGCGGGCCCCGTCGCGAGCGGAGGGCTGAAGGCTCAATCCTTGGCGAGCGCAAGAGCAGCGTCGATCAGCTTCTGGCCGCCGGGCACCTCCTTGGCGAACTGCTCGTAGACCGGCTTGCTCGCCGCGATGAACGCCGCCTTGTCGACCTCGTTCACCTGTATGCCGGCTGCCTTCATCTTTCCGAGCAGCTCGTCGTCTAGCCTGGCTGCGATCTCCAGGGCCACCGGCTCCATCTCCACGGCGGTATCGGCGAGAACCTTCTGCACGTCGGGCGCCAGACGCGACCAGCTCCGCCCGGCGGTGAGGTAGGCCGGCGTATAGACGTGACCGCTCATCGACAGATACTTCTGCACCTCCTGGAATCGGGAGGGATAAGTCTGGGCCAGCGGGTTCTCCTGGCCGTCCATCACGCCGGTCTGCAGCGCGACGAACACCTCGGAGAGCGCCATCGGGCTCGGCGTCGCGCCGTAGGCCTGGAACATGCGCACACGCCAGACGCCTTTGGGAACCCGCAGCTTGATGCCTTTGAGGTCATCCGGTTTGACGATCGGCCGCCGGTTGTTGGTGATTTGGCGGAAGCCGTTCTCCCACACCGCAATGATGTTGTAGCCCTTCGCCTTGGCGATCGGCACCAGCGTCGGTTTGATCACCGACTGACGGATCTTGGCGGCATGGGCTCTGTTCTTGACCAGATAGGGCATCTCGAACACGCCGAACTCCGCCGCCACCGTCGTCATCACCGTGGAGGGCAGGGCGAGGTCGACGGTTCCGAGCTTCAGCTTCTTGAGCAACTCGGTGTCGCCCCCAAGCTGGCTGGAGCCGAAGGTGACGACCTTCCCCTTGTCGCCGAGCTTGGCATTGGCGCGCTTGGCGAACTCCAGGGTCGTCTGG
The DNA here is from genome assembly GCA_036280295.1 of Hyphomicrobiaceae bacterium. Lineage (GTDB taxonomy): Bacteria > Pseudomonadota > Alphaproteobacteria > Rhizobiales > Hyphomicrobiaceae > AWTP1-13. The sequence continues at coordinate 2,609 of DASURA010000076.1, forward strand.
TCGAACAGCGAACCGGGCTCGCCGACATGACCAAGCTTGATCTCGACGGACTGGGCGGCTGCGGTGGCAGCAAGCAGGATGGTGCCGGCAACCGCCGACACGATTCGCGCAATGCGGATCACGGTGGGCTCCTCCTGGGTTTCCTCAAAAAAGGGCCGCTTGTGCGGTCCTGTTATTGCGAATGTGCGCTGCTCACCGCACACTGGCGGCCGTTCGCTTTCCATCCGTGGCCGCTATGGATGCAAGAAACGGCCGAGAAGGCAAGCCCGTGCTGGCGCATCACTCCTTTTGGCATCAGGCCGATCATCTCGCGGAGGCCAAGCTGCGCGAAGCCTCTCCATGTGATCGGATTGGGAGGAAAGCGGCCCTGGAGCTGCATCAGCCGTTAGCCCGCCTGCTCACATTGAATGCATGCAACGCGCAAGTACAGATGCGCGGGGTGGCTTTGCTCGCTTGCGTCGCCGCATGGCGACAGCCACCGCCAGTACGTCGTGTGGCGCAGAAGGGCTTGAAGCCGGATGGCTGGAGCTGTGGACCGATCTCGAAGAGAGCCAATGTCCAGGACATTGGCTCCGCGGGTAGGATTCGAACCTACGACCAGCCGGTTAACAGCCGGCTGCTCTACCGCTGAGCTACCGCGGAATAGCCTGTCTGTCAGGGTTGCGCCTCTTAGCAAGTTGCGAGCGGATCGCCAAGCCCTTTCGCGTGCCGCCGCCACGTTTTCGCCCGCCGCAGGCGCCGCAGCACCGATCCGCCGTCGCAAGCAGGACCTTGCCGCCTTCGCAGCCGGGGCAAGCGAAAGCGGCGCTGGCAGAGAACATTGGATTGGAGGAACTGCGCGAATATTGGAGGCCACGCCCGGAATTGAACCGGGGTACACGGTTTTGCAGACCGTTGCGTAACCACTCCGCCACGTGGCCCCAGCGTGGTTCAAAGAGCCCTTAGCATGTTGCTCGGGGCGTTGGGAAGCCGGAATTGGCACCGCGACCTCGGTCTGGGCTCCTATCGGCTATCGGCGTTCGCGCCATCGTCTGCCGGCACGCAGCGCGTTGCACCCCTTCTTATTACACCCGTTTGGGTGATGCTTCGCCGTAGGGAGCCTGCGAAGATGGCTAGAGATTTGAGCCTTTCTTCTCTGGATTGCGGTAGGGAGATTGCACGAATGCTTCGATATAAGACCGGGCTCGTCGTTCTTGCCGGCTTGTCTGTGTGCTCAGCCTTGGTCTTGAGCCTCGCAAACCCCTCGCTGGCGAACCGGGAGCGCGGCCCGGACTGGCCCATACATGGAGATCATCCCCCTCCGGAGCCGCCGGCATGCTTCTGCTCCGCCCAGGATGTTGCGACGAACCTGCGCATATTGGGAGTCAAAGCGCCGGGTGCTCAGCTCCAGTGCCATGAAAACAGGTGCATCGGCGGACGCCTGATAACCTGCAGCGATCGCGGCCTGGTCGGTTGGACGGACCCTCCCTGCTGACCCGCGGCGCCCGCTTCCTGGCATATCTGCGAGTTGGCGGCCGGCCGTATCGCCCGCCGCTACGCGCCCTTGAGCAGCGTGGCGGCGCGCGGCGCGAAATAGGTGAGCACGCCGTCGGCCCCGGCACGCTTGAAGGCCATCAGGCTCTCCAGCATCACGTTGTCACCGTCGAGCCAGCCGTTGTTGGCTGCTGCCATCAGCATCGCGTACTCGCCGGACACCTGATAGGCGAAGGTGGGCATGGCGAATGCGTCCTTCACCCGGCGCAGGATGTCGAGATAGGGCATACCGGGCTTCACCATCACGCTGTCGGCGCCCTCGGCGATGTCGAGCGCCACCTCGCGCAGGGCCTCGTCGGAGTTGGCCGGGTCCATCTGGTAGGTGCGCTTGTCGCCGGTGAGCGTGCCCGAGGAGCCCACCGCGTCACGGAACGGCCCGTAGAACGCCGAGGCATACTTGGCGGCGTAGGCCATGATCTGCACGTTCTTGTGCCCGTGCGCCTCCAGTGCCGCCCGGATGGCGCCGATGCGGCCATCCATCATGTCGGAAGGCGCGATGATGTTGCAGCCGGCCTCGGCCTGCACCAGGGCCTGGCGCACCAGCGCCGCAACGCTCTCGTCGTTGACGATCTCGCCATCGCGCATCAGCCCGTCATGGCCGTGGCTGGTGTAAGGGTCGAGCGCCACATCAAGCAGCACGCCAACGTCGAGCTTGGCAGCACGGATCGCACGGGTGGCGGTGCAGACGAGGTTCTCCGGGTTCATCGCCTCGCGCCCGTCGTCGCTGCGCAGCTTCGGGCTGGTGTAGGGGAACAACGCCACCGCCGGGATGCCGAGGCTGACCGCCTCGTGCGCCGCCTCGACAATGAGATCGACGCTCAGCCGGTGCACCCCGGGCATGGAGTCCACCGCCTGTCGCACACCGCGGCCCTCGACGACGAAGATCGGCCAGATCAGGTCTGCCGGCGTGAGGACGTTCTCCGCCACCATCCGGCGCGACCACGCGGTGGCGCGGTTGCGGCGCATGCGCACGGCAGGGAAGGCGGTGGCAGACAGCGGCCCGCCGGCGGCAGAGGTGCCGGGCATGGCTTTCAGTGTAGCCGCACTGGGTTGGGACGGGCGCTGTGCAAGCGGTTTCATGGGTCACCCCTGCTGTTGACCAGGCAGATCGGGCTGCTGGCACCATCTTCTTGCGCGCACCCCGCTTTAAGGCAAGAGGGCAACGCAGCGCGGCAGGCCACAACGACAATCGCCTCGCCAAGCCGTTACGCAGGCGCCGCTGCGCAAGGTCAGCGCGGCGCAATAACGCTTGCGTGAGCATGCCGGGGGAACAGCTCGGCTGTGCCAGCGGACTTTTGCCGGATGCTGAGGTTGCAGCAAGTGACGGGGTTCGAGGCAGACCATGACCTGCGGGGCACAGGTCAGACGGCGCGCCATCCTGCGGCGGCATCGCCCCCTTGCCGTCCTGGGCATGACGGCTATTTTTTCCGTTCCGCGCGCCAAGGGGGACCGCCATGAAGCTTCGCCGGGTCTGCGTGTTGCTGCTTGCCTCGGTGGTGCTGGCCCCAGTCCTGCTGGCACCGGGCGAGGCCACTGCCCAGCAGGTCACGCTCAAGGCCAACCTGCAGGGCGTGCTGACCTCGCCCTATGGTGTAAGCCTGTCGCGTTTCAAGGCGGAGGTGGAGAAGGCCTCCGGCAGCGCCATCGCCATCGAGATCTTCGACAAGGGCCGGCTGTATACCGACAGCCAGGTGGTGGATGCGGTGGCTAAGGGTGCCATAGACATCGGCACCACGGCCACGCAGCAATTCGCGAGCAAGGTGCGGGCGGTCGGCATCATCGATATGCCGTTTCTCTTCAATTTTTCGGCCCTGGTGCGGGCCGCGGCATCGCCCGAGAGCGATGTCCGAAAGCTGATCGACGGTGCCATCCTGAAGCAGCTCGGCGTGCGCGTGCTGTGGTGGCAGCCGCTCGGCGATACCGTGTTCTTCTCCAAGGGTTTCGATGTCGCCGACCCCGAGCGGCTCACGAGGCGCACCGTTGCCATCCCGGGCAAGGCGCTCGAGGAGCTGGTGGCGCGCTGCGGCGGCAAGCCGGCCGCCGTCTCGGTCGAGAAGTTTCACGATTCGGTCCGGGACGGCCGGACCGAGATGGCCATGATCAGCATGCCGGGGATGCTGTCCTGGTCGCTTTGGAAGGTAACCGACACGATCACGTATACGGCGCATTCCCCGGTTGAGTTCCTTTTGGTCATCAACGAGGCCAGGTGGCAGTCGCTGACCCCGACCCACCGCGACATCATTGCCACGGCGGCCGAGAAGGTGGAGCGCATCATGCGCGACGGCCTGGCCGAGACCGAGGCCAAGCTGCATGCGTTTGCAGCCGCGAAGGGGATGCGCATCCAGGCGCTTACGCCCGATCAGGTGTCGGAGTGGCGTGCCTGCAGCGCCGGGATGCTGGCCGACTACATGGACGCGAATGGTGAGATGGCCCGCCGCATCATGGCCGCCTACGCCAGGTTGAGGACTGATGCGTGCTGCAGGACGGGGCCGGCAGGCGTTTTCACCCGGCGTTGACCATTGCCGCTGTCACTCGCAGATCGGGGCGCTTTTGCGCGGGGCCATGTCGAGGTGGAAGTGGTTCTTGTGCGCCTTGTTGGCCTCAGGCCCGAGCACGGTGGAGAAGATGCCGCAGGCTGCCTTGTGAATGGCGCGCAGGAAGGCGGGCTTGCCGGTCGCCCCTGCGGCGAGGGCGGCCTCTTCCTTGGGGCCTCCGAGACGGCTGGGCGGCGCCCACCCAAGACCAGTCGAGAGCTCGCCGGGTCCGGAATTGGTGCCGATGGTCAAGCCTCGAATGCCGATTGCAACAGTGTTGCCTTGGAGGACGCTGCCCACCGACGCTGGTGCAGCGACCCGCGGCCTATCCGGCACATGGCTCATCCTGGCCGCCGCGGCCGCCTCGGCCTGGCGCTTGATTGCCTCCGCCTGGTCGCCGGCCGCCTTGGCCTTGGCCGTCATTTCGCGCGCAACCGGGCCCCAGTCGGCCAGCACTTGCGTGGTCTCGCCCTGCGCCGTCAGGAACTCGCCCACATCCAGGGCGTTCACGCGGCCATGCTCGCTCAGGCGCGTCTTGGCTCGGCCATAGGCGTTGCGGCAGGAGAACGAGCTCATGACCTTGATGCCGACCACTGGCGCACCGAGGTGCTTGCGCGCCAACGGCTGCACGTCGCCTTGCAGCCATTTGTGCAGGGCAAGCACCATGTCACAGGTGAGCATGGGGGGCGGTGAGAAGGCGATGGGCGGCTGGCTGCCGACACTGATGAGCCGCACCGGTGCCGCAGCTCCGCAGGCGGCGCCCTCACGAATGGGCTCGATCGGGACGGCGACCAGATCGAGGTTCTTGAGCATCGCCGCACAGCGGTTGCGCGCCTGCTCGACGTCCGCGGCCGACCAGGCCGCCGGCAGCTGTCCGGCGGTGCTGCGTCCCGGCGGGGTGCCTGAGATGGCAGGCGTTGCTGGCGTCAACACCACCGACCAATTGGCATCGATGCCGGGAGGCTTGCCCGCAGTGCCTTCGGTCACGGCCATTTGCGTTGGTTGCGCCAAGGCGGGCTGGTCGGTCATCGGAAGGATGGAAATGGCGCACAGGATTGCCGCCCAGCGTGTCGTCTGCATCAGGAACATCCCATCCCCGGCTCACGGAGCCCAGTGCGAATCGCATTGCCAACCTGTTAACGGAGGTATCATGGCTGGGCAGATTTTGTGGCGAACTTGGGAATTGGGCACTGAGCTGGGGACAACTTGTGCAAGATAACGGAGACAAGCGGGCTGCTGCGCCGGATGATGAAATCTCTGCAGCCGTTGAAGGCGCGGCCGGCGTGATCGTCCTCAATCGGCCGCGGGCTATGAATGCCCTGACGGCGGCGATGCGTGCCAGGATCGCTACAGCGTTCGCCGCGTGGGCACGCGATCCGCAGGTCTACGCCGCGGTCATCATGTCGGCGAGCGAGCGGGCTTTCTGCGCCGGCGGCGACGTAAGGGAGATGAGCGCCTGCGGCCGGCGCAGCCTCGACGAGGCGCGTGCCATGCTTGCCGCGGAATACGCGCTCAACTGGCAGCTCGACTGCTTCAGCAAGCCAACCGTCGCCTTGATGGACGGCGTGGTGATGGGCTCCGGTGTCGGCATCACCCTGTTCGCGACGCACCGCGTGGCCGGCGAGCGCTACCGCTTCGCCATGCCCGAGACCGGGATCGGCCTGTTCCCCGACGATGGCGTTGCCTGGACGTTCGCGCGGCTGCCCGACCACATCGGCATGTACCTGGCGCTGACAGGACGATCGCTGGGACGCGCCGATGCGTACGCTCTGGGCCTGGTGACGCATTGCCTGCCGGCGGGGCAATTCGACGAGGTGCGCGCGGCGTTGTGCGAGGCGGATCCGATCGATCCCGTGCTCGATGACCGCCATGCCGATCCCGGCGCCGCGGGGATTGATGCAGTGCGGCCGGTCATTGCCCGCTGTTTTGCCGGCGACAGCGTCGAGGCGATCCTGGCGAGCCTGGAGGGCGAGCGAGGATCCGACCGGGCCTGGGCGGAAGCCGTCCTGCAGGATCTGCGGCGCTGCTCGCCCACGTCTCTCAAAGTGACGCATCGGCACGTGCGCAACGCCGGGCATCTCGATCTTGCTGCCACGCTGATTGAGAACTACCGCCTCGCCTGCAGGTTCATGGAAGGGCACGACTTCTACGAGGGCGTGCGCGCCGCGCTGGTGGACCGCGATCACGCGCCGAAGTGGCAACCCGACCGGCTGGAGGACGTGGGCGAAGCGGCAGTGGCGGCCCACTTCGCCCCGATGGCTGGGGTCGAGCTGCAACTGATCTCGCGCGCAGAGATGCAAGCGGTGCGGTAGCGCTCGACGTGGGACGGTGCCCCATTGTTGTCCCTTCGGGCGCTGCGGTCCCCGGGGCGCCAGTGGTATTTTTGTGGCGACGGAACGGCCATGGCATGCCCGTTGGGGGTGGAGCGAAAGGCCGGCGAGAAGTCGCGCGTCGACGAGCTTGCGCTCGGCATCGCTTAAGTCACTGGCTGGCCCTAGACTGGACGACGAGACCGGAAGACGACTGCACGACAGGCTCCGAGCGCTCGGGAGCAGTTCGGCAAGCAGGCGGCGGACAGTGCCAGGGGCAGTCGGAAGACATGACAGAGGGGCGATCAGGTTGCGCAAAGGGGTCGTGAGCGTGCTGCTGTTGGCTGCGGCAGCCGCTGGCGGGGCGGGGTATCTTTTTGGGCTGCCACCGGGTGTGAGCCTGGAATGGGCATCCAAGATTGGCTCGCCAACAGCTGACGGGAAGAAGAGCGCTGGCAAGCGACGCCCGGCGGCGCCGGTCACCGCGACACGGGTGGTCGAGGCGGACATGCCGGTGATCCTTACGGCGCCCGGCACCGTGGAGCCGCTGGCCACCGTCGCAATCAAGCCGCGGGTGGACGGCCAGATCATCGAGGTGGCATTCCGAGAAGGCGATCTGGTCGAGAAGGGAAGCGTCCTGTTCCATCTCGACGATCGCCTGGTGAAGGCGCAGATCGCCCAGGCCGAGGCCAACATCGCCAAGGACGAGGCCAGCCTGCGCGATGCCCAGGCCACGCTCACCCGGCGCCGGTCGCTCATCGACAAGCAGGTGGTGACCGAGGCGGCGCTGGACCAGGCGCGCTTCGCCGTCGAGGGCCTGAAGGCCAGCATCGCCGCCGGACGCGCCATGCTCGATACGCAGAAGACGCAGCTGGACTATCTCACCATCCGGGCGCCGATCACCGGCCGCACTGGCAGCCTCTCCGCCAAGCTCGGGGCCCAGGTGCGCGCGCAGGATGCAACGCCCCTCGTCACCATCAACCAGACCCGCCCCATCATGGTGAGCTTTTCCGTGCCGCAGCGGGAGCTGCCAGCGGTACGGCATGCCCTTGCAACGAAGGCTACGGCGCAGGTGACCCTGCCGGCCGCACAACGCACCACGGTACCTGCCACCATCGCCTTCATCGACAATCAGGTGGACAAGCAGACCGGCGCCATCACCGTCAAGGTCTTGGCCGATAATGCCGACGAGACGCTATGGCCGGGCCAGGCCGTCGAGGTGGCGCTGACCGTGGAGGTGAGGGAGCGCGTGCTCTCGGCGCCGGCAACCGCGGTGCTGCCGGCACAGCAGGGCATGATCGCCTGGGTGATCGGAGCCGACGACAAGGTCAGCCCGCGCGTGGTGAAGGTCGAACGGATCGTCGGCCAGACGGTATACGTCAGCAGCGGCCTCGCCGCCGGCGAGCGCGTCGTCACCGACGGACAGTTGCGGCTGGCGCCAGGGGCTACCGTCACCATCATGGAGCCGCGCGGCGCGCCGGCGACGCCGCCGGCCCAAGTGCCTGCCACGGCTCCGGCTGGAGCGCCGGCGGCGGCGCCGATCCTGGCGCCAGACAAGACGGAACAGGGTGAGCGGCGCCGGGCCGACGGCCGCGGTTAGCACTGGGGACCCCACATGCGACTTCCCGAGGTCTGCATCCGCCGTCCGGTGATGACGACGCTGCTGATGGCGTCGCTGCTGCTGGCCGGCTTCTTCGGCTACCGGCAACTGCCCATCGCCGCCATCCCGCGCATCGACATCCCGACCATCACGGTCAGCGTGCGCTATCCCGGTGCCAGCGCCGATACCATGGCGGTGTCGGTAGCGGCACCGCTGGAACGCCAGTTTGCCACCATCGCCGGCATTACCTCGATCACCTCGCTCAACACCGAGGGCAGCACCCAGGTCACTCTGGAGTTCGACCTCAACCGCAACATCGATGCCGCCGCACTCGACGTCCAGTCGGGGATCTCGGTCGCCACCCGGCGACTGCCCGAGGACCTGCCGACGCCGCCCGCCTACCGCCGCGTCAACCCGGCGGACTCGCCCATCATCTTCCTGGCGCTGACCTCCGACACCGATGCGCCGCAAGCGATCAACGAGTTCGCCGATAAGGTGATGAGCCCGCGCCTGTCGACCATCACCGGCGTCGCCGAGGTGAGCATCTATGGCGCCCAGAAGCGCGCCGTGCGCATCAAGTACGACCTCGACGCGCTCGCCAGCCGCGGCATCTCGGTGGAGGACATCCGGCAGGCGGTGGCGCGCGAATCGAAGGTCGACCCGGTCGGCAGCATCCGCACGCCCGAGAAGGTCTACATCCTGGAGGTGAAAGGCGCCGAGCCGACCGCTGCCTACTTCAAGCCGCTGGTCGTGGCTTGGCGCAATGGCGCCCCGGTGCGGCTGGAGGACATCGCCTCGGTCGAGGATTCGGTCGAGAACATCGAAGCAAGCGGCGAGTACAACGGCCAGCGCTCCATCATCGTCGCCGTGCGGCGCCAGCCTGATGCCAACACCGTGGCGGTGATCGATTCCATCCGCGCCATGATTCCCGAGTTCGAACGGCTGCTGCCGCCCACCATCAAGCTCAACGTGCTGAGCGATCGCTCGGTGTCGATCCGCGAGTCGGTGCACGACGTGCAAGTCACCCTGGCCTTGACGGCGACGCTCGTCATCATGGTCATCCTGGCATTTCTCAGGACCTGGCGGGCCACATTCATTCCCGCCTTGGCGCTGCCGCTATCCATTGTCGGCACCTTCGCCGGCATGGCGATGTTCGGGTTCTCCCTCGACAACGTCACGCTGCTGGCGCTGACGCTGGCGCTGGGCCTGGTGGTCGACGACGCCATCGTCGTGCTGGAGAACTGCGTGCGCTACGTCGAGCAGGGCATGAAGCCGTTCGAGGCTGCCATCAAGGGCGCCAGCGAGATCGGCTTCACGGTGATCTCGATCACCCTGTCGCTGGTGGCGGTGTTCATTCCCATCCTGTTCATGGGCGGCGTCGTCGGCCGGTTCTTCTTCTCGTTCGCCATGACCATCTCCATGGCGATCCTGTTTTCCGGCTTCATCTCGCTGACCCTCACGCCGATGCTGGCGTCGCGCATGCTGAAGGTGCATCACGCTGTCGAGGAGCGCGCGGGGTTGCTGTCGCGCGCGTTCGAGGGAAGCTACAACCTGATGGCGGCTGCCTACCGGGTGACGCTCGACTGGTCGTTGCGCGTGCCGGCGGTGATGCTGCTCGCCATGCTTGGCACTGTGGTGGCGACGGTGTGGGCGTTCGGGGCCGTGAAGAAAGGCTTCATGCCGGTCGAGGACACCAGCATCATCATCGTCCGCACCGAGGCGGCGGACGACATCGCCTTCGAGGCCATGCTGGAGCGCCAGCGTATCGTCGCCGACCGTGTCCTGCAGGACCCGGACGTGCTCTACGTCAACTCGCGCGTGCAGCAGACGTCCTACCGCCCCACCATCAACAGCGGCTCGGTGTTCATCCAGCTCAAATCCCGCTCCGAGCGGGTCAACGGCGCCAGCATCAGCGAGGTCCAGGCGCGGATGCGGCGGACGCTCGGCAACATTCCCGGCCTGCGCGTGTTCCCGGTGCCGCTGCAGAACCTGCGCATCGGCAGCCGCGGCGGCGCCTCGGCCTACGAGTACACGCTGACGAGCGTCAACCAGGCCGAGCTCTACGCCAACGCCCCGCGCCTGATCGAGCGCCTGAAGACAGCGCCCGGCTTTGCCGACGTGACGAGCGACTTGGCACTGGGTGCGCGGCAGCTCAAGCTCGATATCGATCGCGACGCGCTGGCCCGCTTCGGTCTCACCATGGACGTGGTGCGCTCCACGCTCTACTCGGCCTTCGGCACGCGCCAGATCGCGACCGTCTACACGCCGTCCAACGACTACGCTGTGATCATGGAGGCCGACCGCCGGCAGACCCTCGACCCCGGCATCCTCTCCAAGGTCTTCATCACCAGCAAGACCGGCCAGCAGGTGCGGCTCGATTCGGTTGCGACCGTGACGCTGGCGCCCGGCCCCGTTGCGGTGGCGCGCCAGGGTCAGCTGCCGGCCGTCACCGTCACGTTCAATCTGGCGCCTGGCTTCACGCTGGGCGAGGCGGTCGCGGCTATGGCCGACCTGGAGCGCGAGGTCAACATGCCGGCCTCCATCACCGGGCAGTTTGCCGGCACCGCCCAGGTGTTCCAGAGCTCGTTCCGCGACCAGCCGCTGCTGATCCTGGCCGCGATCCTGACGATCTACATTGTGCTTGGCATTCTCTACGAGAGCTTCATCCATCCGATCACTATTCTCTCGGGCCTGCCGTCGGCCAGCCTCGGCGCCCTGCTCACGCTCTGGTACTTCGATACCGAGCTCACCATCATTGCCGTGATCGGCATCATTCTGCTCGTGGGCATCGTCAAGAAGAACGCCATCATGATGGTCGACTTTGCGATCGAGGCGCGCGCCCGTGGTGCCTCCCCGCGCGAGGCGATCCGCGAGGCGTGCCTGTTGCGCTTCCGACCGATCATGATGACGACCATGGCCGCCCTGTTCGGCACCCTGCCGATTGCGGTCGGCTGGGGAGCTGGCGCCGAGCTGCGCCAGCCGCTGGGCCTCGCCGTGGTGGGCGGCCTTGCGGTCTCGCAGCTCCTCACGCTCTACATCACGCCTTCGGTCTACCTGTTCATGGAGTGGGTCGGCAGCAAGTTGGGCGCCGGGCGCCGCGAGCACATTCCGGCGGCCGAACCGGTCCTGGAGGCGCGACCTCAGGCCGCGGCCGAATGACGCTGGTTGCGCTCAACCTTGGTTAAGGGGCAGACTCCAGACGGGGCTAGACCCCTCGCCGTCGATCTTCATCTGCTGGTCCAAACGTCGGCGCGAGGGGGCTGGCCCCGTCACGTATGGGGTCTGACCGTTCATTCATGACGGGTCAGACCGGGGGCAGACCCCTCGCCACCAGCTGGCGTCCATTGCGCTGACGTGCGGGCGAAGGGGCGACCCCCTTCATAGCGGGTCGCCTTGGGGGAAGAGCATGCAGAACGGTCGTCGTCGGTTCTCAACCCTCGCAGCCGCAGCGCTGGTCGCGGCCGCGCTGGCAGGATGCGAGCGAAACGAGCAGCAGCCGACCCAGCAGGCAGCACCGCCACCGAGCGTCAGCGTGTCGGTGCCCGTGCAGCGCCAGATCGTCGAATGGGACGAGTACACCGGGCGCTTCGATGCCACCCAGACGGTGGACGTGAGGGCGCGCGTCTCCGGCTATCTCGACGAGGTGCGCTTCAAGGATGGCCAGCAGGTGCGCCAGGGCGACGTGCTGTTCATTATCGATCCGCGGCCGTTCGAGCGATCCCTGGAGCAGGCCCGCGCCGAGCTGTTCGCAGCGCAGACCAAGGTCCAGAATGCCAAGCTCGATGTGACGCGCGGCGAGAAGCTGATCGAAGGCAAGATCATCTCCGACAAGAGCTTCGACGACCGCATGTCGCTGCTGCGGGATACCCAGGCGACAGTGAAGGTGGCCGAAGCCAAGGTGAAATCGGCCGAGCTCGATCTGTCGTTCGCAACCATTACCGCGCCGATTTCCGGCCGCATCGGCCGTGCGCTGGTGACGGCCGGCAATTGGGTGAGCGCCGGCAGCGCCTCCGGTGCCACGCTGCTCACCACCATCGTGAGCCAGGACCCGATCTACGTCTACTTCGACGTGAACGAGAGCAACTACATCAAATATCGGCGCCTGGCCGAGCGCGGGATCAAGGCCGGTGCAGCCAATATCGGGGCTCCGGTCGAGGTGGCGCTGCCGGATGAGCGCGGCTTTCCGCACCGGGGCCGGCTCGACTTCCTGGATAACCGCCTCGATCAGGGCACCGGGACCCTCAGGGCACGCGCTGTGCTGCCCAACAAGGAAGGTCTGTTCTCGGCCGGCCTGTTCGCCCGCGTGCGCGTGGTGGGTACGCCGAGCTACGCGGCGCTGATGCTGCCGGACGAGGCGATCGGCACCGATCAGACCAACAAGTACGTCCTGGTGGTCGATGGGGCCGGCGCCGTGGAGCGCCGCAATGTGAAGCTTGGGCCGCTGATCGAGGGCCTGCGTGTGGTGCGCGAGGGCATCAAGGCAGAGGACTGGGTTGTCACCCGCGGCCTGCAGCGGGCCCAGCCCGGCGGCAAGGTGGCGCCGAAGCGGGTGGCGATTGCGGTCTCGGAGGCAACGCCGGCGAAGGCGCCGGAGTGAGGCACCTCCCTCTCCCCGCCGGCCTCGGCCATCCACGCGGGTGGACATTGCAGTAATGGACCGAGGGCGACGGGGAGAGGGATGGGGTGAGGGGCAGCTGCACACGCTGTCCTCTCAGCGCGGCGCGTCGATGAAGGGCGATCGGGGATGATTGAACGCGTCGCGCGGATGGGTTTTCACTTGGGGCCGCCCCTCACCCTAACCCTCTCCCCGCAAGAGCGGGGAAAGGGGATCCGGGCGGCGCTTGTGACCAGGGCGGAGCATTGATCACATGCACTTCAGCCATTTCTTCATCGCCCGTCCGATCTTCGCCGCGGTGCTGGCGCTGGTCATCACCATTGTCGGTGCCATCGGCTACACCGGCCTCGGCATCAACCAGCTGCCCGAGATCACGCCGCCCACCATCACCGTCACCGCGCAGTATCCCGGCGCCAGCGCCCAGACCGTGGCCGAGACGGTGGCGGCGCCGATCGAGCAGGAGATCAACGGCGTCGACGACATGATCTACATGTCCTCGCAGTCGACGTCCGACGGCAATGTGTCGATTACCGTCACCTTCGATGTCGGCACCGATATCGACCGCGCCCAGGTGCTGGTGCAGAATCGGGTGAGCGCCGCCGAGCGCCGCCTGCCTGACGAGGTGCGCCGCAACGGCCTCTCGGTGCGCAAGCGCTCGCCCGACCTGCTGCTGGCAATCCATCTCGTCTCGCCGGACAACACCTACGATCAGGTCTACCTCTCCAACTACGGTCTGCTCAACGTCCGCGACCGCCTGATGCGGCTCTACGGCGTCGCCGACGTGAACCTGTTCGGTGTGCGCGAGTACTCCATGCGAATCTGGCTCGATCCCGAGCGCATTGCCGCCCGCGACCTGACGGCCGAGCAGGTGCTGGAGGCGCTGCGGGCGCAGAACGTCCAGGTGGCAGGCGGCTCGCTCGGCGAGCCGCCTATGGACTACAAGAATGCCTTTCAGATGTCGCTGCAGATGAAGGGCCGGCTCAAGACCGCCGACGAGTTCGAGAACATCATCGTCAAGGCGGGTGCGGACGGCCGCGTGGTGCGACTGAAGGATATCGCCCGCGTCGAGCTCGGTGCGCTCAGCTACAACGCGCAGGGATATGCCGATCACTACCCGGCCGTGATCGTGGTGGTCGACCAGCAGCCCGGCAGCAACGCGGTCGCCGCCACCAGGGGCATCAAGGAGCTGATGGCGGAGCTGGCCAAGAGCTTCCCCAAGGGCCTGGAATACCGCATCACCTACAACCCGACCGAGTTCATCGAGGTCTCGATCCGCACGCTGTACGGCACCATCCTGGAGGCCACGGCCCTGGTGGTGCTGGTGGTGCTGCTGTTCCTCAAGACCTGGCGCGCCACGCTGATTCCGGTACTGGCGATCCCGGTGGCGCTGATCGGCACCTGTGCCGTCATGCAGGGCTTCGGCTTCTCGCTCAACATGCTCACCCTGTTCGGCATGGTGCTGTCGGTGGGCATCGTCGTCGACGACGCCATCGTCGTGGTCGAGAACGTGGAGCGCAAGCTCAAGGAGGGGCTGTCGCCGGTGGAGGCGGCGCGGGTGTCCATGGACGAGGTGGGCACTGCCATCATTGCCATCGCGCTGGTGCTGTTTGCGGTGTTCATTCCGACCGCCTTCCTCAGGGGCATCAGCGGCCAGTTCTACCGCCAGTTCGCCGTCACCATCGCCACCGCCACGGCCATCTCGCTGTTCCTGTCGCTGACGCTCAGCCCCTCGCTCGCTGCCCTGCTGTTCAAGCCGCATGGCGCCCACGAGAGCCGCTCTCTCATCATGGCGCCCGTGCGCCTGTTCTTCCGCCTGTTCGATATGGCGTTTGACGCACTGGCGCGCGGCTATGCCCGCCTGGTGCGCGGGCTGGCGTGGGCCTGGAAGCCGGTGCTTGTCGTCTATGCGGTGCTGCTGGGCAGCGGAATCTGGTTCCTGCAGAGCCTCCCGACCGGGTTCATCCCGAACATGGACCGGGCGATCGTCATCATCTCCCTGCAGCTGCCGCCCGGTGCCTCGCTGCAGCGCACGGACGCCGCCGTGCGGCAGGCCACCGACATCCTGCTGGCCGAGCCGGGCGTCGCCAACTCCAACGCCTTCTCCGGGCGCAACGCCGCGACATTCACCAGTGCCACCAACGCCGGCTTGCTGTTCATCGTCCTCGACGACTTCGAGGAGCGGCACGCCAAGGGGCTCACCGTCGACCACATCGCCCAGTCGCTGCGCGAAAAGCTGGCGGCGATAGAGGACGCCCAGATCCTGGTATTCGTGCCGCCGCCGGTGCGCGGTGTCGGCGCGGCTGCCGGCTTCTCCATGCGGCTGCAGGATACCCTTGGCCTGCCACCGGCCGAGCTCGCCCGCATCACCCGGGAGTTCGTGGCCGAGGCCAACAGGACGCCGGGCATCGCCCATGCCTTCACCACCTTCGCCGCCGCCACCCCGCAGCTGTTCGTCGATGTCGACCGCGACAAGGCGCAGATGCTGAAGGTGCCCGTGACCAACATCTTCGAGGCCATGCGCGTGTTCATGGGCTCGGCGTACGTCAATGACTTCAACATGTTTGGCCGCACCTATCGCGTCACCGCACAGGCCGACGGCGATTTCCGTCTCAACCGGGAGAGCATCGCCAGGATCCGCGTGCGCAGCACCGACGGCAACATGGTTCCGCTCGGCAGCCTTGTGACGTTCAAGGAGATCGCCGGGCCGGAGCGTGTTCCACGCTACAACCTGTTCCCGTCCGCCGAGGTGCAGGGCGCTGCGCAGCCCGGCATCAGCTCGGGACAAGCCCTGGCGATCATGGGCGCGCTGGCCAAGGAGAAGCTGCCGCCCGGCATCAACTTCGAGTGGACGGACCTGTCCTACCAGGAGGCCAAGGTCGGCCGCACCGGCTATTACATCTTCGCGCTGTCGGTGGTGTTCGTGTTCCTGGCGCTGGCGGCGCAGTACGAGAGCTGGGCATTGCCGCTCGCGATCCTGCTGATCGTGCCCATGTGCCTGTTCTCGGCGGCTTTCGGCGTCTGGCTGCACGGACGCGAGATCAACATCCTGACCCAGGTCGGGTTCATCGTGCTGATCGCGCTCGCCGCCAAGAACGCCATCCTGATCGTGGAGTTCGCGCGACAATTGGAGGAGGCCGGCGAGGATCCGGTATCGGCCGCCATTGAGGCCTGCCGGTTGAGGCTCAGGCCGATCCTGATGACGTCGATGGCCTTCACGCTCGGCGTGGTGCCGCTCTATCTCGCCGTCGGCGCCGGCGCCGAGATGCGCATCGCGCTCGGCACCGCGGTGTTCTGGGGCATGATCGGCGTCACGCTGTTCGGCCTGATCTTCACGCCGGTGTTCTATGTCTCCATCCGCCGCCTGTTCGGCGGCGCCAGGAAGGCTTCCGGCAGCACAACGCCGGCTGCGATGGCGCAGCCGGCGGAGTAAATCGTAGGGTGCAATAAGCGCAGCGCATTGCACTGAGATCGCCTGCCCGGCCGTTGCGCCGACCCATGCAGTTGATCGGCGCAACGCGGCTGCGCCTTGTTGCACCCTACGGTCAAAACCGGATCTTCAGCCCGCCGTAGACCGCTATCGGCGCTGCCGGGGTGATCATGCGGGGGTTCTTCAGCTCGGTGCCGCTCGGTCCAACGCCGACCGGATCGCCGGCAACCGTGCGCAGGCCCTCGGTATCGAAGTAGGTGCCGACGGTGGCATACTCCGCACCGAGCAGATTGCGCACGATGCCATAAACCTCGATGTTGTCGGTGACCTTGTAGCCCGTGCGCAGGTTGACGACGGCATAGCCCGGCAGCTGATCGTCGTCGTTGCCCTCGTCGCCGCGCAGGAACTGGCTGGAGACGGCGATCACCTCGCCGCCGACGCGCCATTGCGGCGTCAGCCAGTAGTCGAGCCCGAGCTTCAAGCGATGGCGCGGGATGGTCGGGATGGTATCGCCGGGCTGCACGAACGTGCAGGTGGCCTCGTCGTCGGGATCTGTGCCTGGGCAATCGTCGCCGACCGGCGAGTCGGGCGAGGAAAGCACAAGGGCATCGCGGAACGTGGCATTGACGTAGGCGTAGCTGGCATACGCCTGCAGCCGGCGCGAGCGATAGCTGATCGCGGCCTCCACGCCTTCGCGCAGCGTCTCGCCGGCGTTGAGGAAGAAGCCGCGGCCCTGCACCTCGCTCGCCACCGTCATGATGTCGTCGCTGAGCAGGGTGCGGAAGTAGCCGAGACTCCAGTTGATCGTGCTCATGCGCGGTGCGCCGAGAGCGTCGCGACCGTCGGTGCCGGCGGCGATCTGGCCCCGCAACCCGGCCTCGACTGTGCGCCCGACCACCTGCTTCAGCGGCGGGTCGGAGACGAGGAAGTTCTCCAGCAGGCAGGGGCGCTCGGGGTCGGCGCAGCCCAGCTCGGCCGGAGTCGGCGCGCGGTTGGATTCCGAGTAGCCCGCATAGAGCGTGAGACCGCGCGACAGCTTGTAGGTTGCTCCCGCCATCGGGTTGAAGCGCTGGAAGGTGTGGTCGCCCGTGAGCTCGCTGTCGGTGAGGTTGATCTGGTCCTCCAGCTGGATGTTGGCGACGTTATACCGGCCGCCCACCGTCACCGACAGCTTGTCCGTCACGTCCAGCGTGTTCATGACGTAGAAGCCGTAGTACTGGGTGCGGGCGATGAGATCGAGCGGCGTCACCTCGATGTCGTCGTCATCGGCCAGCGGATTGAGCGTCTGGTCGATGATGGTGCCGAGGCCTGAGACCACCAGCGTGGTCGGATCGATGACACCCAGCTCGCTCTGCGACTTTACCCGCGCCCGCCCGCGATCCATGCTGGCACCGACCAGCAGCTGGTTGGGCAGGTTGAACAAGCGCTCAGTGCTGACCGCCTGCACCGTGCCGCCAAACGAGGAGGACACGAGCCCGATGCTGTCGTTGCCACCGAGGATGGTGTCCATGCCGTTCGGCAGCGCGCTGATCGGCACCTTGCCGTTGGCAAGGGCGACACCGCCCGAGCCGAAGAGCGGATCGTCGTCCTCCTCGAAGCAGAGATAGCCGTGCGGCCCCGAAGCGGCGTCGGGCGCGACCTTGGAGGGATCGCACGCGATCGCCTCCGAGACGTTGCCGTCCGGGCGCTTCTGCCGGAACGAGCGGTAGTAGACGTTGCCTGACAGTTTCAGGGTCTTGCTGACGGCGAGCGCGCCGGTGAGGTTCAGCATGCGCATCTGGTTGTCGAAGGTCTGCGGCGAGGTGAAGACGTTGGCGCGCCGCTCGTCGACGAGATCGATCGGTGTCGGGCCGACGACGCCGAGGTGGGTGTTGGCGGCCGTGTAACTCAAGTGCAGCTCCGCGCCCGAGCCCTTGACGCCGATGTCGGCATAGCCGCGCTTGGCGGCCGCCGGCGAAAGGTCGCGCCAGCCGTCCTCGTCGATCCACTCGCCGGCGACGTAGGTGGCCCAGTTGCCGGAGCGCTGGCCGGCCTCGCCGGACACCTGCTTGTGGCCGAACGAGCCCAGGCGCGTATCGAGCGTGGCGCCCTGGAAGGAGAAGCCGTCCTTCATGATGACGTTGACGGCGCCGCCCAGCGCGTTGAGGCCGTAGGCAGGATTGTTGCTCATCACGGTGATGTCGGAGATGGCGATCTGCGGGATCAGGTCCCAGTTCATGGTATCGCCGAACACCTCGTTGAGGCGGATGCCGTTCTGGTAGATGGCGAGGCCCTGCGGCGTGCCGTTGAGCGGCGAGGCGCTGAAGCCGCGGTATTGCAGGTCGGTGGCCAGCGGGTTGCCGAGTGCCTCGTTGATGGTGGCGCCGGGAACGTGGGCATTGAGCACATCGACGATCGAGTTGGAGCCGGCGCGCTCGATCTGCTCGGTGCTGACGAGGCTGACACCTGCCGGGATCTTGTCAAGCGGCAGCTCGCTGCCGCCGATCGGCGACATGCGCACGACATTGAGCGCGGGCGCCGGCGTGGCTGGCTCGCTTGCGAGCGTCGGAGCGGCCTTCACGGTCGCCGCCTTCTTCTTCGCCGGCGCCGCTGCCTTCTTGGCCGGCGCGGTGACGGTGAGCGGCGGCAGCACCTTCTGCGTCGGCTGCTGTGCCTGGGATGTCGCTGGCATCTGCGCCAGAGCCAGTGCGGCCGTTGCCAGTGCTAATGCGGCGGCACCGGCAATGCCGGCCCCGCCGCGCTTCAATCTACGCATAGCTTAAACCCCCTAGACCCATCTGCTCATGATCAGAGCCAATGTTATGTCTGTTATCCGTAGCACGAGGATCGGCACTCGTCTTGAGTAGCGCCGGCAATCCGGGCCGGGAACTCTTGGCAAACGTTCCGGGAATATCTGGCAAGGACGCCGTCACGGAGCCATGCTGCGGCTGGCGAATTCCGGCTGCTCCGACGCCGTGGCGGATGGGCAACGCGCCGCAGGAGTCTGATCAAGACGGCTGGGCTGCTGCTTGCCTGCTCCAGCCCGTGAACATGGAATTGTGGGTTCTCGGTGCAACGGAGACGAGGCGGGCATGACCGTAGCCAGCGCAGAGCAGCGCCCTGACAGACCGATCGGCGACGGCGCGCAGGAACAGACGGCCCTGCGCCAGCTCTGGGCGGGCCGCAGCGGCGGACTGGCGGGCTGGCTCTGGTATGGCCGGACGATCCAGTCGCAGCTGCTTGCGACCGTCATCCTGATCAATCTTGCTACCGGTCTCGTGGCTGGCGCGATCGTTGTCTACAATGCCCACGATGCAACCGAGGTGGAGGTTGCGGCGTCGATGGAGGTGGCTGAGCAGGTCGTCCGCCGCGCCGCCGACCAGCTTGCGCAGGAAGCCATCCGCCTCACTCCGCCGGAGCAGCTTGTCGAGCGTGCCCTTGAGGCTCTCCCACAACGCCTGCGCCATTTGCGTCACGTCCGCATCTCGATCGCCGACGTGCACGGGCACCAGCTCGCCGTGCATCCGCCCGATCAGGTGGTCCGCGTCGGCGCGGCAGCTCCAGCGCCGGCCTGGTTCGGCGCCCTGGTGCGGCTCGATACGGTCCGTCGCCAGGTACCGGTGGCGGTCGCCGGCCGGCATCTCGCAACGGTCTTTCTGACCAGCCAGCCTGCCGACGAGCTCGCCGAGGTGTGGAAGGATGTCTCGGGCCTCGCCGTGGTCATGCTGATCGCCAATCTTGCCGTGATCGGGCTTTTCTACCTCGCGCTCGGGCGCGTGCTCAACCCGCTCACCAGCGTGGCCGCCGGACTGCGCGCGCTGGAGCAGGGCCGGTTCAGCCATCGCCTCGCCCGCCCGCGGGTGCGGGACCTCGCCGACATTGTCGACCGCTACAACGCGTTGGCCGGCGCGCTGCAGACGGCGCGGGCCGACAACGCCCAGCTCAATCGGCGGCTTGTCACGGTGCAGGACGACGAGCGCCGCGAGATCGCAACCGAGCTGCACGACGAGCTGGGGGCATGCCTGTTCGGCTTGCGCGCCAACGTCCTGTCGGTGCAGCGCCTGGCCGAGCAGCTGCCGGCGGCAGTCGGAGATCAGATGCGCAAGCGCGCCGAGACGCTTGCCACGGTAAGCGAGCGGATCCAGACCACCAACCGCCGTCTCCTGCGCCGGCTGCGACCGATGGCGCTCGGTCACGCACCGCTGGCGGACGTGATTGCGGATCTGGTGGCCGATTTCGAGCGCAACGATGCCGATCATGCCTTCAAGCTCGACATCGGCAATCTCGGGCAAAGCTACGGCGACTGCATCGACCTTACGGTCTATCGCTGCATCCAGGAGGGTATCACCAACGCCGTTCGTCACGCGGCGGCCAAGACGGTTGCGGTCCGGATCGAGGAGATGACGATGCCCGTGGTTGACGCGCCGTCGAGCTCGGTCGTGCTGCGGTTCTCGGTGCGCGATGATGGCCACGGTGTTGCGCCCGGAGCGCCTCCAGGGCTGGGGTTGACCGGCATGGAGCGGCGCGTCGGTGCGCTCGGCGGCGCCTTCAGCATCGCTGACGAGCCCGGCCGTGGAACGCGTCTCGACATTGCGATCCCGCTGCAGGAGGCTGAGGCTCGCATTCCTGTAGCGATGGATATGCAAGACGAGGATGGCAGGGGATGATGCGGGTTCTTCTTGTCGATGACCATCCGATTGTCCGGCAGGGATGCCGGCGCATCCTGGAGGATGCCTGTGTCTGCGAGGTGATCGAGGCAGAGAGCGTGGAGGCGGGCTTTCGCCTGTTCCGCCAGCGTCGCCCTGATGTGGCGATCGTCGACCTCGCCTTGCAGGGCAAGGGGCTGGGCGGCCTCGACCTCATCCGCCGCCTGCGTGCCGAAGCCGCCCAGGTTCCGATCCTGGTGCTCAGCATGCACGGCGACCCGATCATCGTCAGCCGCGCCATGGCGGCCGGTGCCACCGGGTACCTGCTGAAGGACAGCCCGCCAGAGAGCCTCATCGAGGCGTTCGAAAGCGTCCGCCGTGGGAATCCCTACCTGAGCCACCAGCTCGCGCTGCAGGTGGCGCTGCTCGGCACGCCGGGACGCAACGAGCAGCTCGCCGAGTTGACGCGCCGCGAGCTGCAGACGCTGGCGCTGGTTGCCGAGGGCAAGTCGTACGAAGAGATCGCCCGCGCGCTTGGCGTGAGCTACAAGACGGTGGCCAACACGTGCTCCCAGCTCAAGGCAAAGCTGGGGGCACGCACATTGCCCGAGCTGGTGCGGATGGCGATCGAATATATTTCGTCGTCTTCGCAATGCGCCAGGGTGGCAGTCTCCGACGGCAAGTGACCGTCGCAATTGGGGGGCGGCCCCTGTCTGCCTTGCGGCGAAACAAGGTCCACCTGAGAAAAAGGGGGCTGACCCCGGCAGGAGCTCATGTCTGTTTGGATCAAGGTCTTGCTTGGCGCTGTCGCCGTCTATGGGCTGCTGGTCGTCATCGCCTATGCCGGCCAGCGCAGGCTCATGTATTTGCCCGACCCGATGCACACGCTGCCGGCCCGGGCCGGACTTGCCGGCGTCGCCGAACGCGTGCTGCAGGCGCCTGATGGCGCCCGCATCATCGCCTGGTATGGGAAGGCTGAGCCCGGCAAGCCCACGCTGCTGTACTTCCACGGCAATGGCGGCAGCCTTGCCATACGGGCGTCGCGGATCGCGCGCTTCATGGCCGAGGGCTGGGGCGTCTACATGATGACCTATCGCGGCTACGGCGGCAGCTCGGGCCGTCCCACCGAGATCAACAACACGGCCGATGCGCGGCGTGCCTACCATGCTTTGGTGCAGGCGGAGGGCGTGGCGCCGTCCGCAATCGTCGCCTACGGAGAATCGCTGGGGACAGGGCTGGCCGCCAGGATCGCCGCCGAGCTCCCGGTGGCCGGTGTCATTCTGGAGGCGCCCTACACGTCGATCGTCGATGTCGCCGCGCAGGCGTATCCGATCCTGCCCGTCCGCCTGATCCTTGCCGACCGCTACGAGACCAACCGCGTCATCACCGGCCTCAAGGTGCCGCTGCTCATCCTGCACGGGGCGAACGACGGCGTCGTGCCGGCGGCCATGGGGCGCGAGCTGGCGCACCTGGCCCCCGGGCCGACGCGGCTGGTGGTGTTCCCAAATGGCCACCACAGCGATCTCTACCTGAACGGCAACGATGCCATTGCTGTCGTGCGCACCTGGATCGACGGTCTCCCGGAGCGTGGGATGCAATAATAAGGCGCGAGACGCGAGGAGACGGGGGCTGGCCCCGACAACCACCAGCTCACGTCCGCAGCGCCCTCAGCGCCGAGCGCGACCAGCCGATCACCGCCCTCGGTGCGCGGCGAGCGCTGGTGGCGTGCTGCTCCCAGGCGTAGGTCAGCATCATCCATCGCAACGAGAGCGACGACGTGACCGCCTCTGCCAGCCGGGCGACGGCCGCGGGAGCCTTTTGGGCTGCCTGCAGGGAGCGGGAGGTATGAGCCATCGCGCTACGCATCAGCGCCAGGCCGCCGCGTACGATGTGACGAGCCAGATGGTGGATCGCAACTGAGATCAGGGCGACGGCCCAGAACAGGGCGACGAGCACCCACGGTTGGACTTTGCTCGCCGGCAGGGCAGTGCCGGCCCATGCGGTGTCCAAACCGCAGGCACCAGCGAAAACCGACAGCCACAGGCCGGCTGCGAGGTTGCGGCGCAAGGACATGATCGTCTCCGCGACTGGATGCATGTTGGTTGTGATCCGACGACGTTGGGGACGCTTTCCGGCTTTCTCGGGGCTGCAGCGGCGCGCGCGCAGCGATGTGAACGCAACTCTGGTGCAGCTTCCGTCGCCCGTCCGCCTGCCGGGGTATGGTTGCTGCGGCTCAATACCGTCGACGACGGGCGGCACTCTTGTCGAGGTCGGCCTGAACCCAGCGTGAATGCGGTTCGCCGAGCGGCGCCTGTGCAGAAGTGTGCATTTCATGTAGCGTGGTCGGGCGTGCGGAGGACGGCCGTCGGGGAGCATCATGGCAGAGGTGAAGCTCGACCATTGCGTGATTCATGTTTCCGATTGGGAGCGCTCGAACGCGTTCTATCGCGACGTGCTCGGCGCCGAGCTCGTCAGGCGCGGCGCCGGTTGGGCCTACCGCTTCGGCGACACACAGCTCAACTGCCACGGTCCAGGTGTGTCGGCCACGCCGCTGGCGCGTCTGCCGGTGATGCCCGGCAACAGCGACCTGTGCTTCGTCTGGCCGGGGCTGATCGACGAGGCGGTTGCGCATCTGGCGAGCCACGGCGTGGCGATCGAGCTGGGGCCGGTGCCGCGCAACGGCGCGCGCGATGCGGGCTTGAGCGTGTACTTCCGCGATCCGGACGGCTCGCTGCTGGAGTTCATCGCGTATGCACAGAGGTAAGCGTAACGCCCCGTAGAGGCTGGGCGAGAATTTGGCGGTCTTTGCAACGTCGGGGATGACGGTGTCTGCCGCACCGGTGCCTTCATCATCCTCTAGCCCGCCGCTCGGCCTGACAGCGTCCATTCCATGACGGGGGAGAAGACGACATGCGGCGAGCGCCCCGTGTGATCCTGGCAGTTGCGGCCGCGCTGGCCGGCGGTGTCTATCTCAACAACACGAGCCTCCTGAGCCGGCCAACCGGCGGCAAGCCGGTGCTCCTCGCCCATCGCGGCTTGCACCAGACGTTCGCTGCCGATGGCCTCAAGGCGGACACCTGCACGGCCGAGCGCATCGATCCGCCTGAGCACGGCTATCTGGAGAATACCATCGCCTCGATGCGGGCGGCATTCGAGGCTGGTGCGGATGTCGTGGAGCTTGACGTTCATCCGACGACAGATGGAAATTTCGCCGTGTTCCACGATTGGATGCTCGACTGCCGCACCGACGGCAAGGGCGCCACGCGCGAGCACACGCTGGCGGAGTTGAAGGCGCTCGATATCGGCTACGGCTACACGGCTGACGGCGGCAAGACGCATCCGTTCCGCGGCAAGGGTGTCGGACTGCTGCCGTCGTTCGACGAGGTGCTGGCGCAGTTTCCGGCGCGGCGCCTGCTGATCGATATCAAGAGCAACGATCCGGCGGACGGCGAGAAGCTGGCCGAGCGGCTTGCCCGGCTGCCGCTCGATCGACTCGCCCGTATCCTGGTCTATGGCGGCGATCGCCCGGTCGCGGTCGTGCGCGAGCGTCTGCCCCGGGTCATGACGCTATCGCGTGCCGGCTTGAAGCGCTGCCTCATCGGCTACATCGGCCTGGGATGGGCGGGCTATGTGCCGACAGCATGCCGGGACAGCCTGCTCCTCATTCCGGTCAACATTGCTCCCTGGCTGTGGGGTTGGCCCCACCGCTTTCTGTCACGAATGCAGCGGGTCGGCGCCGAGGTCTTCATCGCCGGGACGTGGGACGGTGGATACTCGCGCGGCATCGACAGTGCGGCGGCGCTGGCACAGCTGCCCGTGGGCTACAGTGGCGGCGTCTGGACCAATCGCGTAGACCGCATCGCGCCGCTGCTCGGCTCACGCCTGTAGCGATTGAGCGCCGAGCGCCGCCAAAACGAGCAGCGCAACGCACCCTGTGCGCGCCTGCGGTGCTCTCACCAATCGTGCAGCTCAGCATCAGCCAGTCGTCTCCCCGAGCCGGGGCGAGCGCATCGGCGCAATGGGCTCTGCCTGTTTGCGCCTCTACTGGGCCTTGCTCTCCGCGTCCTTGAGCAGTTTTGCGTTCAGCCCCTCGAAGCCGCGCGCCAGCTGCTCGCAGGCGTCGTCAGAGGCCCCGCACTGGATGCCCATGTCGATGCTGAGCTTGCCGCCTGTTTCGACGGGATGCCGGCAGACGACTGCCGGGTGGGCAGGATGACCGGCCACGGTGAAGCTCCAGATCGTTGCCTTGGCGGCGTCGTTGATGGTCACATAGGCCTTGTCGCGGAACGCCTCGGGCAGCTTCTCAGTCTTGGTGAGGCGGTTGAAAAGCGCCTCGGGCGTCTCGCGCGGCCGGCCGCAGAGGTCGTCGGCCGCCAATGCCGGGACCGCGATCGCCGCGATGGTGCAGGCGAACAGGACGCTGCCTCGAAAATTGGCTCGCGTGGTCGGGGAGGCGCGCATGGGTCTTTCCCAGCGTTGGAAGCTGCACAGATACACAGAGTCTGCGCGCCAATTGCGACGAAAATCGGTGCTGGTGGTGTCAGCTTGGTCTCCGCTTGGCGCAGACCACTGATCATTTGTGTGAACGCCGTAGGCCGCAGGGGCTGACACCTACCCCGCGAGGCGCGCCTCGATGGCGGCGAGCGCCGCTGCGGCCTTGGTGCCGTCGGGACCGCCGGCCTGGGCCATGTCGGCGCGGCCGCCTCCCCCCTTGCCGCCCAGCGCCTCGGCGCCGGCGCGCACCAAATCCACGGCGCTGATACGCTTGAGGAGGTCCTCGGTGACACCCACGGCCAAGCCGGCCTTGCCGTCCTCGGTGACGCCGACGATGGCAACCACCCCGGAGCCCACCTGCTTCTTACCGTCGTCGACCAGGCCGCGCAGATCCTTGGGGTTCAGGCCCTGGACCGAGCGTGCCAGCAGCTTGATGTCGCCGATGGCGCGGATCGGTGCGCCCGCGCTTGCGCCGTCCGCCCCGTTGCCGTTCGCCTGGGCCGCCGCGCCGCCGCCCAGCGCGATCTGCCGCTTGGCGTCGGCAAGCTGGCGCTCGAGCTGCTTGCGCTCGTCGAGCAGAACTTTGACACGCTCCACAACGTCGTCGGGCCGGGTGCGTAGCAGGCCGGCCAGCTCGCGCATGTGCGCGTCCTGCTTGGCCAGGTACTCCCGCGCACCTTCCGCGGTGAACGCCTCGATGCGGCGCACGCCGGCCGAGCTGGCGCTCTCTGCGATTACCTTGATGAGGCCGATGTCGCCGGTACGTTTAACGTGGGTGCCGCCGCACAGCTCCACCGACCAGGCCTTGTTGGCCTTCTTTGATGTCAGTTCCGCTGGGTTCGACACGGTCTCGCCCATGGAGACGACGCGCACCTCTTCGCCGTACTTCTCGCCGAACAGGGCCATGGCCCCGGTCTCCAGCGCGTCCTCCAGTGCCATCAGCCGGGTGGTGACGGGCGTGTTCTGCACCACGTGGGCGTTGGCCATCTCCTCGACCGCCGCCACCTCCTCGGCGCTCATCGGCTTGGGGTGGGAGAAATCGAAGCGCAGCCGGTCCGGCGCCACCAGCGAGCCCTTCTGCGCGACGTGGGTGCCGAGCACCTGGCGCAGCGCTTCGTGCAAGAGGTGGGTGGCGGAGTGGTTGGCGCGTGTCGCCGTGCGGCGGGCGTGGTCTACCTCCAGCGCCACGGCATCACCGGGCTTGAAGGTGCCCTGCTCGACCTTGCCGAAGTGCACGAACAGGTCGCCCAGCCGCTTCTGGGTGTCGGTGACGCGGAACAGCGCGCCCTTGGGGCCGTGGATGGTGCCCTGGTCGCCCACCTGGCCGCCGGATTCGCCGTAGAACGGCGTCTGGTTCAGCACCAGCGCCGCCTCGTCGCCGGCCTTGAGGCTCCGCGCCTCCTTGCCGTCCTTGACGATCGCCTTCACCTCGCCTTCGGCCGATTCGGTCTCGTAGCCGAGGAAGTCGGTTGCGCCCACCTTCTCCTTGATCTCGAACCAGACGCCTTCGGTCGCAGCCTCGCCAGAGCCCTTCCAGGCCTTGCGCGCCATCTCCTTGTCCGCCTCCATCGCCTTGTCGAAGGCGGCGGTGTCGACCTTGATGCCGCGCGGCTTCAGCGCGTCCTGTGTCAGGTCAAGCGGGAAGCCGTAGGTAGAATAGAGCTTGAAGGCGGTCTCGCCGGAAAGGGATTGGCCCTTTTTCAGGCCGGCGCTCGCGTCGTCGAGCAGGCCGAGGCCGCGCTCCAGGAGCGACCGAAAGCGCGTCTCCTCCAGCTTCAACGTCTCCTGGATCAGCGCCTGCGCGCGGCCGAGCTCCGGATAG
>DASURA010000077.1:0-13963 GCA_036280295.1 Hyphomicrobiaceae bacterium
AGGGTACCGTTCTCGATCATCGGCCCCATCATCATCGTCATCTGCGCGATCGGTGCCTATACCGTTCACAACAGCATGTTCGACGTCTGGCTAATGCTGGTGTTCGGCGTCATAGGCTATGTCTTCAACAAGCTCGACTATCCGCTGGCGCCGCTGGTGTTGGCCATCGTGCTGGGCGACAAGGCAGAGGAATCATTCAGGCAGGCCATGCTCGCCTCACAGGGTGATCTGACCATCTTCTGGTCCAACTGGCTGGTAGGATCGATCATGACCCTCGGCATGGTTCTGCTGTTCTGGCCGGGCGTGACGTGGGCAATTGACAAGTTGAAAGCGAGTTCTCGACCGGTTCCGGCGTCCGCCGGGGCAGCGGCCGTGGACCGCGAGCAGTGACGGGCTGCTCGCAAGACGACCCAAGTAAATAAACTGCATTACCAAGGAGGAACGGAAGCATGGCGCAACATTCGACCGCCCGCCACACGGGCTGGACCAGCGGGGCACTCGCCCTCTGTGCCAGCGCGCTCGCACTCGCGCTCAGCGCGCAGGCGCCCGCCCAGGCATGGGAGCCCACCAAGCCCATCCAGTTCATCATTCCGGCCGGCACCGGTGGCGGCGCCGACCAGATGGCCCGCTTCATCCAGGGCGTGGTTGCCAAGCACAAGCTCGCCAAGCAGCCGATCGTCGCGATCAACAAGGGCGGCGGCGCTGGTGCCGAAGGCTTCCTGGAGGTGAAGAAGTCGGCTGGCGATCCACATAACATCGTCATCACGCTGTCCAACCTGTTCACCACGCCGCTCGCGACAGGTGTTCCCGTGAGCTGGAAGGACCTCACGCCGGTTGCCATGCTGGCGCTCGACCAGTTCGTCCTCTGGGTACCTGCGGACGCACCGTACAAGACTGCGGGTGACTACATCGCCGCCGTCAAGGCAGGCCCGGACAAGTCCTTCAAGATGGGCGGCACCGGCTCCAAGCAGGAGGACCAGATCATCACCGTGGCGCTGGAGAAGCTCACCGCGCCCAAGAAGTTCACCTACATTCCCCACAAGGGCGGCGGCTCGGTGGCCGTGCAGCTCGTCGGCAAGCACATCAACTCGTCGGTCAACAACCCGATCGAGGCGGTGTCGCACTGGAAAGCCGGCAACCTGAAGCCGCTCTGCATCTTCGACGCCAAGCGCAGCATCTACACCAAGAAGGTGACGGCGACGCAGGCCTGGTCCGACATCCCGACCTGCAAGGAGGCGGGGGTCGACACCGAGTACCAGATGCTGCGCGGCATCTTCATGTCGCCCGGCGTCAAGCAGGAGCACGTCGACTACTACATCGATCTGTTCAAGAAGGTGATGGCGACCGACGACTGGAAGTCGTTCATGGAGCAGGGTGCATTCAACCAGACCTTCATGACCGGTGCCGAGTTCAAGACCTGGGTGGAGAACGCCGACAAGCTCCACCACGGCCTGATGAAGGAAGCCGGCTTCCTGGCTCCCGGCAAGTGATCGTGAGGGTGTCCGGCGCCGCGGGTGCCGGACACCCCGCCTTCCCCGCTTCCACAAGAGACATACGCAATGCATGAGAACAGCTCCGAGGACGAAGGCCCAGCCTTGGTCTCGAACCGGGTGATGGAGATCGTAGTCGCCCTGCTTCTGCTGGGCGGCGCCGCCATCGTCATCAGCGACAGCACACGGCTGGGGTTCGGTTGGGAGGAGGGCGTCGGCCCGGCGCCCGGCTACTACCCGTTCTGGGTCGCCTCGATCATGGGGGTCTCCAGCCTCGTTACGCTGGTCGTGGCTGTCCTGCAGCGCGGCCCGAGCGAGACATTCGTAGGAGTACGGCCCTTCAGCCGGGTGCTGGCCGTGCTGCTGCCGAGCTTCGCATACGTGGCCCTGATCGGCGGCATCTCGATCGGCCCGGTCGACATTCCGGGAATCGGCATCTACGTGGCGTCGGCCATCTTCATCTTCGGCTTCATGATCGCCATCGGCCGCGAGAGCATCATCAAGTCGTTGACCATCGGCATACTCGTCCCGCTGATGCTGTTCTTCTTGTTCGAGAAATGGTTCCTGGTGCCGTTGCCGAAGGGCCCGCTGGAAGCGTTCCTCGGCTACTGATTTGATGGCGCGGGGCGCGTGCAGCACGTGCCCGCGCCACTACCACGACGATTGTTTTTCCGATCGTGCTTGCAAGGCGCCCCTCGTTCGAGCTGCGCACCGCAATTTGTGACGAGCGCCGGCGCCCCCGGTCGCAGCATCCTCACTCCGTCCCGTCTTCCACCGGCGCCGCGCGCGGCATCGGCGCCGTCGAACAGCCTCGTACATTCCAGCATTAACCCCACCCTGCCTTGCAGGACCGCCGCGCGCGCTCCGCTCGATGTTGGCGAGTTGCACCGTCCTGGCGCATCATCGCTCACGCCGTACGCCATCGAGGGTAAGCCGGCAGTGACGCGGCCCTGGCCGACAGCCTCAATAAAAGCGAGGGCTTTCATCCGGGCGGCTCTCGCGATTACGGGCACGGCGAGGCAGGGCCGTCGAGGTGGCGTGCGGGCCACAGGAGCGTCTACCGCCCAAGTAAAAAACGGCGCGGCTCCACAGGAGCCACGCCGCCTTCTCTGATTGTGTCCAGTCTTGTTCTCAGCAGTACTCAGCCGGTCGAGCGGCTGCGTGCGCCCTTCCTACTCGGCAGCCTCGCCGGCTGCCTTGCGGGCGCCGGCGCGGGAGATGATCCAGCCCACCGCCACTACCAGGATGGCGCCGCCGACCTCGATGGTTCGAGCAATCGCATGCAGTGAGAGAGCCAACGAGTCTGCCAGCCCCTGAAGGTAGGGCTGGAGGGTCGGCTCGTGCGCGATCAGCTCACCGGCAACCCAGCCCAGCAGGGCGGACCCGGCCCACACCAGCAGCGGCACGCGGTCGAGGATCCAAGTAAGCAGCGTTGCGCCAAACACGACCAACGGAATGCTGATGACGAGGCCGAGGATGATCAGGCCGGTATGCCCGCCCGCGGCGCCGGCGATCGCCAGCACGTTGTCCAGGCTCATCACGATATCCGCAACGGCGACAATGCGCACGGCTTCCCACACGTTGGAGCCGGAGCGGATGCTGTCCTCGCTGGATTCCTCGCCCATCAGCAGCTTGATGGCAATCCACAGCAGGATCACCCCGCCTACCAGCTTCAGGAAGGGCACATCGAACAGCGTCTGCACGATCAACGTGAACAGGATTCGCAGAACGACGGCGGCGCCGGCACCCAGAATGATGCCCATGACCCGCTGACGTGGCGGCAGCGACCGGCAGGCGAGTGCAATAACGACGGCATTATCACCCGACAGAATGATATTGATGCCGATGATGCGCAACACCGACACCACCATGTCGGCGTCAACGCCGACTGCCGTCTCGAGGTATTGCGCGATCTGATCGCTCAAAGCCGCAAAGGCCGCCAGCATCGTTCCCTTTCCCCATTGACTGATCCGGCGCCTTCCCGTAGCGCCATACGTATTCTTACTACCATTTCTTTACTGGTATACCAGGGAAGTTGTGTAGTGGCACGTTGGTCGCACGGCGCCACTAACCCCCCAACTTTCGACGAGTCAGGGCAGCCTCGACAAAGCCGACAGCCAATGGCATATGGTATGCCACTATTACGCCTGCCCTCGCGAGGCGCAGGGGTATAATGGGCTGACAGAATACGAATGCCCTGCCAGGGGGTCCTAAGGAATGCACGACAGCGCAGCAGCAAACATCAACAAGGGCGTGAATCAGGCCAAGCCCGGCCGCCGAGCCATCCATCCGGGATCGGGCCGGCGCAAGGCGCCGATGTTTCCCAAGGGGCGCGTCCTGGGCCAGGACGAGGCCGCGGCGGTGCAGGCGCTGCTGGGCGACCGGCCGCGCGAGCGGGCGCTGCTGATCGAGTACCTCCACCTGATCCAGGATGCCGAGGGCTGCCTGCCTGAGGGACACCTGCAGGCGTTGGCCGCCGAGCTGAACATCCCGATGGCCGAGATCTACGAGGTGGCTACCTTCTATGCCCACTTTGACGTGGTCGGCGACACCGAGGAGCGTCCGCCCAGGGTCACCATCCGCGTCTGCGACAGCCTGAGCTGCATGCTGGCCGGCGCCGAGCGGCTCATCTCCGAGCTGGAGGCCGCGCCGACGGCCGATGTGCGCGTCGTGCGGGCGCCGTGTCTCGGCGCCTGCGATGTCGCCCCAGCCGCCGAGGTAGGCCACCACCATGTCGGTCGCGCCAGCGCCGGGCTCCTCAAGGAGCTGGCGCAGGGCGGGCATGTGCATGCCGAGATCCCCGCGTACCAGGATCTCGACGCCTACACCAAGGCGGGCGGCTACGGCGTGCTTCGCGCCTGCGTCTCAGGCGAGCGCAAGGTCGAGGACGTGATCGCCACGCTGTCTGACGGTGGCCTGCGCGGCCTCGGCGGCGCCGGCTTCCCCACCGGCCGCAAATGGAGCCTGGTGCGCGCCGAGAAGGGGCCACGCCTGATGGCCGTCAACGGCGATGAGGGTGAGCCCGGCACGTTCAAGGACCGCCATTATCTGCAGACGGAGCCGCACAAGTTCCTGGAGGGCGCGCTGATCGCCGCTTGGGCGGTGGAGGCTGCCGAGGTCTTCATCTACATCCGCGACGAATATCCGGCGGTGCACCGCATCCTAGCTGCCGAGCTCCCCAAGCTGGAGCAGGCGGGGCTGACGAAGCACACCAAGCTCCACGTCCGTCGCGGCGCCGGCGCCTACATCTGCGGCGAGGAGAGCGCCATGATCGAGTCGATCGAGGGCAAGCGCGGCCTGCCACGCCACCGTCCGCCCTACGTCGCCCAGGTCGGCCTGTTCGGCCGGCCGACGCTGGTCAACAACATCGAGACGCTCTACTGGGTGCCGGCCATCCTGGAGAAGGGCGCGCAGTGGTTCGCGTCGCAGGGCAAAAACGGCGCCAAGGGCCTGCGCTCCTACTCCGTCTCTGGTCGCGTCAAGAACCCCGGCGTGGTGCTCGCAGCCGCCGGCTCCACCGCCAGGGATCTGATCGAGCTGTGCGGTGGCATGCTCGACGGCCATCACCTTAAGGGCTACCTGCCCGGCGGCGCCTCGGGTGGCATCCTGCCGGCGTACATGGCGGACATCCCACTCGACTTCGGCCAGCTGGAGAAGCACGGCAGCTTCGTCGGCAGCCACGCCGTTGTCATCCTGTCCGACAAGGATGACATGAAGGCCGTGGCCCTCAACCTGATGAAGTTCTTCGAGGACGAGAGCTGCGGCCAGTGCACGCCCTGCCGCAACGGCACCGAGAAAGCGGTCCAGCTGATGAGCGCCGGGAACTGGGACCCGGAGCTGCTGGGGGACCTGGGCCAGGTAATGGGCGACGCCTCCATCTGCGGCCTCGGCCAGGCGGCACCGAACCCGGTGAAGAGCGTGCTCAAGTACTTCCCGGAGGATCTGCGGTGAGCAGCCGTCCGCAAGCCGTCCCCACCGTGCAGGTCGACAACGACCGCGTGCGGGTGACGGAATGGCGCTTCGCGCCGGGCGCGGAAACCGGCGAGCACGTGCACCAGATGGACTACGTGGTGGTTCCCGTTGGGAACGGCCGGCTGAAGCTCGTCTCGCCGCAGGGCGAGGAGGGCTTCTCCGACCTGCAGCTCGGTGTCTCCTACTTCCGCAAGGCGGGCGTGCACCACAACGTCATTAATGCCAACCCCTTCGAGTTCGCGTTTGTCGAAGTCGAGCTGAAGAGCTGAGATACGACGATGACCGACAAGATCACCTTCGAGCTGGACGGCAAGACCGTCGAGGCCGCGCCCGACGAGACCATCTGGCAGGTGGCCCAGCGCCATGGCACCAAGATCCCGCACCTGTGCTGGCACCCGGCGCCGGGCTACCGTGCCGACGGCAACTGCCGCGCCTGCATGGTGGAGGTGGAGGGCGAGCGCGTGCTTGCCGCCTCGTGCCAGCGCAAGCCGGCGAACGGCATGAAAGTCAAGACCGCCTCGGAGCGGGCTAAGAAATCGCGCCAGATGGTCTTTGAGCTGCTGATGGCCGACCAACCGGTGCGCGAGGAGAGCCATGACCCGGCCTCCAAGTTCTGGAATTGGGTCGATGCCATGGGCATCGAGGCCAGCAGCCGCTTCCCGCGCGATGCCCGGCCGGCGCCCGACAGCACCCACGCCGCCATCGCCGTCAACCTCGACGCCTGCATCAGCTGCGGCCTGTGCGTCCGCGCCTGCCGCGAGGTGCAGGCCAACGACGTGATCGGCATGGCCTACCGCGGCCACGAGTCCAAGGTGGTGTTCGACTTCGACAAGGGCATGGGCACCTCCACGTGCGTCGCCTGCGGCGAGTGCGTGCAGGTCTGCCCCACCGGCGCCCTGATGGAGAAGTCGCTGCTCGACGACAAGGGCAAGCGCGTCCACTTCGAGGAGAAGTCGGTCGATACGGTCTGTCCCTACTGCGGCGTCGGCTGCCAGACCACGGTGCACGTCAAGGACAACAAGGTTCTCTACGTCGATGGCCGCGACGGCCCGGCCAACGAGAACCGCCTGTGCGTCAAGGGCCGTTTCGGCTTCGACTACATCCACCACCCCGACCGCCTCACCAAGCCGCTGATCCGGCGCGAGGGTGTGCCGAAGGACGCCAACCTGCAGATCCGTCGCGACGAGGTGCATAAGTACTTTCGCGAGGCGACCTGGGAGGAAGCGCTCACGAAGGCCGCCGCCGGCCTCAAGGCGATCCGCGACCGCGACGGCGGCGACGCGCTCGCCGGCTTCGGCTCGGCCAAGGGCTCCAACGAGGAGGCGTATCTGTTCCAGAAGCTGGTACGCCAGGGCTTCGGCACCAACAACGTCGACCACTGCACGCGGCTGTGCCACGCCTCGTCCGTGGCCGCGCTTATGGAGGGCGTCAACTCCGGCGCCGTCACGGCGCCGTTCACGGCGGCCAAGGACGCCGACTGCATGATCGTGATCGGCGCGCGCCCGGCCGAGAACCATCCGGTCGCCGCCACGTTCATCAAGAACGCCGCCAAACGCGGCGCCAAGCTGATCGTGATGGACCCGCGCGGGCAGAGCCAGGGCCTCGCCCGCTACGCCTATCGCACCTTGCAGTTCAAGCCCGGCCGCGACGTAGCGCTGCTCAATGGCATGCTCAACGTCATCATCCACGAGGGGCTCACCGACGTCCAGTACATCCAGGCCCACACCGAGGGCTTCGAGGCGCTGAAGGAGAAGACGAAGGAGTTCACTCCAGAGGCCATGGAGCCGGTGTGCGGCATCCCCGCCGCCACCATCCGCGAGGTGGCCCACCTCTACGCCCGCTCCGAGCGCTCCATCATCTTCTGGGGCATGGGCGTCTCGCAGCACACGCATGGTACCGACAATGCCCGCTGCCTGATCGCCCTGGCGCTGGTCACCGGCCACGTCGGCCGCCCTGGCACCGGCCTGCATCCGCTGCGCGGCCAGAACAACGTGCAGGGCGCCTCCGACGCCGGCCTGATCCCCATGGTGTTCCCCGACTACAAGTCGGTGGAGGACCCGGAGATCCGCGGCAAGTACGAGGCCTTCTGGGGTGTGCAGCTGCCGCCCAGCAAGGGCCTCACCGTGGTCGAGATCATGCACGCCATCAAGGACGACGTGATCAAGGGCATGTACGTCATGGGCGAGAACCCGGCCATGTCCGACCCGGATGTCCAGCATGCCCGCGAGGCGCTCGCCCACCTCGAGCATCTGGTGGTGCAGGACATCTTCCTCACCGAGACCGCCTGGCACGCCGACGTGATATTGCCGGCCTCCGCACACGCCGAGAAGCTCGGCAGCTACTCCAACACCAACCGCCAGGTGCAGATCGGCCGGCCCGTGCTGAACCCGCCGGGTGAGGCCCGCCAGGATTGGGAGCTGATCCAGGAGATCGCCCAGCGCATCGGCGTCAACTGGAGCTACAAGCATGTCTCGGAGGTGTTCACCGAGATGGCCTACGTGATGCCGTCGCTGGAGAACATTACCTGGGAGCGCCTCGAGCGCGAGGACTCCGTCACCTATCCGTGCGACGCGCCCGACAAGCCCGGCAACGAGATCATCTTCGCCCAGTCGTTCCCGACCAAGTCGGGCCGCGCCAAGATGGTGCCGACCGAGCTGCGTCCACCCGACGAGCTGCCTGACGCCGAGTATCCGTGGGTGCTCACCACCGGCCGCATGCTGGAGCACTGGCACACCGGCTCAATGACGCGGCGCGCCAGCAACCTCGACTACCTGGAGCCGGAGGCCATCGTTGGCGTGAACCCGCAGGAGCTGGATCGCCTTGGCGTGGAGCCCGGCAGCTTCATCAAGGTCTCCACCCGCCGCGGCGAGGTGACGCTCAGAGCTCGCGCCGACCGCGACGTGGCCGAGGGCATGGTGTTCATCCCGTTCTGCTTCGCCGAGGCCGCCGCCAACCTCCTCACCAACCCGCAGCTTGATCCCTTGGGCAAAATCCCCGAGTTCAAGTTCTGCGCCGCCAGGGTGGAGCCGGTGCGCGAGGGAGCACTGGAGGCGGCGGAGTAGGGCGGATATTACCGCCGGGTGCACTCGAGCGTCAGCGCTGGGTGGGCCCTGCGGTACGGCTGTCGCTGGAGGCGAGGTGCGGCGGCGCGAATTGATTCCCACGGGGTGCGATGAGCAGAGGCATCACACCGGAATCCCGTGGGGAGAGCGCACGCACCGGCATGTCGAGGCATGGGAGCAACGGGGGCAAGCTTTGTGCTCGTTGCACCCTGCCGCGCCGAGATGCGGCCGCCCGTCTGGCGCCCCGGATACGATAGCAGCGCGCGTGGCATCGACTGGGCCGATGCGCATGCATCGGGTAGGCTTCGGTGTCGCGCGGCTGCGCCGTGTCGCAGCCCTGCGCCCTGGCTGATACCCTGTCCGACCAAATCTGTCCGACCAAATCGCCTTCAGGTGTGACGCCCTTCCGCCTATGCGGCGCCGCGATCACCCCCTACATTAGGATATAGCCGTGGGGATCGTGTAACGCATGTCCGAGGAACGTGAGGGCTTTCGGGCGGGTCTGGTGCAGTTGTGCACCGGGCGCGATGTCGCACGCAATGTGGCCGAGGCAAGCGCGCTGATCCGCGAAGCCGCCGGCAGAGGTGCGCAATACGTGCAGACGCCCGAGATCACGACCCTGATGGAAACCGAGCGAGCGCGGCTGTTCGCCGCTGTGGGGCCGGAAGAGGCCAACCCGGCGATCGCCAGCTTCTCGGCGCTGGCTCGGGAGCTGGGCATCTGGCTGCACATCGGCTCGATGCCGGTGCTGCATGGCAACGGCAAGATTGCCAACCGCTCGCTGCTGTTTGCGCCTGACGGGGCTCTCCAGTCCCGCTTCGACAAGCTGCACATGTTCGATGTGGAGCTGCCGGGCGGCGAGACCTATCGCGAATCCAAGAACTACCAGGCTGGCAACGCCGGAGTACTGACCGAGCTGCCCTGGGGCACCTTGGGCCTCACCGTGTGCTACGACCTGCGCTTTCCGCACCTTTATCGGGCGCTGGCCAAGGCCGGCGCGGATTTCCTGGCCATCCCTTCGTCCTTCACGCGCCAGACCGGCGAGGCGCACTGGCATGTGCTGATGCGCGCCCGCGCCATCGAAAACGGCTGCTTCGTGCTGGCTGCCGCCCAGGCCGGCAGGCACGAATGCGGGCGAGAGACCTACGGCCACAGCCTGATCGTCTCGCCGTGGGGCGAGGTGATTGCCGAGGCGCAAACCGAGATTGGTGTCATCGTGGCCGAGATCAGGCCAGAGGAGGTGGCGAAGGCCCGCACCCGCATTCCCTCGCTCCGTCACGACCGCCCGTTCGAGATCAGCCGCGCTCAACCGGCGCTGACCAGGGAAGCCTCATGATCCGTTACCGCCTCAAGTGTGAGAAGCGTCACGAATTCGAGGCGTGGTTCTCCACCAGCGCCGACTACGACCGGCAGGCCAAGCAGGGCATGGTGAGCTGCCCGCGCTGCGGCTCGGCCAAGGTGGGCAAGACGCTGATGACGCCCAGCATCGTCAAGGGTGAGAAGCGCAAGCGCGCCGCAAAGCCGGCCGCCGAAAAGGCACCAAGCGAGCAGGCCGTGGCACAAGCGGTGCCGCCGCCCGGCCAGGCCGAGACACATCGTCTTGCCGCCCACGGCGAGCTGGCCAAGGCGATGCGCAGGCTGCGCGCGGAGATCGAGGCCAAGTCAGAGTATGTGGGCCAGCGCTTCCCGGAGGAGGCGCGCAAGATCCACTACGAGGAGGCACCCTCGCGCGGCATCTACGGCGAAGCCACCAGCGAGGAGGCCCAGGCCTTGAGCGAGGAAGGCATCGAGCTCTTCCCGCTGCCATTGCTGCCGGAGGACCACAACTGAACCCGCCCGCCGGCGCCGGCTCAGGTCCCGGCACACCGGAACGCGGCCTGGCCTCAGCCGTTATGATCGGCGCCGCGCACGCTCGGGGTTGCGGCGGTGGCTGAGGTGCTCGCCGAGCCTCTCGCCAATCTCGTCGATGGCGCTGGAGATCGGGTTGAACTCGAACGTGAGCACGTGATGCCCGGCACGAACGGGCACCGCCCTGAACAGGATGTTGGCACGCAGGATCGGCGTCTCGATGCCGTCCACCTCGACGCTCCACCAGGGATGCCAGACATCGTGCAGCACGACGAGCCCGGCTTGCGCCGCCTCCACCTCTAGCACCACCTTGGTGTTTTCGTAGTGGCGAATGGCGACGCTCGAGCTGCGGGGTAGCGCCGCCGCGCCTTTCGATGCGCTGGTGTCCAGCTTGGGCGGGCTATCGAGCAATACCGTGCGCCGCAGGTCGACTTGGGGCCAG
Source organism: Hyphomicrobiaceae bacterium (assembly GCA_036280295.1). Classification (GTDB taxonomy): domain Bacteria; phylum Pseudomonadota; class Alphaproteobacteria; order Rhizobiales; family Hyphomicrobiaceae; genus AWTP1-13. Next base: position 10,815 of record DASURA010000077.1, read on the forward strand.
TCTCCCGAAGCGATCAGTGCGTCAAAATCAGCAAGGCGCCAGTCGGTCACGAACAGCGCGCGCGGCAGGGCGCGCGGGTTCTCGTAGATGAAGGCGTCCTTGGTGCGCGCCACCAGATGAAGGTCGCCGGGCTTGAGCCGGTGGTCGATCTGCTCCACCGGCACGCCGATGGCCAGATACCGCAGCCCCAGCAGATCGGCCATCGGCGAGGAATACGAGGGGAACAGCCGCGAGAAATTCTTCTGGTCGGCGCCGGCGATGTAATCCTCCGCGCCGGTGGCACCGGCAACGCCGCTGAGGCGGAACGGATTGTAGCCCAGCGTGCCCTCCAGGCCGTGCACGAGGGCGGCGTTCTGCCATTCGAAGCCGAGGCCAACCAGCTCGACCCGGTCGCGCCACGGCGTTCCCACGTCGCGGCGCATGTTGGCCTTCAGGAATTGGATCGTATCGTTGCGGCAGTCGAGCTTCAGCACCTCGTAGGAAGAAGCCGGCAGTGCCGTCGATTCATTGGGCCCGTTGTTGGCGGCCAGATCTGTCGCGAGCAGCAATGCCGGGGCGGCGATGACGAGGCCGCTGCCGCGCCGCAGCCATGCCGTAGGCGCGGCGAGCAGGAGGGCGGCTGCGCCGATCCAGGCCATCGCCAGAAGCAGGGGCTTCATGGCAACGGCCGCGCGGCTCATGGACCACGCGGTGGCGAGAGCCGCAATGAGGATCGCCAGGATCAGGGAGGCCTCAAGAACTTTCTGGCGCAGCGTCGCGGCCGGCAGCCGCGCGGTCGCCCACAGATGCACGAGGTAGCCGCCGGCGATGGAGAGCGTGGCGCCAAGCAGGAACAGGGCATCAACGGGACGCCGGAACACGTCGACACCCGGCAGCAAGTCGAAGAACAGCGCGAACACCGGCGTGTAGCGGCCGAGCGCGTAGAGCAGCAATGCGGCGCTGGCGATGGCATAGAAGCGCAGCTCGCGCGTCCACAGCACCCCGCGCACCAGGCCCACCGTCAGAACCAGCACGATCGGCAGGGTGCCGATGTAGAGCTGGCACATGTTCTGCGTGAGGGTGAGGTCGGTCTTGCTCCACCATTCACTGTAGGGCCCCCAGTAGTCGACCTTCGGATCGAAGGCGCCGAAGAGGTCGGCGACGACGCCGGTGAGCAGCGAGGCCGGGTGCAAGGAGCCGCGCGCTGCCTCGCTGAACGCGATCTCCGGCCGATTGGAGGAATCGAGGAACAGCCAGGTGAGCAGCACCGGCACGGCGGCCAGCGCGACGCAGGTGGCGGCGGCGCATAGCAAGGGCGGCACGCTGGCGCGCAGTGCCGCAACACGGTTCGTGGCCATGAGCCAGTGGCTGAGGCAATAGCCGGCGAGCAGGTAGCCGCCGAGCAGCGCCACCTGGTTGGGCTCGACCAGCATCAGGCCGGCGGCAACGCCGGCGAGCGCCCCGAAGCGCAGCGACGAGCGGTCGAGCGCACGGGCGAGCAGCCATAGCGTCACTGCGAAGAAGGCCAGGCTCTGGATTTGGGCGATGTGCTGGATGCGCCAGGCTGCCGAGGCGCCGAAGGCGAAGGCGATGGCCGCGACGATGCCGCCGGCGGGATGCCAGCCACGATCCTGGCAGAGCTTCATGGTAGCCAGCCCGCCGAGACCGAGCAGCAGCAGCACGTAGGCGTCGAGCTGGGCAAAGCTCGGCGCCTTCTCCAGGTAGGCCAGCAGGAACGCGGGCGACAGGATCAGCGACTGCGGATCGGCGATCTGCGGCAGCCCGACGAAGGCGCTCGGGTTCCAGAGCGGCGACTGGCCGGAATGCAGGGCGTTGGCGAGGAATTGCAGTTGCGCCTGGAACAGCGCCTTGGCGTCGTAGGGGATGGTGACCGCGCCGCTGAGCCACGGCGAGGACAGGGCAAGCCAGATCGCCCCGAACAGGAAGACGGCGGTGGTGTAGCCGGCCGGACCGGGCTTGCTGCGGTTCTGCCGCGTGCCGCCGCCTGGGTCGGTCGCGGGCTGACCACCGGACGACACCATGGCGATGAAGGTCATGCGGGCGGGGTTGTGGCCGATGTTGCTTGGCTCGCGACGTCCCGTGAGGCCGGCATCGGCAAGGGCCTGCAGCACCTCCGGCTCGTCGAGCTGCAGGAAGCCGGCGGTCCGGCGCACCCGCGGGTAGCTGGAGAAGGCGGATCGCACGAGCCCCGCTGCGGCAGCCAGCAGGAAGCCGTTGGCTGCCGCAAATCGCAACAGTGCGATAACGTCCTGCACCGGGTTGACGTGCCTCGGGATCACGTCGCCCAGCACCAGCCGGCCGGTCGCGCTCAGCTTGTCGCGGGCGACGGCAAGAAGGCGGCTGAAATCCGCCGGCGACAGATATTGAATGACGGAGTTGACGATGATCGCGTCGACGCTGCCCGGAGCCAGGTCGGCAAGCGCCTCTGGCGCGATGATGGTGATGTTGGGGTGCCCGGCGTAGCGGGCCGCGAGCCGCTCGCGCACCGTCGAAGCGCCGTCGCACAGGTAGAGGTGTCCGCACGCCGCCGCCACCTGCTCGGCGCACAGCGCCTCGCCGCAGCCGTAGTCGACAACGCGCGCGCCCTGGCCCTCCACATACTTGAGAATATCCCGGGCGATGCGCGCGTAATGCACGCGCTTATGGCGGGCATTGACGTAGATCGTCGTCTCTTGGTTCCAAAACTCTGCCCAGGTCACGATGCGCCACTACCGATTGCGACGCGCGCTCTCCCGTTCGCAACAAGAGTGTCGCGAAGGGGGCGAGGACCACGTCCGATGTCGTCTGAAAGCGGTCCCGCCCGCTTCCCCTCCTGAATTCCTGAGCCTGCAGTTGTCGTGCGTCGCAACCACTTGGGCCCTGCGGGACTTCACAATTCGAGCCCAAACCGGGCCACCAGCACAAGGCCCAACCTGAGCAGGTGCGAGATGGGTGGATGGATTGACGCAGGCGTTCGCTTGTAGGACCAGACGTCATGCCCGGCGGGGAATCATCTAAAAAGGAGCGAGAATGCACGGCGAGCAGAGAAAGGCGGCAATCGCAGCCTACAGGGAGCGCAAGAACGTGGCTGGCATCTACCTGGTCCGCTGCGAGGCCACGGGTGCGCTGTGGGTTGGGCAGACGCCAACCCTCGATACCGTCCAGAACCG